>CAMCKZ010000129.1 GCA_945875545.1 Polyangium aurulentum | reverse complement strand
ATCGCCGTGGCCCTCGGTTTCGAGCCTCTGCACATCGATGATCCCGTCGACCGCCGCGCGCTCGCGGCCGAAGCCTTGATGCAGGCGTACTACCAGCGCGCCCATGCGGTGAGCCGTTCCTGCGAGCGCATTCTTGATCGCGTTCGTCCGCGCAAGCGCCGCGGAAAGCCCGTCGAGGCCGTGCTCGAGGCCGATATTCGTCGCTTCGATGGGACCGTCGCCCTTGAGAACGTCGAGGCGCTGACGCGAAATCCCGCGACGGCCTTGCGCGTCGTTGCCGTCGCTTCAAAGGAAGATGCACCCATGTCGAGCTTCACGCGAGATGCCATCTCGCGCGCGGCTGCGGAGCCTAAGTGGACGGAAAGACTACGAAATTCGCCCGATGCGGCCCCCATCTTTCTCGCCATCCTTAGTCAGAAATGCCCCGTCGGCGCCTTCCGAGGGCGTTCGGCGCTCGGCGAGCTTCACGAGCTTGGGCTGCTCCTCGCAATGATTCCGGAGTTCGAACCGGTGACGGGCCGCAGTCACCACGATGTATACCACGTATATACAGTAGATGTGCATAGTGTGACCGCTGTCGATAAGCTGGCTGCTCTATGCCGCGGCGAGCTCGGAAACGAATTTCCCCTCGCGAGTCGCATCGCCGTGGAGCTTAGCAACCCGCGCGTTCTCTTCTGCGCGGCCCTCCTCCACGACATCGGAAAAGGTTACCCCGACAAGTCCGGGTCACGCCTGAATCACGCGGCGGTCGGGGCACAAAAGTCGACGGCGATCTTGCAGCGCCTGGGCCTTGATCCGCAGGAAATAGCCGACGTTGCGGCCCTCATCGAGCTGCACTTGGAGATGTACCACACGGCGACGCGGCGAGACCTCGACGAACCCGAGACAGCTCAAGGCCTGGTCGACCGGGTTGGGGATCGCGAGCGTCTGCGGCACCTCTTCCTCCTGACGGTCGTCGACGTTTCAACGACGTCGCCGACGGCGCTGACGCAGTGGAAGGCGCGCATGCTCGACGACCTTTATGCGGGCGCCGATGCGGTCTTCGAGGGGCGTCCGCGAGAGCGCGCAGACGCGGCGCGGCGTCAGCGGATCGTGCAGTCGGTGGTGGACGCGAGTGAGCTTTCGCCGGAGGCCGTCGAAGAGTTTTTGCGCACCCTTCCTGACCGCTACCTCTTGGCCAACGACGCCAAACGCATGGCCGCCCATGCCCGCCTCGCGGAGGGGCAAATGATGGGCGAAGTGCGCGTTTCTGTTGTGGAAACAGAGGTTCCGGGTGTGGCCGAAATTTGTGTCTTGACGGAAGACGCGCCGGGTCTGCTGGCGCGCATCGCGGCGGTGATTACGGCGCAAAGACTCGACGTTCTTGCGGCTCAAATTCACTCCCGAATCCACGACGAAGACGGGCGCACGGAAGCTCTCGATCTTTTTTGGGTGAGTCATCGCTTGCGCGGAAGCGACGGGCTTCTCAGACTCGGCGAGCGGGTCGTCGACGACCTCTCGTCCCTCGACGATCGCACGGGCGGCATCGATCGCTGGCTCCAAGACAAGTTGCCGACGGGCTTTCTCGAACGGCCGACTCCGGCGGTGCGCACTCGGGTCGTGGTCGATGACCGAGCGTCGCCAAAGCACACGGTGATCGAGGTTTTTGCCCGGGATCGTCCAGGACTTTTGTTTGCACTTGCATACTGCATGCATCGCCTTGGACTGACGATCTGGAGCTCCAAGATCAACACCGAGGGCCATCAAGTGGCCGACGTCTTTTACGTGACGGACGCCGACGGCAAGAAGCTAACGGATCCGTCGCAGGTCAAATTGGTGCGCGATCGCATTGTGGCGGCCGTGGAACTTACGCAGCAGCGCGATACTTCGCGAAACTTGGAGAACGAACGCTAGTGACTACGAGCCGAATTCATTACGTTTTTATTGCCGCCGTGGGCGTCGCGGCGTCGTCGTGCGGAGGAAGTAAGCCCCCGGTAATACCAGGAGAAATCCATGCGTTGCCGTCCTCTGGACTCCATGTTGCGGCGCTGCGAACCGCCATCGAAGCGGGGCAGGGCGACGAGGCCGACAACCTTGTCAAGCAGCTCACACCCGCGGAAAAAGCTTCCTTCAGCGGGCGCGTGCTCATCGGGCGCGTGGCCGAACTTCACGGGGCTGGCACCGATGCCAAGAACGCCTACGAGGGTGTGCTGGGCGATGAGCCGGGGCACCTGGAGGCGTCGCTCGCCCTCGGGGTTCGTCTTCTCGAAGAGGGCGATACGAAGGCGGCGCTGGCGGTCACCGACCGCGGTCT
Organism: Polyangium aurulentum; assembly: GCA_945875545.1. Classification (GTDB taxonomy): domain Bacteria; phylum Myxococcota_A; class Polyangia; order Polyangiales; family Polyangiaceae; genus CAIQDA01. The sequence goes on along the minus strand of CAMCKZ010000129.1, from coordinate 5,717 downwards.
CGGGGCGCACGTCAACGAGCCGTCGCTGATGTTGAACCGCGCCTATATCGTCCTCGCGAGCGATGGTTTTCCGCTGGCGAGCGAGGCATTTCTCGCGGCGGAAAAGGCTTCCGGTGGGTCCGGTGTCGTGCGAATTTCTTTCGCCTCGGCGCTCGTAAAAAGTTCGCGGCCCAAAGAGGCCATCGAGGTGCTGAACCGCGTGGCGACCGATGCGCGGTCTGCCGTCGGCGAACTCGCGGAGGCCGGTCACGAGCTGCGCCAATTGTCGATGTTCGCGGCGGCCCTCGTGGCCTTCGATCGGGTGGTGGAGCGCCGTGATGGCGGCGAGATTCGCGTAGAGCGTGCACTCTGCAAGCTTGGTCTTCGCGATGGCGAAGCCGCGATCAAAGAGATTGAGGCGGGAATTCGCGTGGAACCAACGTGGGCTCCGCTCTACTTTTACAAAGGCGGACGCCTCGCGGAGGGGCACCGATGGAAAGATGCCTTCGAGGCTTACGAAAAGTACCTCCTGCTGGCACCGGGCGGCCCGCTCGCGGACATGGCAAAAAAGCGACTACGCATGATCGCCGCGACGCTCGAAAAATAGATTCGCGGGGCAGTTCGCGGGCGTTAAAACCCCGGATCCGCACTGGAAGAAACCTCACGCTTGGCCCTCGGCGGTGCCGGGGCGCGCTTGTCTTGCGGTTGGGGCACCACCGGGTTCGGCGCGCGAACGGCGGGCTCCGGGAGCGTCGGTGGTTCTTCGGATTTAGGTGCAGACTGCAGCTGATTCCCATCAGCCGATTCGGGCGCGGGGGATGGCGCGCGGGGCGGGGCAGAGGCGACTCCGGAGGGGCCCGACGGCGCCAAGCCGTTGCGCGAAACATGTATTCGCCAAAACGCGCCACCGAGCGCGACGCACGTGGCGAGCGCGAAGAGAATGACCGACAGGCGCGGCCCGCTTGCGGAGGCCGAATGTCGAATTGACGGGGAATTATCCTGGATTTTTGGCCAGTCGCTGACGGGCGACTTGGTGCTCGGCGGCATCGATGCGCGCGTCGCGGCAAGGGGATCCACGCCGGGGGCCCCTACCCATCGGGGCGCGGGAACGGAGAACGGCGAGGCCGGCGTGACCACGGGATTGAACGTGTGATGCAGACTCCCGCCGTCCGACGCCACGTCCGCGAGGGCCCGCGCGAAGTCTTGCACCCTCGCAAATCGGCGCGCCGGATCGAGGTCGAGGGCCGCGGCCAGAACGCCATCAACGCCTGGAGGAAGGCCCGCGATGACGCTCGTGGCTGCCGGGTAGGCACCAACGCAAATGTTCACCAAAAGTTCGCCGAGGGCGTGGCCCTCGAAGGGGAGCTGCCCGGTCATGCAGCGGTACGCAATGACGCCGAGGGACCAAATATCGGACTGGGGGCAAATGTCTTTCGCACCCTTCGCCTGCTCCGGTGCCATGTAATACGGCGTGCCCATCAGCATGCCCGTTTTGGTCCTTGCGTCCGCAAGGTCTGCGCTAAGCCCCGAAACCTTTGCTACGCCAAAATCGAGGATTTTAGCTGTAAATGGGCCGGCCTCGTGGTCGGGTACGAGGAAAATATTCTCCGGTTTCAAGTCGCGGTGAATGATGCCCACGTCGTGCGCTTGTTGCAGGGCACGCGAGACCTGCACCACGATGGTTGCGGTCACATCGAGGCCCAAGCGCCCTTCTCGCTGGAGGCGATCTTCGAGCGACTCACCGGACAAATATTCCATCACGATGAAGGGGTCGCCGCGATCGGTGACGCCGTGATCCAAAATCTCGACCACGTGGCGTGACTGGAGCGAGGCCGCCGCCTTCGCCTCGGTGACGAACCGCATGCGCGTTTCTTCGTCGTTCACGCGCGCGGCGTGAATGAACTTGATGGCAACGCGGCGCTTCAGAGACTCGTGGTGGGCCTCCCAGACGCTGCCCATGCCGCCACTGCCAATGCAACGCACGAGGCGCCAGCGCCCAATGGGCTCGCCGCATCGGTGCAAGTCGTCGCTGGGGGGGGTGGATTGCCGGGCCAACAGGTCTCACGGTAGTCCAGGACAGCGAGGGCGGGCCAGATAGTCGACCTTGACGCGCGCGCTTTGCCGTGGGGAATTGCCCCATGGCTTCGTCCGCGCCTCGGCATCCCGCCCTTCCTGTTCCCCTCGACCCCGACGCCCTTTGGATCGTGGATCTGAGCGGGTACATTTTCCGGGCTTACCACGCGCTCGTGCCCCTAAGCAGCCCCAGCGGCGAACCAACGCATGCCGTCCACGGCACCTTCGCGATGTTGCAGCGCCTACTCGACGCCTTTGCACCGGCGAACCTTGTAGTCTGCATGGACTCAAAATCGCCCAGCTTCCGAAAAGAGTGGCTTCCGAGTTACAAGGCCAATCGGCCCCCAGCCCCTCCGGACCTTTCGGCGCAAATCGGGCGATGTGAGCAAATTGCCAGGGCATTCGGGTGGTGCGTTTTGCAGAAAGAGGCGGTCGAGGCCGACGATCTTATCGCGACGGCCACACGCTGGGCCCTTCTCGAGGGCATGCGCGTGGTGGTTGTTTCGGGCGACAAGGATCTTCTGCAGCTTGTGCGAAGCGGAGATGATCGCGTGCTGCTCTTTGACCCATCGAAAGATCGCGTGGTCGATGCGGCAGGCGTGAGGGAAAAATTTGGTGTTCCGCCGGAGGCCCTCGGTGACTGGCTTGCGCTCGTCGGTGACGCCTCGGATAACGTGCCTGGCGTTACGGGCGTAGGTCCGAAAACGGCGACGGATCTGTTGCTTAACCATTTGAATTTAAGAGGAATTATGGAGGCTGCGCCTGACCTGAAAAAGGAGAAACTGCGCCAGTCTTTGCTCGCCGCCACCGCCACGTTGCCCTTGTCGCGACGCCTCGTGACCCTCGTCGACGATATCCCCGTTACCCTCTCGCGCGAGGGTGTTCGAATCGGTCCACCGCACGTGGAAGAACTACGTGTACTCTTCACAGAACTCGGTCTCACGCGGCAGCTTGGTCTCTTGCCCAAGAGGGCCGCACCGGTGGTGGAGGCCGCGGTCGTCGATGCGCCCGAGCCCGCCCCTTTCGCCTGGCGCTACGCCGGGGCCACGGAGGCAGCGGCGTTCATAGAGCGGGATAAAATGCTGGCATTCGTGCCTGTTGTCGTTGGCGGGGCCGGCGAGAGTGGTTTGGTCGGGCTTGCGGTCGCCGCCGACGGCGAGGCCCTGTATGTGCCGGTGGCCCATCGCGTGCTCGGGGCACCGGCGAAGCTGTCGCCCGAAGAGACCTCCGCGGTGCTCGCGGCGTGCGCGGGGCGAACAGCCCGGTCGTTCGTATGGGATCGGGCGGCGATGGATTCACTTATTGAAGTGCGTGCAAACTGCACATTTCTTGACGTGCAGCTCTTGGCGTATGTGGCAGACCCCGACGCGCCAAGAACCTGGGATGGTCTCGCGAATCGCGTGCAAATAGCCTTGCCAGAGGCCCCTGGCGGCAAGAAGAAAGGCGCGCCCGACGACGTCGATCTGCAGCCCGTTGACGCCGTTGCCGAGGACGCCATCGCCAAGGCCCGCGTGCTTCTTGCCGCCGGTGCCATGCTCGCGGGGCGGGTCGTGGAGACGGGACTCGAGACGCTTCTCGTCGAGGTCGACCTGCCGTTGCGCGCGGTCTTGACGCGCATGGAATGCCGCGGCGTAGGCATCGACGTAGAGGAGCTCGGGCGCCAGGCGACGAGCGTGCGCGCGGCGCTCGTGGAGATCGAAGCGCGGGCCCAGCGCATCGTAGGTCGGCCTATTTCCATGAGATCGCGCACGCAGCTCGAGGCTGTCTTCTTCGACGAACTGGGCCTGCCGGTCATCAAAAAAACACCGAAGGGCGGCCGATCGGTGGACGCGGAGGTCCTCGAAGAGCTCGCGTCGCGGCACGAATTTCCTCGCGTCGTTCTTGAACACCGCGAGCTCGACAAACTCCTCGGCACCTACCTCGATACCCTGCCAACATTTGTTCGTCCCGCGACGGGGCGCATTCATCCGCGGTTCGACCAAACCAATGCGGTGACAGGTCGCCTCGCGTGCCACGATCCGAACCTGCAAAACGTGCCGATTCGCACGGAAATGGGGCGCCGCGTTCGCGATGCATTTGTGGCCCGTCCGGGAAAATGGATTCTCTCCGCGGACTACTCGCAGATCGAGCTTCGGGTGCTTGCGCATCTCTCCGGAGACCGGGCTCTCATCAACGCGTTTGCCAGCGGCGTCGATATCCATCGAGCCACCGCCGCGAGGATGTACGGGCTGTCTCTCGAAGACGTTTCGCAGGACCAGCGACGCAGCGCGAAGGCCATCAATTTCGGCGTGCTGTACGGCATGGGCGAGTGGGCGCTAGGCAAACAATTGGGGGTCGGCCGCGACGAGGCCGCGCGATTTATTTCCAGCTATTTTGCTGCATACCCCGACGTTTCCGGGTGGCTCGATGGGGTCATTGCCCGTGCCCGGGAAACCGGCTTTGTGCGCACCCTCGATGGTCGTGTGAGGTACTTGCCGAATCTGTCTTCGACGAACCGCGTCTTGCGAACCGAGGCCGAACGCATGGCGAAGAACACGCCCATCCAGGGCACCGCCGCCGACATCTTGAAGCGCGCCATGACAGCCCTTGAAGCATGCCCGGCGCGAGGGGCCGAGATGGTGCTCACGGTGCACGATGAGCTCGTGTTTGAGGTCGACGAAGGTCTGGTCGAGGAGGCCGCCGCGCACGTAAAAACCCTCATGGAAAACGTCGTAGCGCTCAACGTTCGCCTCGTGGTTGACGCGGGGTACGGTGCCAATTGGGGCCTGGCCCACCGGTAGGCGGCTGCCGTTTGCGATGGGGATGAGCGGGAATTTCACCGATCGGCCCGATTGTGCAATTCCGGGTTTCGCACCCGGGCAAACTTCCGATACCCTCCGCTTGCCGCTCCGGCACCCCCCCCCGATTCGAGGAACATTGCGACCGCGCGCCAACGTTAGGCCTAAGCTCATTGCTGTCGATCTCGACGGAACCCTGCTCGCCGCCACCGGGTCTCCGCACCCCATCGATGCGCGAGCGCTTCGTGCAGCCGGGCTCGCGGGCGTGCACACCGCCATCATCACGGGTCGCCTTTACGCAGGAACGCGGCACGCTGCGGAGGTGTGCAACATTCGCGGCCCCGTTGGTGTGGTCGACGGAAGTCAGGTGGTCAGCACGATTGATCATCGCACCGTGTTGCAGTTTGCCATCGTCGGCGGCGACGCCTTGAAGCTTCGCGATGCCCTCGTCCGCAATGGGCCGTCGGCGTTCGTCTTCGCGCGCGATGCGGTCATTCACGACGAGGGCGGGGGACAGTTTCTCCGCTACGTAACGTCTTGGTCGAGTGAGCTCCGCGTGACGCGATCCATGGTCGACGATCCCGTGTGGACGGCCCCTGACGGCATCACCGCGGTCGTCTCCATCGGGCGGGCCGACCAAGTGGCGCAGGCCGCGCGCGAGATACTGGCGGCCATTGGGCCTACGGTGCAGGTGGCGGTCTTTCCGCTTCGCAGCCTCGACGGCCACTGGGGCATGATTGTGCGCTCCACCACGGGCACCAAGGGCATGGCGCTCAAATTTCTTGCGGAGCATTACGGCGTCACCGTCGATGAGTGCGTCGTCGTCGGAGACTGGCTGAACGACATCCCCATGTTCAACGTCGCGGGCTACGCTTTCGCGATGGGGCA
>CAMCKZ010000128.1 GCA_945875545.1 Polyangium aurulentum | reverse complement strand
CAAGGGCAGTCGATGGGTGGACTCTACACCAATCTTTTTGGTGCGACGGAGCCCCGCGTTGGTGCCGTCGTTCCGACGGGTGCGGGCGGTTATTGGTCGTACATGTTCATGCGCACGACGGTCTTCGGAAACACGCGCGGACTCATCGCGTTCATCCTCGATGCCGCGGGCGAGCTGTCGTTCATGCACCCAGCGATGCACGCCATCGAGACCGCGATCGAGAGCGCGGACCCGGTCGTGTTCACGCCGCGCCTCGCGCGAAATCCCCTTGCCGGTCACCCGGTGCGATCCATCTACGCGCCCGCGGGAAAGCTCGACAGCTACTTTCCCATGGCGGTCTACGACGCGATGGCCATCGCCTACGGCACGCCGGAAGCTGGCAGCGCAATATGGCCAGAAATGCAGGGTGGGCTCAAACTTGCCGGCCTCGATGGCCTTCGCAGTTACCCGCTCGTTGACAACCTCACGTCGTCCCGGGCAGGCGCGAAATACACGGGCGCCATCGTTCAATACGCCGGCGACGGCACGTTCGATCCGCACGCGCTTTACTCCCAAGAGCCCGCGGTCAAACATCAACTCCGATGCTTTCACGCGAGCTTCCACAAGACGGGCAAGCCCGTGATCGTCGCGCCCGGCGACACGTCGGACCCGTGCCCCTGAGATAAATGTGCACAGTGCACATTTAGTGCGTGCACTGTGCAACCACTTTGGCAGCGGAGTTTGCGTCGCGGCGAAGGCCTGCTGCTGTCACCGCGAGGCTGTATTGTTCAGCGATTTAGCTTATGAATCGCCTGCCCGAGCGCCGCCATCGATGCCTCCATCAGGCCTTCGCCAAGGGTTGGATGGGGGTGAATGCTGAGCCCGATGTCCTCGAGGAACGCGTGCATTTCCACCGCCAAGACGCCCTCGCAGATGAGGTCTGTGGCGGACGGCCCGCAGATGTGAACACCCAAAACCTCGTGGGTCTTTTTGTCGGCGATGACCTTGAAAAGGCCATCGGTTTCGCCCACGGCCATGGCCCGCCCGAGGGATGCGAACGGAAATGTGCCGACGAGTATGTCGATGCCCTTGGCCTTCGCCTGCGCCTCCGTGAGACCCATGGTGCCGACTTCGGGGTCCGTAAAAATCGCGCCGGGAATGGCGACCCAGTCTTTTGCCGCCTTATGGCCGGCAATTACTTCGGCCACGACCTCGCCCTCTTTGCTCGCCTTGTGCGCGAGGAGCGGACCTCCCGCCACATCTCCGATGGCAAAGATGTGCGGCACGTTGGTACGCCCCTGGATGTCGGTGGGGATCATGCCGCGATCGGCTTTCACGCCCGCGGCCTCAAGGCCGAGGGAGGCCGTATTCGCGCGCATGCCAACGGCCACAAGAAGGACGTCGCACACGACTTTTTCGACGCCGCCGCCAACCTCGACATTCACCACGATGGAGCCGTCTGCCTGCCTCTCCATGCTCTTCGCCATGGCATTCTTGACCACTTTGGCGCCGTGCTTAACGAAGGTTTTTTCCACGATTTTAGCGAGTTCAGGCTCGGTGCCTGGGAGGATCTGATCGGTGGCCTCGATGATCGTCAGCTCGGCCCCGAGTCGCTGGTACACGCCGCCAAGTTCGGTGCCGATGACGCCGCCGCCAATGACCGCGAGGCGCTTCGGAACGCTCGTGAGTGAGACCGCTTCACGGGCACCGATGACCTGCTTGCCGTCGAACTTGAACGAAGGAATTTCGATCGTTTCAGCGCCCGTGGCGATGACAATGGCCTTCGTCGCTTCGACGACTTCTTTGGTGCCGTCGGCGGCGGTAATCTCGACGAGCTTGGGCCCCACGAGCCTTGCCGTACCCATGGCCAGTTCCACGCTGTTGCCCTTGAAAAGCCCGCGAATACCCCCGGTAAGCTTCTTAACGATGCCGTTTTTCCAGTCTTGCATCTTCGGAACGTCGACGCGCACGTTGTCGGCGAAAAGCCCCATGTTCTCGCTGTGGGTGAGCTTCTCGTAAGAGTGGCTCGCGCTGATGAGAGCCTTGGACGGTATGCAGCCCCAGTTGAGGCAGACGCCGCCCACTTCTTCGCGCTCAATCACGAGAACCTTTTGTTTCAGCTGGCCGAGGCGAATGCCGCACACGTAGCCGCCGGGTCCTCCACCAATCACGATTGCGTCGAAGCTGCGCTGAGCCATGAGAATCTCCTGAGTTGCCGCTGGGAAAATAGCCCTGCGCGTGCGCCCGCTCCTACCATGGGTGCGGCCCGCGGGAAGGCCCGAATCCATGACGCAGTGAGCAAAATCGGGGCGAGAAAACCGCTTCGCGCGCCTGTACACTGGTCGAATGATGCTGCTCCTAAGGCGCTTGGTTCTTGTACTTCGCGTCCACGCCGTGGGGCTTTGGCTTTTTGGGTGGGTCGTTCTCGGCGCGATCGTCGCCCCAATCCAATTCAAGATCGTCCCCTCGCCCTACGCCGCGGAGGCCATGACACGAATCTTTCGACGCTTCGATACCATCGCCCTCGCGTGCGCGGCGGTGGTGTGGCTGACGGATATTCTCCTGGGAAATAGCGGAGAATCGCGCCTGCGAATCCTCAAGCGGGCCCTCGCCGGCATCGCCACCATCGCGCTGGTCGTCGAAGCCATGGTCATTGCCCCGCACATCGACGAACTCTTTCACGCGGGCGCGATTCGCGGAGTCGGGCCCGACGGCGAGAGCATCCAAGCGTGGCACCGGGCTGCAGAAAGTGCTGGTAAACTACAAGTACTTACGCTGCTCCTTCTCATGGCTTCGGAGCTGTATGACCTCGTAGTGACAAGGGCTGCGTCGGCGGTTGCAGGGCCAGGTGCAGCGCCTGTTTTCTCGCCTGTTCTACCGGCGCCAGCATCGCCCGGGGCCTCGCCTATTCTATCGGCGCCAGCATCGCCCGGAGCCTCGCCAGGGCCCCCGAAAAGAGAACTTCCCGAGGGGCCGAAATAGTGCGCCGCTGACGCCGTTACAACGAGTTTGACGCGGCTTTTTGCAGCTCAATAAGCGCGTCGTGAACCGCGGTATCGTGCGCGGCATCGCCCGTGAGCCAAGGAATGGCGTCGGTGACCCGGGCCCGCGCCAAGAGCATCGCCATCGACGCCCGCGCAGCTCCTCGGGCCTTGCGCGTGAGCTCGGCGGCATCGCTTAGGGCTCGGGTGTCGCCCATGGCCGCGAGCGAAATCAGCGACTCGGTGGCGCAGGTGTCGGCCAGCCATCGGCCAATCCCGCGGGCCCTCCGCCGCAGCGCTGGCATCGTCTCCGTCCAGCGAAATCGGCCCGCGAGGAGCACCGCTTCCCGATCATCTTCCGACGCCGAGTGCCCGGGCAGCGGCCTTCGATGGATGCACTCTGCAACAATGTTTCGGCCCTCGGGATTGCCAAGCTTGGACAGAATAATCCCTGCCAAAAGCCGCATATTTGCCTCGGCTGCGGCGTGACTCAAGACTGCCTCCAGGCCCGGTACAGGTGCCCCAGGCTCCATCTGTTCGACGTGCTCATCGACGACGCGCAGCACCATCAAGCGCACCTCGGAATGCTCACCCTCGCGGCGAAATACGGCGAACAATGGTTCCATGCATTCTGCAACTGTTTCGTGGGGCATGCGGCTCCACGCCGTGACGGCTTGGTAACGAAGCTCGGTGCGGTCGTCGTCGAGGAGGCGCCGCAGCTTTGGAATTGCCCGCGCGTCTCCGGCCTCACCGAGGGTTCGCACGGCCATCTCGCGAACAAATGGGGCGTCGTCTTCGCACGCAACGAGCAGCGCGGGCAGCACCGCGCGCCCATCGAGATCGGCGGCGGCGAGAACAGCCGCGACGCGGACGCGACTCTCGTTATCGTGCAAAATACCGCGTTCCAAGCACGCGATGACCCGCGACCTCTCCCCTTCAACACGGGCCTGATGCCGCCCGAGATCGGCGAAAGCGCTCGCGCGCACGGGCGCACTTTCCGAGGTCACGTCGCGCAAGCAGGCTTCAAAGGTGCGCGGAAGCGGAACGGGGCCAAACACCCATCAACGGTTAGCACACAGGTGCCCGAGGCCCGCCCGCGCACCCCAAAATCGTTTCGCCGCACGCTTCTATTCGCGGCGCCCGAGGCGCAGCAGCGACGCGTTCAAGAGGACGATGGCCACCGCGGCAGAAAGCAGCACGTGGGGCGATCGCGCAAGGCAGGCAACGCCCTGCTCAACGATGGTGCCGAGAGACGCCTCATCGCCTGGCCCGAGGCCCACAAATGCGAAGGCCGCCTCTCCAAGAACAACCGCCGCCATGGTGCTTCCGAGTTGCACGAACGCGACGGGCGCCAAACAAGGTGCAAGATGCACCCATACGATGGAGGCCGTTGAGCGCCCCAAGGCCCGCGCCGCTTCGACGAAAGGTGCACGGCGAAGAATGCGCACTTCTGCCACGGCGAGGCGTGCAAACGGTGCCCAGGCGGTCAGCAACAGCACGCCGCCAATGTGAAGACGCGAGGGCGTACGCACGGTTGCCAAGACCGCCAACGCGAGAAAAAACGAGGGAAATGACTGGGCCAAATCGCACGCCCGTTCGACCGCGTCGTCGACGGGACGCCCGCGAAGACCGGCGGTTGCACCGAGAGCCACGCCCGCGGCAAGGGCTGTCACGCCGACCGCCGCTGCGAGCGCGATGGAACGAAGCACACCTACACCTATCGCATACGATAAGTCGATGCCGGCTTCCCCGAAACCCAATGGCGCATACGGCGTATGGATCGATGGCAATTCGAAGGCGTGAGCCGGCGCCAACAAGGCCCCACTCGAAGACGAGCCCGCAAGAATCGCCGCGACCGCAGCGACGCAAACAATAGGGAAAAACCTACTCAAGTGCGCGCTCATTCCTCGCGACTCCGGGCGTCGAGGGTCATCGCCACTAGTCCCGCCAGCAGTTGCGTCGCCACAAAAATGGCACCGGAGCCCAGCACCGCGGCCTCAAGCATCGGGATGTCGCGCGCTTGCCAAGCTTCAAGGGCCAGAAGCCCGAGGCCCGGCCGTTCGAAAAGCCGTTCCAAAACCACCGCTCCACCAAGCAGCGCGCCAAGTTGCGCACCGAGCACGACGACCAGCGTTGAAGCCACTTGGGGCAGCGCATGCCCGGCCCAAACGCGCAACTCTGTGGCACCCTTCGCGCGCACAAGACGCAGCATATTTCCGTCTCGCAGGGGCTCCAGAAGCGCGATGGCCAAGCGCGCCAAATGAGCCCCGAGGGGCAACGCCAGAAGGCCCGCGGCGAAGAGCGTTCCGCTGAGGCCCGAGTCCGGATCACCGGGCAACGGCAAGAGGCGAACCTTCCACGCGAGGAGCCAGGTGACCACCGGCGCGAAGGCCAAAAGGGGCGTCGCGGCGAGGACGTCGATGGCATGGCGCAGCGCGCGCGAACGCGAAACAACCACGCGCACCGCCGCGCTCAGGCCAAAAATACCGCCGATGGCGACCGCGGTAAATGCGAGCATTGCCGTGGGTTTTGCCGCATCTCGCACGCGATCAATGCACTGTTCTTGGGGCCGCCGCAAAGATGCGCCCCACGCCAGGGAAGAAACGTCCCGCGCGAAGTATGCAAACTGCACCCATCTCGCGTCGTCGAGATGCAGCCGCGTTCGAAGCCGCTGGCGGTCCGCGGGAGAAGCCTCTTCACCAAGGGCAATGGGCGTGATGTCTCCGGGCAGCCATCGCGTGGCCACGAAGACGAGCGAGGCCAAAAGGGCAAGCGTGCCGAGGGCGCCGGCCACGCGTCGAAGGAGGAGGGCGGCGATCATGAACCCCTGCGAATCTCCTCAGGGAGCCGCGGCGTCGGCGCGACGAATGGGCGCGTCGACCGCAGGAACCTCGGGGCCAGCGGGCGAACACACAGGCAAAACGCCCGCGTCCGCCGCTCCCGCCCCATCGATTGAAACGGCCGCGTCGATCGGACTCGTGACCGGCGCGGGCCCGGAACTGGCCGCGAGGCAGACCCTTGCGAGGGGGTCGTCGTCGAGGGCGCTTCCGGCCCATGGGAGGCCCACAGGCGAGGCGCAAACGTAACCGGCGCGGCAATCTACCCCCGTGAGGCAAGCGGCCATACAGGAGGTTCTGGCGAGCCTTGGCGTGGCGAAATCGATCGTCGGGCAACCCGGTTCGCGGGCCCCAAAAAGAATGCAGACCGAATTTGCTGGACAACTGCGGCGATTGCAGTCGTTGACCGTGCAGTACCCCCCGGGCTGCGTCGTATCGCAGGCCCGCGTTCCCGTGGCAGAGCACTCGGTGGCGTAGGAGCACGCATCGCCAATCGCGGGCGTGCATCCGCTGGCGGCGAACGCAAGGACTGCAAATACAGCGGTTCTCGCAAGCCAGCCAAGGGATGCAACGAACGCAAACGGCGACAGAAAAAGTGGGCGCGGACGATTCACGCCTCTCGCCTTAAGCGAATGTGGCGCGGCGTTGCAGAAATCCAACGCTCGATTCTTCTCCTTCGCCCTTAAGGAAGCGGCCTTTCTCGAAGCCCGTGCTAGCGGCGTCGCCATGGCCACGTACATCACGACCGACTGCATCAATTGCGGCGCTTGCGAGCCCGAATGCCCCAACGAGGCAATCAGCGAGGGCGAAGAAATCTACCTTATCGACCCCGAGTTGTGCACGGAGTGCGTCGGGTTTTACGACCACGAGGCCTGCCAAGCGGTGTGCCCCGTGGAGTGTTGCCTGCCGGACCCGAAACACGTCGAGGTTGAAAAAGAACTCCTCGACCGCGCGGTGCGGCTCCATGCCGAAGACGCCGCCCTCAAGCAGCGCGCCGTCGCGAACGAATTCCCGTCGCGCTTCCGTAAGTAGTTGGCCAACGCGATTTTTTCTCGACCGCCCGCGCGATTCTTGCGCCGCGACGTTGACCCAAAATCCTGGGTTTTTCCTGTCTTTTTCCTTTGTGCGCTTGCAAAGGTCGCCGCAGGTTCTGCGCCAGCAAAAAGAGCCACACGAGATTCGCTTTCGCTTTTCTACCGCGGTGGGGCGCGCACGCCTCCGCCAAACCGCGTGGCGGTCACCGCCGTGTACCGAGAGTCGGTTCGCACGTGGCATGAAGCCGCCCCGCGATCGGCCCCCGTCGGGCCCGCGGGCTTTCCGTGTCTTGTGCTGGTTAATCTCAACTCAAAAGAGCGCGCCGAGCTGTGCCCGGTCAACGCCGCGGGCACCTTTTCGCCGACCGACCGCGAGCACGCGGCGTTCCTCTTTCGCGAACCCGGAAGCGACAACGCGCACGCCGTGAGCGCGCGCCTTTTAGCTGTACTCTACACCATTCAAGAGCACTTTCACGCGGGCGAAATTCGGCTGCTTTCCGGGTACCGTTCCCCCTGGGAAGGAATGTCGCAGCACGGCAAGGGGCACGCGGCAGACATTGTGGTGCCCGGCATCCGCGATGAACAGCTGGCAGCGTACGCCCGCACCCTCGGCTTCGTGGGCGTGGGCGTGTACCCCACGAGTCAATTCGTTCACATCGATGTGCGGGACGCGAGCTATTTTTGGATTGACTCGAGCGCGCCCGGCCGCCCGCACCGGGAGCGCGGCGTGCTCGCGGGTTTGGCCAAGGAGAGCGACGCCCGAGCCCTCGACCGCGGCGAGCGTCCTTCTTTTGCACCATTTATCTCTGCAAATACAACAACTTGGCTGGGCGCAACAACCTCCGTCGATGCCCTCGTGCCCTCCCGCGGCACAGGAGACAGCGGCGCGACGCCACAAACGGGCGAGGGTTTGACCTCCGAGGACCCGGACGAGTAAGCGCGGCCAAGCCTCGCTCGCAGGGCACGATGACGAGTCGCGAGTGCGCGACCCACGTCGGGCGCATTTTTTCGGGCCATCGTTTCATAACCGCGCACTCCGGCCATTCCTTTATGATAGATTGGGCGTCCATGGCTGGGACCTTGCGTCGCGTAATTCTATCGTGCGGCCGCATTTTTTCGGTTCTGCTGCTGTCGTCGGGCATGGCGAATGCGGCATCCGGCGGCGAAGCGACTGCGACGATTTCGTGGGCGGCGTCCCTGCTCTTGGGTGCTGCGGGTCTGG
>CAMCKZ010000127.1 GCA_945875545.1 Polyangium aurulentum | reverse complement strand
AGGGAGCTCGCGGCCCGTCACATGACCGTCAGTCTCGGCGCGGGTCGTCTTGGACTCTCGGGCCTCGAGCTCTCGGACGTCACGATCGCGATCACGAAGGCGCGCAAGAATGCCCCGGTAACCAGCATTCACCTTGCCTCGTTGCGCATAGATGCATCCTTCGTTTCTCTAGTATTTTCTGGCCAAAAACGCATCGATGGGCTGTCTGTAGACGGACTTTCCGTCGAGGCGCTGCGCTTTGCGCGTGACGCAGATGATCCGGAAAAGGGTCCGGGTGACGACGAAGAAAACGACGAAGCGGCCTCCTTGGAGGTGGCCAAGAACCTTGTCGGTCTCGGAAAGATCGCGGGAGAGCTCCGTTCGTTTCAACTGACCAACGTCACGGTCACGACGGAGCGCAGGAGCCTCACGACCGGAAAGGTTTCGCGCCTGCGCGTCGAGGGTCTTGGCGCTCAGAGTTCGTTCCGTTCGGGCTCGCTCTCCGTCGATCTCGCGCAAGCCGGCGGTCCACTTCACGTCGTGGTTTCGCAAACCGGTGTGCGGGATACCCAGCAAAACGCGGCACTTCAGCTTGCTGGCCATCTCGAAATAGCGCCGGGCGGTGTGGCCGACGGCGAGCTAACCATCGACCTCCTTTCGCAAGATTTCGACCCCCGCGCGCCGGGGGCGGCGAGGCTGTTTCACGGCAAGTGCCATGCGGTCACGAGTGCATCGAGCGAAGAAATTCGCGTCGAGCCGCTTTCGTTTGAGGCGGTCAATAAGGTTCTCGCGGGCGAGATCACGCTGCTCCATCGCGACACACCCAAGGGGTCGCTGGTCTCGGTCCCCGCGGCCTCCATGAAGGTGCAGATTGCACCCATTCGCGAGCTTTTGGCGTCGAGCGTCGCGTCGCGCGTGCTAGCTCTTGATGCGGATCCCCTGCAAATAACCGCGCACGCCTTGGCATTTGGCGCGGGGGCCGCGATGGGTCCAGATGCGGAGGTGCTGGTGCACGGGGCCCTTCGCGAGCTGACGGTTCGCGTCGGCGAAGAGGCTGTCGCCGTGAAGGGCCTCGAGGCCAACGGCCGAATTGGCTTTCTCGCGGGAGGGGTTCCTCACGGCAAATTGAGTCTCATGGTGGCCCACATCGCGGGGCCCGACGCCGTCCAAATCGAGGGCTTTCAAGGGTTGCTGGAGGCCGATTCGCCGGGCGACACGCCGGGGCAAGCGGCGCCAACTGCGCCAACTGCGGCAGCTACGGCAACTGCGCCAACTGCGGCAGTTACGGCAAAGAAGGCGCCCGACCCCGGCGCCGAACTCACGTGTCACTTGCGCGCAAAAACACTGAGAAACGGCGCTGCTCGACTGGCAGACGTGGCCCTCGATGGGTCGGCCATTCTGCGCGGCACCGTCGTCCACACGCCGGTCCTCTCGGCGCATCTCGGAACCCTTGCCGCCGATGGCCTAGAGCTCAAAGACGTGTCGCTGCGCCTCCAGGGGCCGCCCGCCACAGACACGTCGGCGAAGGCATCGGTCGATGTCACAACGAAACTGCATGTGGCAATCGCATCCCTCGAAAGTGCGGGCGTGAGGGCCGAACAGCTTGTCACCGATGTGTCTCTTGAAGGCACGTCCACGGCCGCGCGCCCGACGATCGTCGGCGGTGTCCGCGCCCTCGTTGTTGCGAATGGCCAAGGAAAAACCACGAGTTCCGAGGTCAAATATTCCGTGGAGGCAGACGGGCCCGCTGATTTTCTGGCGGCGAAAGCAAAGGTGCCGTCTGTGCGCGGGACGCTCGAGGCCTTCGGGGCCAAGGTTGCCTTCAGCGCGGCACCCCATGGCAAAACCGCCCACGTGAAAGCGTCGGCGTCCGTTCCGTCGCTGGCACCCTTCGCGTCTTTCATTCCCGTCGCTGGCCCCACGCTCTGCGCGAAGTCCCTCGCCGCGGCCCAGATGTCTCTCGAACTCGACGGCATTGCGGGCGCAGATAGGCTTCCGGCAGGGCGTTTGAAGACCTCGGGGCTTGCGGTGTGCGGGGCCCCGATCCCTGCAAAAATAGGCGATATGGTGCTTTCGTGGGACGACCTGCGCGTCGGCCGTGAGCTTCATGCGCGGGCCGTTCTTGGCCACGTGAGCCTCGGCGATGGCGACCCGCCCCGGGGCCTGAGCATGGAGGTTCGAGGCACGCGGGCAGGGGCGCGAGCCGCCGAAGTATTTGTCGAGGTCAAGGGAGACCGGCTCCCGGACGCGCGGTTGAAGGGCTCGTTCTCCTTTCAACCGAAGACCAAGGCTCTCGTATTCTCGCTCGACGCGGGAGCCGAGCACGCCGAGTACCTGCCGAAAGCCCTTCGCACGTCGGGCAACGTAACCCTCGAAAATCTTGCATTTCTTCAGGTGAATGCCCAGGGAAGTGCCGCGGGTTTCATCGACCGCTGGGACGACGCGGGGCTGGCCTTGGCCCCTCAGGCCTTCACGGCATCTCGTGGCAATATGGCGCTCAAAATATCTGTGCAAGATGCACGTATCAATGGCCAGAAGGCCGGCAGCGGGTATGTGCAGAATGCATCGATAGACGCAACGCTTCTCAAGGAGGGGCGGGCTGTCACTCTGAAGGCGGACGCCACCTGCGATGGCCTCGACGGGGAAGTGGCCCAAGAGGGAGGCCACGTCGACGGAGCCCGCGCGTCTCTGTCGGTCGTCTCGCCGGATGGGGAGAGGGTCGATGTTCACGCGGCATTATCCATGAAAAGTGCGAAGCTTCGCGGTCGTCAGCGCGTCGACTTGGGTGCTGTGGCCGCGAATATCGACGCGCAGGGGAGCCGGTCCGAGGCGATCGCAATTACGAAAGTGGAGGTGTCGCTTGGAGGCACGGGCACGCACCTTGCGGGCACAGGTTCGCTCGACCTGAAGCCTCGCACGGCTTCCCTCGGGAGCGGAGATGTCGTCGTGGTGGGCCGGGAGTCGGCTTACCTGCGGGCCGTCTTGACCCAGGACTTGGCACCTATTTCCCAGGCAATTCCCGGCATTGTGGCCAAGGGTCGCATTCGTTTTCCAGTGGTTCTGGCCGCCGGCGATAGGTCGCTCGTGCGCATCGATGGCCTCGTTGAATTTTTGGATGTCCACCTCGATTGGCTAGGCGGCGGCATCCAAGGTCTTGAGGGGCGAGTGCCCGTAACCGAAGACATTCGGTTCGAGGGCGATTCGATTCGACTGCTCACGTCGAGGCCCGACGCCTTTTCCCGCGAGCGCTTCGAGGACCAGCAACCATTCGTCGCGGAGACTGCATTTATCCGCATCAAACGCATGACGATGGGGGAGCACGAACTCGGGCCTCTTGGGGCGAGCGTGCGCGTCGATCGCAATACGCTTTCCGTTGATCGCCTGGAGCTGCGCGCTTTCAATGGCTCGATCGGCGGGCGCATCTTCGTCGATGTGCGCGGTGCGGATTCGCAGATCGACTTTCGCGGAGACCTGACGGGCCTTGAGTTGGCCGCCGACAAGCAGCCCCTCGATGCGCACATGGCGATTCGCCTGAAGCCGTGGCGCCGCACCCTTGAGGGCCGCGTGGACGTCGCCCGAACAAGCCCCGATCAGCTGCGCTTGTTGCTCGATGTCTACGACCCTTTCGGGGAAAATATCAGCGCAAACCGCGCGCGCCAGGCCCTCGCATTGGGCTACCCAAAGGCGGTGCGGCTTCGCTTTCACGATGGCCTTGCCTCCCTGGCGATGGAACTCGGCGGGCTTAGTGCGGCCGTTCGCATCGACGAAACGCGAGGGGTTCCCATCGCGCCCATGCTCGAAAAATCTCTCTTGCCCATGCTCCCGAAAGGTCCGCCGCGGCTATGAAATTTCTTCTCACCCTCTCGTTCGCGTGCGGGGCCGTCATGGTCTCAGGATGCATCAAGGCGCCGGAGGTTGTGATCGTCGACCGGCGCACGGCCCTCGAACTTCAGGCCGGCGGTCGTCACGTTTCCCTCGAAGAAAAGCTGGAACAATCGAGCATTCGGCCCGGGGCTGCACCGTTTGAAACGCGCGACGTGGGCGGCGGCGTAGCCAAGAGTTTTGACCGGGACGACGAAGGTGCCGCGGACGCGGATCTCATTGACTCGCTCCTTGAGAAAGCGTGCCTCGCGGAGGGCTTTGACGGCATCCTTTTGGAAACACCGGCCACGTGCAACACGACAATTGACGGCGGCCTCGTTGCCGCTCTCGTCGAGCGTCAGAACCGTCACCGGCGGCAGTTGTGGCAGGTCATGGTGCGCAAACAGCCGGCCCTCACGGAGACCGAGGCGGCCCGCGCCTGGCGTGCCGTTCACCTGCAAGACATTCCATGTTCATCGCGGGTCGAGCGATTTCCCGGGCAGATCGAGGTGAAGTCGTGTCGGTAGGCTCGCGTCGCGCGGGCTATGGAGCGGCCATATTGTTGTCGGCGGCCGTCGCACGCGCCGAGCTTCGGCCCCTCGTGCGGCTCACCGCCGGCCCGAGCGATGAGTTCTCTCAGAGCCCTGACGCCGCGGGCGACAACTTTGTTTTTGTGAGCACCGAGTCCGTTTCGGCGCTGGTGCAGATCGCTTCGCGCCGTCGTCTTGAGGCGCGCGTTCTATTCGACGAGGGGGCACCTGTGGCCACGCCGGTGCTGAGCCCCGACGGAAAAACAGTGGCCTACATTTCGTTCAAAAACGACGCCAAGGGAGACGTATGTGTGCGGGCTGTGAATGGCGAAAGTGTTGCAAATTGCCTGACAGGATCGCTCACGCGCGACTCCAATCCCCTTTGGGCACCGGACGGAAAAGGTTTGTACTTCGTGGCGCGCCGGGGCGTGGACGGCGTGCCGCACCTGCGCAAACTTCTTGCGGCCGGCGCGCGCCCCGCTGCGAGCGAAGAGCCGGGTCAAGAGGTTGTTCTCGCGGGCGGCGTTGCGTCGCCGGCCCTCAGTCCCGACGGCCGCTACGTGGCTTACGTTCCAATCGAGTCCGCGTCGGAGGCCGTGGGGGTCGGGCTCGCGCCGAAGAGTCGTCCGCAGTTGCGGCTCGCAGACCTTCAGCAGGCCGATCGACCGCCCGTCGATGTGCCCGTGCCGTTTCCTGGCATCAGCGCTTTTCCAGCCTTTGCGAAGGCAGGTGACTTTATCTATTTCACGCAATACGTGAATGATACGAACGGCGATGGGCACATCGACGGCCGCGATGCGGGTGTCATTTTGCGCGTTCCGTTTTCGCACGCCCGCGATGGATCGCCGGTGGCCGATGGCGCGAGGACGCAGCAACTGACGACGGCGCAAGTGGGCTGCCAATACCCCACGCCCAGTGCCAAGGAGCTCTTCGTCACGTGCGCGAAAGACGGCTCCCTTGACGTCTACGCCACGGCCCTAGACGGCCGTCTGGCGGCAACGATCACCGACGAACAACTGGCCGATGAGGGGGCTTCGGCGCGGTCACGTTTCGACAAGCTTCTCGTGCGCACACGGCAGCTTGAGCGTGCGAAAACCCCCGATTCCGAGCTTTCGCTGCTTCTCTCCATCGTGCGAATTCACCTCTCGCTGCGCGAGTTTGACGGCGCTGCGTTTTACCTCGATCGCTATTCGCGGGCGGCGGTCACCGACGGCGACAGGCGTACGGCGCTGCTTCTCGGGGAGCTCACCGCTCAACGCTCCGCTGAAATTGGCCTTGGTCGCGGAGACCTTTCCGCCACGTTTGTGGCCGATGCCCACGCCCGCATCACGAGGGTCACGCCGTACCTTAGCGGCTACGATGCGGCCACCGAAGCCCTGGCGCTGCTCGTGTGCGTGGAGGTCAACGATGTGCTCGGCGAGACGGACCTCGCCATCGACCTTGCCAAGCGAATGCCCTGGTCAAAGTTGAAAGATCCGGACCTCATCGCACTCCTCGGCAAGTCTCAGATGGAGCTGTCACGGCGCATGGACGACCGGGCCGCGGCCCTCGCCCTTGGTCTGCGTTTGGCATCGCACCCAGCGCTGGCCGAGGGGGTTCAACTTGGCTGGGGCGCGAGGGTTGTGCGCGATGCCTTGCGCGGGTCAAAAGTGGCCGGGCGCGATGCCCTTCTCGAGACGATTTCGAAGGGCCTCGCGGAGGGAGGCTCCGCAGCTTTTCGCATCGCCGTGGAGAGGGCCCTTTTGCCCTTGGGCCCCGCAAGGGCGGCGTCACCCATCGAACATGTGGGTGCCGAAACCGAGGAAAAAGTCAGAGAAAATGTCTTCGCCGTCTACCTCGCGAATCGTTCGTTCGAGCGGCGCCGTTCCCTCATCGAGGCCACGATGCGCGCCGGGGCCGAGGCGAATGCGGGCCTCCTCCTCGCGAACTTTGCCAAAACGTGGATCGGTTTTGTCGACGATGGCACGGCCGAGCGACCCTACGCGGAGGGCCTGTACCGCGGCGTGATGCTGGAGCGCGCGTATTTGTCCCGCGCGAAGGGAGTGTTTGTCGGGGCGCGGGCCGACTATTTTGCGGTGTTGCTCGTCACCGATTCCCTTGAGGCAATCGAGGGTTTTCTCGACATGCGAAAGGCCGAGGGGCAGGGCGACGGCATGGCGGATCTGCGAGGCCGCTTTGGCTCCGACGGCGACGCACGCGTGCAGTTTGCACATGCTTATGTTGGGGCGCAGCGCTTGGCGCAGCTCTCGGGCACGGCCCACGAAGAGGCGGCGTTGGCGGTCTTGAAGCACCTGGATGCCGCGGCGGATCGTTTCGGTGGCACCTGCGAGTTGCAGCACCTGTGGGCCGTGGTCGAAGGGCAACGTTTTTTGCGCACCGGAAACTCGGAATTGGCGTCGATTGCGAAGGGTCACGCGCGGTTTGCTCTCGATATGTGTACAGAAATGCCTCGATTTCTAGCGTCTACCCGGGCGCTCGTGGCGGCCGTCGAGTCGGCGCTCGGGAATTTTGGCGAGGTCGTGTCGAGCCTCAACGCCCGCGCGCTGCTGCCCACCCTCGACGCCAACGAGGCTCTCGCCCTGTGCCTCATGAAGGCTCGCGCACAGTTTCATTTGGGCGAAGACGAGGGTGCCAAAGTGTCGGGCGAACGCTGCGCTGCGCTGCTCACGACCGAGCCCGCGCTCATCGAGTTTCACAAACTCGTCACCCAACGCCGCGCATTGTACGCGCTCGGTGCCGGGTATTTTCCCGAGGCGGCGGCGGCGTTCCAAGAGCTTTCCGCGGGGAGTTTGCCAGGCGATTCGGACGACGCGCAGAGGCTCACGGTGGCCTTGGGACTGGCCGCGAGCGAGCTCGGGCGGGGGCACGGAGGCGAGGCTCTGGTCGCTGTGCAGTCTGCACGTAGTTTGGTGGAACGTGGAGCGCGGGCACCGGCCGGTCCGTTTGGTCGGCCCCTCGTTCGCGGCACTTTGGCGAACGCGGAAACGTGGCGACGCGACGCCATGATCTTGCTCGACGGCATGGCGGGCGAGGCGCATCTGCTCCGCGGAGAGGCTGCGTTGGCCGAGCCGTTTGTCGCCGCGCGACTCGCAACGCTCGGGGCGCGCTTCAAAGCGACCGGTCTCGACGAAGATCTCGAGGCCGAGGCGATGGGCGAGGCGCGCCTAGGAGACGTCATGGCGGCCCTTGGGCGCACGCGCGAGGCAGCAACCCGTTTCGACCACGCGCTGGGCTTGTTGGATGCCTGGGGGCGTCGCACGGGCACGCCCTACGGCGACGGGGCTCTCGACGTGCTGCTTCGTTTCGGCGAAATGGCCTTGACTCAGACGCCGGCTGTGCGGCGTGAGGCCCACGGTCGTTTGGAGCGGGCGTTTACGGTTTTGGCGCGCCTGCGCGATCCGAGGCGGGCCCGTCGCCGCGATGAGTTCGCGATGTATCTCGCGATGCTTGGCACCGAGGACAGGGGCGCGATAACCTCCGCGCCATGACCACGTCTCGCCTTCTGTCTTGTGCCGCGTTGACCTCTTTCTCGATCGCAGCCTCCATGGCAGTCGCGGGGTGCAGTTCCGTCGATACCGCCACCGACGGCGGGGCCGCCGCGGCAACGGGATCATTTGATGCAGTTTACACCAATACCCTTTCGAAGAACTGCAGCGGTTGCCACGCTCCTGGGGCGCCGGGTTACGCTGCGGGGTCCACGGAGTCGAGTCTCGATTTCGCGACGGCCGACAAGG
>CAMCKZ010000126.1 GCA_945875545.1 Polyangium aurulentum | reverse complement strand
GAGCGCGGAGCCCGTTCGGGGCGTCACCACAAGGTCATGCGAAGCCGCCTCAAGGGCGTAAACTCCCGGGTCAGCCTCGATGCAGAAGCGGTCGAAGGCTGCGATGATGCGCGCTGATTGCGAGGAAAAACGCTGGCGATGGCCCTCTCGAAGCACCACGCCGTTCCGCACCACACGCAGAAGCGTGTAGCTCATCGGAGGGCGGAAACTTTGAGGTCCAGCTCCGCGAATTCGAGCGCTGCGTCGGAGGCCCACGTGATGCCGCTGCCGGTGCCGTAGCGAAAGGGTGCCTGCGCGGACGTGCGAAACGCGGTGCGGATCATCACCGACGCCGTGGCGCGGTCACCGTCGCGCACGACGAGCGTGCCGCAATACGCGCCCCGCGGTGCGCCCTCCAAACGGCTCAGAAGTTCGAGAGCGGTGCGCTTGGGCGCGCCGACAACGCTGCCCGCGGGATGCATGGCTTGTAGCAGTTTTGTCAGCGAATAACCTGGGTAAAGCTCCGCACCAACCCGAGCAATTGTCTGCAGCGCATAGGGCAAACGCACGAGGCGCCGCTCTTCGAGAACCCTCACCGATTTTTCGCGCGCCTGCGTCGAAAGCTCATGCCGCACGAGATCGGTGATCATCGCGAGCTCGGCATTTTCTTTGCGGCTGCCGAGGAGTGCGGCCTCATCTTCGTGGCGCGCCGTTCCCTTCATGGGCTCGCTGACGATGCGCGTGCCGTCGATGCGAAAGAGGCACTCGGGCGACGCGCCGACCACTTCAAGGCCCGACGGAAGACGAAGCCACGTGGCATACGGCGCAAGGCCATCGCGGGTGAGCGCGCGAAAAATCGAGATGGCCCGCGCGGCACCAAGACTGACGAATCGCGTGTAATTAACCTGGTAAACCTCGCCTCGACCAATGGCCTCGCGAATCTCCGCGATGGCGGCGTCGTAGCCCGAGGCGTCGAGGTCGTCGGGCAAAATGCCCTTGCCGTCGCGAGGGATGGGGTCGACGTATTGCTCGTCGCCGGTGAACCAGTCGAGGTTTGGCCTCGGCGTTTCTTCGAACGCGAGAAGAGTGAAGGCAAGCGCGCTCGGCGACTCGGGCTCGCGAAGACCGGTCAAGAGCGAGGTCTTGCCATCGCGAAAACCGGGCCCGAGAAGGGCAAAAGTTGACTCGCGGTTTAGCTGTTCGAGATTCACGACGCCGTCTCGGCGGTCTCGAAAGAGGGCGCAACGGCGGCGCGCACAAAGTCGCGAATGATAGCCTCACCGCTCGGCGTTGCGAAGGAATCTGGGTGAAATTGCAGGCCAAGAAAGGGCAGGGTTGTGTGCTCAATCGCCATGATGGTGCCGTCTTCGGCGCGGGCAATGACGCGAAGCGACTGCGGCAAGGGGTCTCGCAGCGCGAGCGAATGGTAGCGCATCACGGTGGTCGAACCCTCGAAGTGAGGCAAGAGACGACTCGGTGTAAAGTGCACCGAACAGCGCACGCCGTGTTGCGGCGGCACGGGCTCAAGGGGCGCACCGAAGTGAACCCCAATCGCCTGATGACCGAGGCAGATGCCCAGCGTGGGAATGCGTTCGGCGGCGAGGGCCTGCACGATGGGCAGCAGGCCCGCGTGGGCGGGATTGAAAGGACCTGGCCCAATGACGGCCCATGAGGGAGTTTCCTCGGAAAGAAACGTCATCGCCGAAGCCGCATCGCGCATCACGACGGAGCTTCGTGGCACGGGCAAGGCGTCAAGAACGTTGAAGGTGAAGCTGTCGCCGCACTCCACAAAGAGCACCCGGGCACTCATGGAGAATCACATCGATCGAGGGTCAAGAGGACCGCCTTGAGATGAGAAAATTGGCCGGCTGCCGACGGAAAATCGACGGGCGTCGGGAGGTCTTTGAGCTGGCCGACCGTGCGCCCCGCAAGCTCGGCACCTTTGCGAACGAGGGAGCGAAAGCGGTCGGGGGTGATGCCGCGGTGGTTTGTGGAGGCGAGCAAACGCCCCCCATTTCTGAGGAGCGGAAGCACCTCGGCGACAAGCTTGCCGTAATCACTTGAGGCGGAAAAACGCGAGCGTTTCGTGGTGGCAAAGCTTGGCGGATCGAGCACGATGAGATCGAAAAGCCCAAAGCGCTTTTTCAAATCCGCGACGGCACCAAAGACATCGATGCACAGAAAGTGATCGTCCGCGAGGCCAAGCCGATCGTTCGCGGCAAAAAATTCTTCGCCGCGCTCAAGGGCACCCGCGCTGGCATCGACGGACACCGTGCGCCACGCCCCACCGAGGGAGGCCGCAAGGCTAAAGCCGCACGTGTACGCAAAAAGATTGAGGATGCTGCTCCCGGAGGCGAGAAGGCGCACGCGGAGGCGGTTAGCCCGCTGATCGAGGAAAATACCAGTCGAGAGGCCATCGCCGAGGCGCACCGAAATGCGCATTCCCTCTTCGAGGACGGTGAAATCGGCGGGGTGAGCCTCGCCCGCATCGGGCACGGATGGCGCAAGCCCAGCGGCGGAAGCGTCGATGATTACATTGGCTTGTTTGGGTCTGCGCTTTGTATACACACCGCGAAAACCGGCGCGCGAGAGCGCCGCGACGACACGGGCTCGGCGCTCGGCCGTCCACGTGGCGTCGTCTTCGTAAAACTGCGCCACCGCGAAGCCGTCGTAGTGGTCCACCGCGAGGAGCGGCAGACCGTCGCCGCTGGCATTGATCACGCGAAACGCCGTGGTTTGCACGGGTTCGTCGGACCACGCGAGAAAACTGCGCGCAAAAAGAGCACGCTGCACCGCGCGGTCCAAGAGTGCTTTGTTGTCGTAGACGTCAACCGTGTCGCGCTCTTCGAGGGCGGCGTCGAACTCGGCTGGCGCCTTGCTCTCGATGCGCACGAGAGCCCCGCGCACGTTCGTAAACGCGAGGCGCGCCGCATGGAGCATGAGGCGCAGCGACGGCGTGGCACCGTACGCGCGGTCGCCCACAATCGGCGAACCGATGCTTGCAAGATGCACGCGTGCCTGGTGCGTGCGCCCGGTTTCAAGGGTGATGTGCACGAGGACGCGGGCCGGGCCGCGGCGAACGACGCGCACGTGGCTCACTGCTTTTTGCCCCTTTTTATCGCTGCTGGCTGCGACGCGCATGCGGCCGCCGTGAGGGCCATCGTCTTCGACGAGGGGGGTGCGAATGGTGAGCGTGTCTTCGTGTTCCCACCGCTCGACGACCGCGAGGTAGCCCTTTTCGATCGTGCGCCCCTCGAACTGGCGAGCGATGACGCGGTTGGCCTCGGGCGAGTCGGTTACGAAGATCACAAGGCCGCTCGTGTCGCGATCGAGGCGCTGGTGCACAGCGAAGCGCCGACCTGCAAAATGGTGTTCGAGGCGAAAGACCAAGTCGTCGCGGCGGGTGTCGTCGTGGGCCTGCACGGGAATGCCCGCGGGCTTGTCGATGACTACAATTTCGCCGTCGTCGTGGGAAACCCAAGAGGCGTTGAACAGGGGAAAAAGCAGAGATTCACGCGGCACAACCTCTTCTGAGCACGAAGCATCTTCCGTGCGCGAAGAAAAAAATGTCGCCCGAGACGCTGCGCCGTCTCAACGACCTCGCGTCCCGATGACCCGCGCGGGACTTCCGCCAACGATTGCGCCCGCCTCGACGTCGCGCGTGACGACGGAGCCCATGCCGACGACGGCTCCGTCACCGATGCGTACGCCGTCGGTAATCCCGGCGCCAGCCCCTATCCATACGTCACATCCCAAAACAATACCACGGCTGGTTGTCTTCTGCGTAGAGATGGAAACGCCCGGGGCCATTCCGTGGTTAAATGCGTAGATCATCACGCCGGTGGCGATGCGGCAGCCGGCCCCAATGACGATGCCCGCGCCGCCGCCGTCCATGCTGACCCGGGCGTTGATGCTCACGTTGTCGCCGATGGTGACAGGCCCGTGCAAGAACGACCCGCTCGCGATCGTGACGGCGTTGCCAATCACGATGGGCCGGCGCGGCTCCGCAAAAAGTTGCGCGTCGGGTGCAAGAAAACAATCGTCGCCGATGGTGATGCACTCAAGGGCGACGAGGCGCGCTTGAATGGCGGCCTGCCAAGCCCTCAACGGACGGCGCAACTCGGGTTTCAATCCGGCGTAGAGCCAAGGCATCCACGCCAGGCGCTCCTGGTGGCGCGCCATGAAGTCTTCGGGGGTGGGAACGCCTTGCACTGTCACCTGCTACCCAACGACGCCTAGGCGCGTTCCTGCGGCGTACGCGCATACGTGGCCGGATTCCTCGGCGACATACACGCCGCAGCGATCATCGACGCGCAACAGATCGGGAACGACTTCGCACGGCACTTGGCCGAGGCGCGCGCCGTCGTCGGGCCTGTAGACGTCGACTTTTGTGGACGGAACAAAGAGGGCGCCGGCGCGAAGCACGGGTTCGAGGCGTCGTGGCGGCGTGCCTCGGTCGGCGAGATCGCTGCGGTGTGCAAAGACCTGCGTGCCGGTGCGCGCGTCGAGGGCGAGGAGCGTGCCGTCTGGGGCGTTGGCAACGATGCGTTCGTCGACGGCCACGACTGCGGTGCCGAGGGGCAAAGAAAGCCCCGTCGTCCAGCGAAGCTTGCAAGACACACGATCGTACGCAAACAGGCGAATTCCCTCGGGAACGCGCACGTTCACGATGCACGCGGAGGGCGTGAGCAGGGGCGCTTCGTCGATGGAATAAAGGAGCTCGTGCTGCGGCGCGCCGAGCTCGTCGACGATGTCGCGGTGAAGAGAACCGCGGGCTTGAACCTCGCCGGAAAGGGCGTCGGTGAGGCGCAACGAGGCGCGTGTTTCCCAACCGCCCACGACGCTCGCGAGAGTTTCGCCGTGCACCGATACGCCCGACGAAAACCGTTGACGCTCCCGCGCCCGCCACACGACCTCGCCCGTGACCACATCGACGGCCAACAAAACGCCGGAGCCCGTCGTCGTGTACGCCAAACGGCCAGCGCGTTTGATGCGGAGAATTCCAGCATCTCCGAGAGGCAGGCGCCACCTGTGTTCGCCGGTGGCGAGGTCGAGGGCGAGCAAATGTTTATCGCCGTCCGTGAGCAAAAGAAGTTTCGGAAGGCCCGGTCCGCTGACCGTGACGCCGCCGAGTGGCCCGCCCGCGCGAGGACGCACGCGGGTCGAAACGCACTCGTCGCCGTTGCCATCAAAGACGCGCACGCGGCCATCGAGGCCAATGCGCACAAGCCCCGCGGCGGTGGCGAGACTTGAGCCGCGCCCAACCTCGCGCTCCCAAGCGATGGTGCCTGTTTCGCGATCCACCGCGATGATCGATCGGGCGGTGCCCACGATGAGCTTGTCGCGCAAGATGAACGTCGAGCGCAGATCAATGTCGGGCACCTCGGCGGACCATTTTTCGACGAAACGCAAGCGTGACGGCGAAACGGATGGAGGAGCAGATTCCCTAGGAACCGCGTCAAGATAAGCGCGATACCTACCGGGCTCATGATTTCGGCATTCGTCGCTTGCGGGCGGCGCGAGCACTTGGGAGAGCTCTTGAATCCGCGACCGAAAAGTGAGCAGACGCAAGTTCGCCTGCTGCGCAGGACAGGCCTTGATGAGAACCCGCGCCAGGTGCTTTCCGGCGCGCAGCACCGCATCGGCGAAGGCCAACAAATCAAGACCCGGGTACGAGAGCGCGGGCGCTGTGTCGGTGGCTGAAATCACCAGCGCCAAGACCCCGTCGCTGCCCAATCGAAAGCCCACGCCGCGCAGCCGATCGTCGGCGCGCAACGACACCGCCTCGCCGCGAAGGGAGTGCTCGTGGAGAAGTTCGAGCATGTCGACGAGGGCCTCCATTGCGAGGATCGGACGGCCGCCGGGAAGAGAAATCGATCGCCGTTTGTCGTGCAACGTCAGCGAGCCAGGCGCTAGAATAGCGTGCAAATCTGCTCGTTCCACTGGCGGTACGGCGCGCTCGTGGCTCGGGCGAACGTGAACCGTGCCCTCAATCCGCAGGTCTGCGCGACGACGCGATTGAAACGTCTCGCAGCGGCGCACAGGGTCGTGACGGAGCGGGAGATGGGCGGCATTCGAGGACCGGCCTTCGTGCCCCTCGATGGCCGTTGCGAGGTCCACAAGTTCACGCCCGAGCGGCACCGGGGTGCTGCGTTTGCCTGCCATCACGAGGCATGCTTCGCGCACGCCCACGCGCACATCGGCAAACCGCAACGGCCTGTCGTACACCGCCACCGAGGGAACAAGGCCCCCGCGAAACACGCTGATCCACGCGTCGTCGGCGTCGCGTTCGACCACCAATTCCCACGGATCGTCGTAAAAACGCACGGCGCGCTTGCCCGAGCCGCGGGCGCAGAGTTCGACCGCCGCATGCGCCAGATCGCGCAGCACGCAGCTCGCTTGGGCGTCGGCGACCCGCGAGGTGATGTTCGCGCCGTCGAGGAACACGTCAAGAACTTCTTGAACTTCCCGGGAAACGAAGGCTTCGGGCTCGCAATCGTTCGCTTGCCCAAGGTCACGGAGCAGCGATGAGGGAGCGGGCATAGCAAGAACAGAGAGACTCGTCATGGGGTGCCGTGAAGGCTAGAAGCACCCATCAACCACGCTAAATTTTCGGCCCGTTTCGATGAATGTTGGACGTATCTCCTCGACGCTGATAGCCCCCTTTGCAATGCATGCACTCTGCATTGTATTGCCATGTTGTGCGGTTATTTGCAGCTTAGGTTTTTTGGTTGACGATGCGTTCATTGTAGCCAGGTTTGCCGCGACGGTGCATCACGAGGGTCGTCACGCGTTCGGAGCTTTTGGGCCTGTGGCAGACGGCGTCACACCGCTTTTTCTTCCGTGGGTTCTGGCCCCCGTCGCCACCTCGGTGTTCACGAGTCTTGCGTGGCAGCGGGTTCTTGGCGCGCTTGGTACCGCCGCTGGTCTGTCGTGGCTGGGGCTTTGCGCGGCGTCGGCATTTGGGCCTCGCGCCACTGCGGGTGTTCTCGTCGTGGCGGCTTCATTTCCCCTCGCGGTGCATGCGGGGTCGGGCCTCGAAACCGGACTGACCGCGGGTCTTGTCGCCGGATCCCTTGGATTTTTCCTCTATAATACGCAAACCTGTACACGACTAGGTGCGGGCTGCCTCGGGGCCGCGGCATGCCTTCGCCCCGAGCTTGCGCCCTCGATCTTCGCCGCGATGATTCCGCAGTTGCACGTGGAAAATGCGTGGCGGCTGTTGGCCCTCGCCCTTGGTCCCCAGGCGCTGGTCATGGGGCTGCGCGTGGGCGTTTTCGGTCGACCTTTTCCCCTCGCGGTATTGGCCAAACCGTCGGACATGCGTCACGGGTTCTTGTATGTCGCGGCGGGCGTTGTCGTGACGGGCTTGTGGATCGTGGCGGCGTCCGTAGCGCTCCGTTATGCCGGCAAAAACCGGCCGCGTGGTGCCGTTGTGGTGTGGGGCGACGGTGACGCTCTCGACAGGGAGTTTACAGTGAATCGTTCGCGCGCTGTCGCGAGTGCGGAGCTTCTCGCGCTCACACATATGGCGACTATTGCTATGATAGGTGGCGACTGGATGCCGTATGCGCGACTGCTTGTCCCCGTCGTCCCGTGTCTACTTGTTTGCGTGGCCGCCATCGATGGGGCGCGAGGGCGAGCGTTCATCGTGATGAGTGCATTGTGCACGCAAGTATTTTTCGGGTGGTCGCATTGGCGCGAGGCGACGGGCGTGGCGGCGGATCGCTTCGCGGTGATCGAACGATTGGCCCCTGAGATTGCGGGTCTTAAGATCGTCGCTGGCCTTGATGTGGGCTTTCTTGGAGCGGCATTTGCGGGGCCTGTGGTCGACCTCGCGGGACTCACGCTCGAAGAGGTTGCGCGGCTTCCGGGGGGGCACACGTCAAAGCGTTTACCCGAGGGTTTTCTCGATGCGCAGCGCGTCGACGGCCTCGTCTTGTGGGCGCCGGGCGGGAGCGTCACGGCGCTCGGGGAGGGGGCTCTTTTTGGCCGCGTCGTTGAAACGCGTTTGGCGCGAAGCCCAGCGGTGGCGCGGGCCTTTTACGAAAAGTGCCGAATCCCGTGGGGCCACGGCGGGGCGGAGCTCGTGGTGTTTGTGCGGCGAAACTGAGGCCATGGGGAACCGGTTTTTTGCCCGGGCGAATGGCGTCTGACGCGGCCGAATTGACCTGCGGGCATCGGTGGCTGTGGGACGGCTCGTCGTCGTATGGTGTACGGGAGTCAACACACATACCTGCCGCAGCCGACGCCATGCCGGTGGATGTC
>CAMCKZ010000125.1 GCA_945875545.1 Polyangium aurulentum | reverse complement strand
CTTTTAGTGCGTCCAAACGTTTTAGCTCCGCATTTGTGCGCTCTTGGCCCTCGAGGGCGCGTTGGGTGGCGACGCGGGCCACCTCCGCGCTGGCCGCGGCCAAATGGGCGTTGGCCGCCGCCAAATTCGCTTGGGTCGCGACTTCGGCTTGGAGCGTTTTGATGCGGTCGGCGAGGGCGAACGAGAGAAGAACAAATTCAATCACAGAGCCCACTTGATTCGCGTTGACCGTAAACAGGTTGGTCGGCACGACGCCGAGAGCACGCAGCATGTTGATGAGCGTTCCCAGGATAAACACAGTCCATGCGGCCAGATAGAGCTTGGCCACGCGCACGCCGCGCCAAGACTGCACGACGCCGGCACCGAGAAGAACAAAGGCCCAAAAGGGCACAATGGCCAAAGCGGCGCGAATGGCCACGGAATAGGAAAGAAAGCCCATGACGCAGAGGTGAGTCATCAAGAGGCCCAGGGTGACGCGGGCGAGCAGCCAAAAACGCGGAGATGCGCGCGGCAAGTCCAAGAGAAGCGCGGCGAACGGTATGGAGGTCAGGCCCGTCAGCCCTACGAACAGCGGCGCGGCCCGATCCGCCCAGCCTATCGCGTCGGGCCATAGAAGTGCGTAACCAAAGCCGCCGAAAGCGCATTGAAAGAGCCCATAACTGGCGAGGAAAAGCGTGTAAAATCCGTAGGCAAGCGAGCGCGACGATACCGCCACCAGGCCATTGTACGCAATCATCACGAGAAGGGCGCCGAAGTACAAACACTGCGTCGTCGTGTCTTGCAGCCGATGCGACGCGAAAGTACCGCGCGTACGCAGCGTCAAGGGAAATTGCTTCGTCGCGTCGCTTTCCACCCGCAGAGCACAGCTACGCGCCGCGGCCGGAATCGCGAAACTTGGCTCGCGGTACGTGCTCGGCCACTCGGCGAGAAGCACGTGGTCACCCGCGCGCGCGTGGACGACTTGTGCGCCAGCGGAGTCCACGCACCAAAGCTCCGCAAAGTCCGTTATTGCGTAGGCCAGCGTCAGTTCCAGCGGGTCGCCGGACTCACGTTTTGCCTTGTCGCGCCGGTCGTCCAGCGAAAAGCGGGCCCAGTACGCACTCTTTGTGTAACCAAAGTTGGGACTCGCCTTCGTCGAAGGCAAAAAGCGCGCCGCGTGCTCCGGCGAACGCACGTCGGCAAACGTCAGCGCGCCGGATTTGTCTTCCAAAAGGTCGAGGTCGAGGCCAATCGCGCGCTCGCGAAACCCATCGTCGATGGCAATGGGCGGCGTTTCGCTGCGCGCGGTCGGAGTCGCTTTTTCCGCGTGGTGGCAGCCGCTCAACGCGAAGAGAGGGAACGCAAGGAGCGCCAGCACCGCGAGGGAAAAGAGGCGTGCGACGGCAGCAAGGCGCGCGACGGGCGGTGTGCGCGTTTTTGGACGCGAGGCGCGGTTTGAGGCGCGGTTCGACGAACTGGGAGGCGGTGTGTTCAACGTTTTCATTGGGTTTCGTTCCAACTGCGCGAAATGGGGGCGGGGCGCCGGATCAACCTTGGCCCCAAAACCGGCTTGGCTGCACATCTGGAAAGGCTCCCGCGAATGACACGCGATTTCTCTTGCGCCCGGCACTCGCCTGTGTTCGCGGCCTGCAGAAGCCGCTCGCAAACACGTTTTACAAGTAAAATCACAGGCGATTGCGCTTTCACCGTGACGGTTCGGTCTGCTTCTCAGGCGCCGCGACCGCGCCCCATTTTCTCTGCCATGTGCCCGCATTTACACACGGATGTTCGCTGTTAAGACGCGCAAAGTCTACGGGCTAGACCCTCGCCGAAAAGGGTCTAACCTCTCCGGCTCTCGCAAATTTCCAACGCGACGGCCCACCCCATGCTTCCCCATTCTGCTGCGCACAATGGGGCATGGGTCCCCCCATGCTTCCCCATTCTGCTGCGCACACGGCTGGGAACCCCCCATCCGACGCGGTCTGCTTCGCACACGGCTGGGGACCCAATCCTCTGGATGCGAAGCAGACAGGAAGGTTGTCGGCGAGGGTCGAGCGCGGCGCGGATAGGCTCAGCGTCACCGATTGGAGGCACATCAACATTTAGCCCGGCCCCCCCGGCACACGTCAATAAACTTGCGAACTTCTTCCAATTGGCACAAAGATTGCGTCGGTAAGCGCAATGCCCGCGAGGCGTCACCGATTTAGGCCCGCCACCGACGGCTCTTTGACGGTCGCGCCAGCGTCGCTCCGGAACACACACAACAAGACTGTCTTAAGCGAGCCCAGGAGTCCAAGCCATGAGCGGAATGACCGACCACACAGAACTTATCCTCGACGGAACCAAACTCGCCTGGCACTTGGACCGGGTTCGGGCGTGGGAACGCGGCGAACGCATCGCGCCCATCACCATCGACATGGCGCTCACCCGGGCGTGCAATTACTCGTGCCACTTTTGTTACGCGATGCTGCAAGAGAACGATCGCCAGTCGATTACCGGCCCGGTGATTCGCGCGTTCCTCGACGACTGCGCGGAGATCGGCGTTCGCGGCGTGTCGTTCGTGAGCGACGGCGAGAGCACGATTTCGCCGGTTTTTGCTGAAGCTGTGCGGCACGGCCACGGGCTCGGGCTCTCGATGGCGTGCGGCACCAACGGCTTCATCTTCAACCGCCGCCGCCTCGAAGAAGTGCTGCCCCACCTCACGTACCTGCGCATCAACATCTCCGCCGGCGAACGCGACCGCTACGGCGAAATCATGGGCGTGAAACCCGAGTGGTTCGACCGGGTTGTAGACAACATACGCGATATGGTCGCTATCAAGAAGGAGCAGAACCTTCCGGTCACTATCGGGCTGCAGATGGTATTGATGCCGCAATACGCCGATCAGGTCATGCCCCTCGCGCGCCTCGGCAAAGAACTACGGCCCGATTACCTGATCATCAAGCATTGCAGCGACGACGAAAACGGTTCGCTCGGCGTTGACTACGGCGGCTACGCGAAGCTTCACGACCTCCTCCGCGAGGCCGAGAGCCTAAGCGACGACGGCTACAGCGTGCAGGTCAAGTGGTCGAAGATCGAGGCCGAGGGAAAGCGCAGTTACCAGCGTTGCTACGGCGCGCCATTTATGCTGCAAATATCCGGCTCCGGCCTCATCGCTCCGTGCGGAATGCTCTTCAACGAGCGGTACAAAAAATTCCACATTGGCAACATCGTCGAAGAGCGTTTTCGCGATATTTGGGCAAGCGATCGCTACTGGGAAGTGATGAACTACCTCGCGTCGCCGGAGTTCGATGCGCAGCGCGCCTGCGGTTCTCTCTGCCTTCAACACAAGGTCAACGAGGCTCTCGACGCCCACGTAAAGGGGCTTCACGTCTTGCAAACGCCCAGCGGAAACCCGCCGATGCACCTTAGTTTCGTCTGAATTTCGCCATGGTGCGGGCGGCTTTTTTGGATCGCGACGGGGTCGTCATCGACGACGTGGGCATCGTCACCACGGCGGCGCAAATGCGGCTTTGCGACGGTGCCGCGGAGGCAACCGCCCTCCTCGCCCAAGCGGGTTTCGCTCTCTTCGTTGCCACGAACCAAACGGCCATGGCCCGAGGACTCTTGGCCCCGGCGGACCTCGACGCCTTGCATCGCACGCTTCAAGCCATGCTCAGTGCAAGCGGCGGCGCGAATATCCAGCAATTTTACACGTGTCCGCATCATCCGCACGCGCAAATCGAGGCCTACCGGCGGCATTGCGCTTGCCGAAAACCGATGCCCGGCCTGCTTCTCCAGGCCGCCGCGGAGCACGGTTTATCCCTTACACACTCCGTCCTATTTGGCGACCGCCCAAGTGACATAGCGTGCGCCCGACGTGCGGGTTGCGAAAAGGCGTTTCTCGTGGCATCCGGTGTTCGCGCGCCCATCGTTGGCGGCGAGGGTCTGTCGGCGGACGAAACCTTGGCCGATGGCGTTTCGTCCTCCCTTTTCGAGGCGGTACGCTTGTTTCTCGGTGAAGGCCGATGACCCGCGCGCTCGTACTTTGCGCCGGCAAGGGCACGAGGCTCGGCCCTCTCGGGGAAGCGTGCCCAAAGCCCCTCCTCGACGTGGGCGGCCGCCCGCTTCTTGCGCATTTGCTCACGAATCTCGCGCGATCCGGGGTCCGCGAGGCCGTGGTGAATACCCATCACTTGCCGCACCAGTTCGACGCATTTGCCCGGGACTGGAACCACGCGGGCCTGCAAATTCGCCTTCATCCCGAGGCCGCGCTTCGGGGCTCCGCGGGCACGCTGCGCGATTTGCGCCCGATGTTGGAAGGCCAGGCGTCACCGTTCCTCGTGCACTACGGCGACATTCTGACGGACGAAGATTTCTCCGCGTTGCAGCGTGCGGCACATCACTCAAATCGTATTGGTGCCATTCTGGTGCATGAGCGGCAGCGGCCCCAGAGTGTGGCAACTTTAGAAGACGGCCGGGTGACAAGCTTCGAGGAGCGGCCCGTGTGGGTCAATGCGGTAAGCGAGACCTTTTGGACGTTTTCGGGGGTTGCGGCCTTCAACGACCGCATCTTTTCGTGCCTTGACCGCGGTGCGGGAACCGATCTGCCGCGCGATTTTTTTTCGATTCTTGCGCGCGAAGGCCTTCTAAATGCGGTACCGTGCGCGGGCCGCCGCGTGGCGGTAGACACCATGGCCCGGCTTGTGCAGGCTCGTTCCCTATGGTCCAGCAATTCGCCCCCAAAGTCGTCCCCATGAGCGAAATTCCACAGTTTCATGCTACGTACGCCGCACAAGTGCACGCGCTGCTCCACGCCCTAAACGGCCCCGCGCTGGCTTCCCTCGTGGAGGTTCTTCGGTCTTCCCTCGTGGCCGGGCGCACGGTTTTCATCATCGGAAACGGCGGCAGCGCGGCCCTCGCCTCGCACTTCGCGTGCGACTTGGGCAAAAGCCTTCTCGGCGCCGACCCGCGAACGAACCGCTCGCGCTTTCGCGTGCGATCGCTGACCGACAACACCGCGACGCTGACGGCCTGGGCCAACTACGAAGGTTACACATGTGTGTTCAGCGAGCAATTGCGCGCCTCCGCTGACCCGGGCGATGCGGTCGTCGCCATCTCGGCCAGCGGAAACTCCCCGAACATCGTCGAGGGTCTTCGCTGGGCGCGCGCAAACGGCCTGCGCACGGTCGGCCTCCTCGGCAAGAAGGGCGGCGCTAGCCTCGAACTGTGCGATGCGGCCGTGGTCGTTCCGTCCGATGATTACGGACTGATCGAGGGTTTGCACGGCGTTCTTACGCACGAAATCACCAGTTGGCTCATGGCCGAACTCGCTGTTATGCCGCGGGTTGTTGGCGAATCGGCTACGCCAGCCCACACGGAGGCCGCGCACCCATGACGGATCGAGGCGTTTCGCCCAGTGCCCTAACGGCGACACATACCGCACATAACGTAAGTGCGGCCCCGTCTCCTTGTCTCGTCACCGGCGGCGCGGGGTTTATCGGCAGTCACGTGGTCGATCTCCTGCTCGCAAACGGGCATTCCGTAACGGTCGTCGACAATCTATCCACGGGCCGGCTTGAGAATTTGGCGCACCACGCAGCCAATCCGCGCCTTCGCGTGGAGCGGTTCGATATCAACGACACAGACCGCCTCGCCGCGCTGATGTCCGAACAAACGCGGGTGTTTCATCTGGCGGCCCTGGCAGACATCGTTCCGTCGATCGAGCGTCCCGCAGATTATTTTCACGCGAATGTCGATGGTACATTTTCCGTGATGGAAGCGGCGCGCCGCGCAGGAGCGGCCAACGTCGTGTACGCGGCTTCGTCGAGCTGTTACGGAATCGCCGACACGACGCCGACGCCGGAGACCGCGCCCGCCCGGCCTATGTACCCGTATGCATTGACGAAATACCTTGGCGAGCAGCTGGTTATTCACTGGGGCCAGGTTTACAAGTTGCCTGTCACATGCCTGCGCCTGTTCAATGTGTACGGGCCGCGTTCGCGCACCACGGGCACTTACGGCGCGGTATTCGGGGTTTTTCTGGCGCAAAAGTTGGCGGGCAAACCCTTTACCGTGGTCGGCGACGGCACGCAATCCCGCGACTTTGTCTTTGTAACCGACGTAGCCGCGGCCTTCGTGCGCGCGGCTTTTTCCAGTGTTTCCGGCGAAGTATTTAATGTTGCGGCCAATGCCCCGGTGTCGGTCAATCGCCTGACGGAGCTGCTCGGCGGCCCGGTCACACACGTTCCCAAGCGCCCCGGCGAGCCCGACGTGACCCACGCCGACGTCGCCAAGATTCACGCCCAATTGGGCTGGCAGGCCACCGTGTCAATCGAACAAGGTGTGGCCGAACTCGTTGCAAACATTGAGCATTGGCGCAGCGCCCCCGTGTGGACGGTGGACGCCATTGCCGACGCCACGAAGGCTTGGTTTCAGTTTCTTGGCACAGAAACCGCTACTGGTCGGGTTGAGGACCACACATGACGATCGATACGCTGAATGCCCTGACGGTCGCGGACGCCCTGACCGCAATTGAACGTTTTCGCGGCCTTCGGGTGGCGGTCGTCGGCGAGACAATTATCGACGAATACGCCTACTGCGATCCCATGGGAAAAAGCGGGAAAGAGCCCATGCTCGTCATGCGCTTTCGCGACGTCGAGGTGCAGGCCGGCGGCGTGCTGGCGATTGCCAATCATTTGGCTGAATTCACGGACCACGTGACGGTATTTTCTGCCTTGGGCGAGCACGACCGACGCGAACAGTTCGTGCGCGCAGCTCTTAAGCCTGCCATTCGTGCGGAGTTTGTGACCGCAAAAGGCCAGGCCACCATCGTCAAGCGCCGGTACTTGGACGGGTA
This sequence comes from Polyangium aurulentum, assembly GCA_945875545.1. Taxonomy (GTDB): domain Bacteria; phylum Myxococcota_A; class Polyangia; order Polyangiales; family Polyangiaceae; genus CAIQDA01. The sequence goes on along the minus strand of CAMCKZ010000125.1, from coordinate 1,486 downwards.
TTCCCTCGCCAAGATGTTCGGCGTCTACCACATGAGCGACGACGTTCTCCCGGCCGAGGCCGAAGAGGAGTTTCTAGCCAAGCTCGCCAGTCCCGCGGGTGGTCTCGACAGCTTCGATTTGGTGATCGTTGCAGACTACGGCCATGGTTTGATTACAAAGCGCGCGGTCGATCTGCTCGTATCCCGGGCCCGGTTTCTCGCCATAAACACCCAGCTAAACGCTGCAAATACTGGGTATCACACGCTTTCCAAGTACCCGCGCGCCGACTTTGCCTGCGTCCACGAGGGCGAACTTCGCCTCGACGCCCGCGAGCTTCGCGCGCCCGTCGAAGAGTTGATGAACGCGGCCGCCGCGCGCCTCGGGGCGGGCCACGTGATGGTGACCCTCGGAAAAAACGGCACAGTTCTTCGCGCGCCCACCGGCGAGTTCCATCGGTGCCCAAGCCTCGCGAGCACCGTGGTGGAACGTGTGGGCGCCGGTGACGCCGTCTTGTCCATCAGCGCCCTCGCCGCAGCTTCCGCCGCCGATCCGGAACTCGTGGGTATTCTCGTTAATTTGGCCGGTGCGCAAGCGGGTCAGGTCGTGGGAAATCGCTCCTCCATCTCCGCCTCGCGCCTGCGCGACGCCCTCCGTTTTGTCCTGCCCGTACGCCACGCGGAGTCCGAGTTGAACGAGCACGCGCGACCGCCCGCCGACGAGCGCCGGGTCGCCCCATGACCTTTCGCGCCCGCACCGGAGTGCATTTTTCGTGAAAGTCGTCATCCTTTGTGGCGGACTCGGCACGCGCATTCGTGAGGCCAGCGATCACCTTCCGAAGCCCATGTTGCCCATTGGCGAACGGCCAATGCTTTGGCACATTATGCGGCGATACGCTGCGTTTGGGCATCGCGAATTCGTTCTTTGCCTCGGCTACCGTGGTTGGACGATCAAAGAGTTTTTTCTTAATTACCACGCCATGACCAGCGACCTGGTCGTCGAAATTGGCGCGAAATCCACGGTACAAATCCTTGACGGGGCGCCAGACGAATGGCGCATCACCCTCGCCGATACGGGCGAACACGCGATGACCGGCGGGCGTGTGGCGGCGGTGCGCCGTTACGTCGAGGGCGACGAGCCGTTTATGCTCACCTACGGAGACGGCCTCGCGGACATCGACCTCACCGCCCTCGAGTCCTTCCATCGCGGGCACGGCAAGGTCATGACGGTGACCGCGGTTCGGCCCCCGGGGCGATTCGGCGAGCTCGGCCTAACGGATGGGCGCGTCAGCGAATTTGCTGAGAAACCAAACGCGCGCGGCGGGTTTATTAATGGTGGCTATTTTGTATGTGACGGCAGACGTATATGGGATTACGTCAAAAGCGGCGACCCGGGCTTGGTGCTTGAGGCGCGGCCCCTGCACGAACTGACCGATAACGGCGAGCTGATGGCTTTTCGCCACGAGGGTTTTTGGCAGCCCGTCGATACGCTGCGCGAGTACAACCTGAT
>CAMCKZ010000124.1 GCA_945875545.1 Polyangium aurulentum | reverse complement strand
TCGGGTCCCCAACGCCCTCCAGGGCCGCCACAGGGCCTCGCGCGGTTGGCAGCTCTTTGGGCATCTCCACGGGCACGCTTGCCTCGGGTGCGCCCAGCGCAATCGGTGCGGGCGCGGTCGAGGCCTTCGTGAGAGCGGGCGGCGGCGGCGGCGACTCGCGCGCGATTTCTTCGGGCCGGGTCTTGATCTCGACCTCGGGCTCCGTCGCGATCGCCGAAGGGCGGTCGCCGAAGGGCGGTCGCCGAAGCGCGCGGGCGTTCAGGAAACGCGCTGAAAAAAAACAGAACAGCAGCCACTTAAGTGCATACTGCATGCTTCATCGGTTCGGCGCTCAAGAGGCACCGCGAGGAAACGCAAACGCCATTCTTTGACCTCGGCGCGGGCTCCGCAAATGGCCCGCGGACCTACAACGGAAAGCCAGGAAGCGCAGCGGGCGGTGGAGGCTCTGGCCAGCGAATTTGCGCCACGGCGTCAACGCAATACAACGTACTCGCAAGGCCCGCGGGCCGGTGATTTCCGCTCGCCTTCACGCCGCCGAAGGGAAGCTTGGACGAGCTGCCGACCGTGCCGCGATTCCAGTTGCAAATGCCGACGTCGAGCTCCGCAGCGAGGCGCTCGAAGCGGTCTTCGGATGCGCAAAATACGCCCGCCGCAAGGCCATAGGGAGTCGCGTTGAGGGCTGCCACCGCGGCCGCGTCGTCGTCGACGATTTCGACCACAAGAAGAGGAGCGAAGAACTCTTCGCACGCAACGCCAGAAGCCTTCGAAGCCAGGAATATTCCAGGCGACATGTACGCGCCGATCACGCCATCGATGCCGATTTCGCGTGGGGTCAGCACGGCCTCGTGGGACGCGGCAAGGGCCTTCGCGGCCTCGAGTGCGCGGCTACGCGAGGCCGCGTCGATGACCGGTCCCATGAAGACCGCGGGGGCTCCCGGATGACCGACGCGAAGCTGCGTTGTGAGCCGAAGGAGTTCCGAAACCAGCGCATCGGACGCAGCGCGCTCGACAAAAACACGACTCGTTGCGGTGCAGCGCTGACCCGCCGTGACGAAAGCGGAAAATGCGATTTCCCTGGCTGCGTGCTGAATATTAGCGTCGGCCGTGACGATGGCTCCGTTGGAACCCCCGAGTTCCAGCGCGATCATTCGCCCGGGGTACGCCGCGCTCGCTTGCAAAATGCGCCTACCGACCGCCGTGCTCCCGGTGAAGCACACGCCGTGGACCGCGGCATTCTCAACGAGGCATTGGGCCACGCGCCCATCGCCCTGAACGACGTTGAAGACGCCCGGCGGGAGACCCGCTTCATGCATGCACAATGCAAGTATTTCGCCGACCTGGGGTGCCCGCTCGGAGGGCTTGAAAACGACTGTATTTCCAGTGACAAGGGCCGGTATGAAGTGACCATTGGGCAGGTGCGCTGGAAAGTTAAACGGACCCAAAACGACCATGACGCCGACCGGGCGGTAGCGAACAAAAGCCTTGTCGCTTGGGAGGCTTCGCGGGGCAATCGCATCGAGCCCCGCACCCACCGTGATGCCGATTTTCGCGACGACCGCATCAACCTCCGTGAGCGCCTCCCACACAGGTTTACCGATGCTTCGCGCGATGGCCATGGCGAGCACATCGCGGCGCGCGCGAACGGCTTCGGCAAAGGCTTTTACCATGGAAATTCGCTCGCCAAGTGGACGCCGCCTCCACGCCGGAAGCGCCCTTTGCGCCGCGGCGACCGCCTCGTTCGCGTGACCCAAAGCCCACGGATAAACGCCAATGAGATCGTCGTCGTCGGCGGGCGAAACGCACCGAATTTCGCCATCGGGCCCGGGCGGCAGTACAAACTCGCCGTCGAGGTAATCGCCGAGAGACGCGGACACGGGCTGACGCAAAAGCATGCCCGCGTTCTGCCTTGCGCCGGCGCCGGTACGCAAGACGAAGTTCGCGTTTTTGGTCTCGCGGAACGCCGACGCTAGACCGTCTTCAGACGAGCGCGCGGCTACTGTCTCGGGCTGTGGATGCTGCTAAGAGAGGCGGCATGCCATCGACCTCTATTTTGATCACGGGCGGCGCAGGATTTATCGGCTCATCGATCGCCGAGGCCCTCCTCGCGCAGGGCGAACGCGTGCGAATCCTCGACAATTTCGCCACGGGGCGTCGGTCAAACGTGGAGTCGCTGAAGGGCCACGTCGAGCTCGTGGAGGGCTCGATCACCGACCCGGCCACGGTCAAACGGGCCCTCGAAGGCATTCGCGTGGTCTTCCACGAAGCGGCGATTCCCTCGGTGGCGCGATCCGTCGCCGATCCCGCAGCCACCATGAACGCCGGGGTCATGGGCACCACGGTGATGCTCGATGGCGCGCGCCATGCTGGGGTCAAACGCTTCGTCTTCGCCGCAAGTTCGTCAGCCTACGGCGATACGCCAACACTACCTAAAATAGAGACCATGCAGCCGTGTCCGCTGTCGCCGTATGCGATCAGTAAACTGACGTGCGAACTGATGCTCCGGGTGGCAGCGCAGCTTTACGGCCTCGAAACCGTGAGCCTGCGGTACTTCAACGTTTTCGGTCCGCGCCAAGATCCGAAGAGCGACTATGCCGCTGTTATTCCAGCGTTTATGTCGATGGTCATCCGCGGTGAAGCGCCCGTCATCAACGGCGACGGGGAGCAAACACGCGACTTCTGTTTCATCGACAACGTCGTTGACGCCAACTTGCGGGCCGCCAGCACCGACCGAAAACTGCGCGGCGAGGTCGTGAATATCGCCTGCGCCGAGCGCACATCCCTCAATCAGCTGTTCGCCCTCGTCACGGGCTTGGCGAAAGATGCAGGGCTCCCGGGCGCGACGCTCGTTGCCCAGCACGGCCCAACGCGGGCAGGCGACGTGCGCGATTCGCTCGCCTCCATCGACGCCGCACGCGACCTCATCGGGTACGAGCCGACCGTGCTCATTCGCGAAGGACTGCGGCGAACATTCGACGCCTTGCGCGCCGGAACATAGCCCTTTTTCGCGCCCGATTGCCGGGTAGCTAGAGGACGGCCGCCGTGCAGCCATCGTTCATCTAGGTGGATGCTGGGAAACGCGGAACCGCCCCAAATCGTCGCTTCGGCTCGTCGAAATACGACGAGTATTCCTACCTCGCCCTGCACTAGCTTTGGGAGCGTCCGCGTTTCCCAGCACACTTCTAGCGTACAGACCAAGTACAGCCCGCACACAGTTCGCATACGATTAGCATACGAGTGGCGTCATCATGCACACGTCGAACTGGCGGCGCTCAAAGGCAATACCTTCAACGAATTTGGACGACTCGCGCAGACGGTCCACGAGAATATCCAGGTCTTCGAGGGAGTCTTGATCGCACTCCATCTGCACGACCACGGCCTCGTTCTCACGCACAACATTGACGACGAGGCCGCCCTCATCGCTGGGCGGGTTCGAACTTCCGAGGCCGCGCGAGGACGATACGGGCCGACGAAACTCGTACAACGTGCGCACCGCCGCGACGAACGCTGGCAGAAAGGGCGCACGCGTCGTGTGGCGACCTAGGAGGCCCGGCGACAGGTGAATACGAAGGCCGCCGCGCACCCTTGCCTCGTGGTGGAGCAGCCTTTCCGCTGCCCCAACGAGGACCTCAATGCTGACTAGGCGCTCGGGCTCGCTGAGGAGTTGTTCGAGGGCCAAAACCTGCTCTTGGAGACGAAACGTGCTGGCTTCCGCGTGCAACAGGAGTTTTTCGAGGTCGTCGAAGGCACCGAAACTGCCCTCGAGGGAACGCATGACGCGCATCTTGGACGCCGCGTCAAGGGACGGCGCACGTAGCACGTTGAAAACCGGGCGCAAACTCTCGATCGCGTGGCGCGCTTCGTAGTGCAGGCCGCCGAGCGCGAAGAGGGCGTTGCGCGCCTCTTGAAACGCCGGCTCCCCCGCGGTGCTCGTGAGAATTCGCTGGCGCCGGAGGTGCTCAATGGCCTCAAGACGCCGGGAAACACTGACGGCCAGACCCACGAGACCCGCTATTTCTGCGGCTTGAAACTGCCGAGGCATGTGATCGACGGCACAGAGTGCGCCCACAACCGCGCCGTCTATTGTGACCGGCACCCCCGCATACGCGCGAATATTGAAGTCTTCGACGAGCGTTTGGGGAATCGAAGAATCGGCCCGCGCGTCGTTCACAACCAGCGGCTTTTTGCTCTCAACGACGAACTGGCAGAGCGACACGGGCCGGCCCGTTCCGCAGGCGACGGCAAGCTCCGGAGGCAAGCCAAACGCCCCGCGAAAAATCTGGGTTCGGTCGAGGACAACCGAAACGAATGCCACCGGCACCGCAAGATCGCGCGCAACGCCTGCCACAATGGCCTGAATGACGGGATCGTAGCAGCCTTCGCCGGGCGCCACTTCGCGCGCCGTTTTTTCGCCATTTTCGCGCGCCACCTCGCCCATTTGCTAAGCTTCTCACAGGACAATCAGCAAACACAACCCCAAACTGCGAAAATTACGCGGAATAGTGCCGGTACTGTTGAATGTGTGCGGGTTCTTCAGGATCCTGGGCGGCGAGGTGCCGGCGACGCAACGCTTTTGATGACCGCGTTGAAGGACGATGGAGGCTTTCGGATCGCGGTTTGTATGTGCCCCGCCATGTCTCCGCAACACCGAAACCCGATTTGGTAAAACACAAACTGCTCGTAGTGTGCCGTCGTCATGGGGCGACAACGGGTGCGAACCGGTCCCCAATAACCGCCTTTGAGCCCGCTTTGGTAGGGCTTGCCGCTCTCGTTCGCGACCCATTCATCGACATTTCCCGTCATGTCGTGAACGCCGTACGGACTTTGGCACTTCGCGTATTCGCCGCTCGCAGCGCGTTGGTCCAGGCGCGCGACCTCGGCGTCGCGCGTGTACGGGTTGCCGATGGCCTTTTCGTCGGGTTCGGGCAGGGATTTGTCGATGTTGCACGCGCTCGAATCGCGCTGGTTTCCGTAGGGGTACGCGAGCATTTCACTGCCCTCGCACGCGAGCGTCCATTCGCTGTCGGTGCAGAGGCGCTTGCCCGCCCCTTGGCACGCATTTTTCGCGTCGTACCAGGTCTTCATGACGACCGGCTTGACGCCCTCTTGGTTCGGCCACTCAAAGCGGTCCATGCAAAAGCGCTTGGGCGTGCGGCTGCCGACGCAGCGCGAATCATCGGAAAACTCCGCGCAACGCATCTTCGTCTCCGGGTCTACCCACCGGAGGCATGTTTGTTCGACCATCGAACAGTACTCCCCGACGACCTCCGCCATGCCCTCGCCGCACGCGCCTTGTTTGTCGCGCGTGCCCGAAACGGCCGCCGCCGCCGGTGCCTGTGAGCTCACGATCGCGCCGAGCGAGGCTGGGGATGGGGACGCCGCCGCGAGGAAACTTGCTGCGATGCCGGCCTCTGCACGCGAGGCCGCGCCCACAAAAGCGAAGGCCGCGACGACGACTGGAAACCCGAGGGAGAGACGATGGAACTTCATGGGGGAACCTCTACGAACGATATGCAAGTGCCTTGCCGGCGACCGTTTTCAACCGCGTTCGATGAACCATCGGTCATCAGCCACGGCCCCCTCGTGGGGGGAAAAAGCTGGGCTTGATGACCGTGAATTTAAGTGTAGCTCGTGGCCTGTGAGGCACACAAACTCTTGTGGTATTTATTCTCGTAGTATGTCCATATCATGTTGATTTTACACATTTTTTAATGCGTTCTCAAGCACGGCAGAAAGCTTTTCACTGGCGCGCCTATGGGCGTGTGTCAGGCCCGCCGCACTGCGCGATTTCTTTCGCACCACGACATCCTCTTCGCACCCGTCGTCGGGAGATCCGGCGACGCTTCGGCGCGGGAAATTTGACATCCACACCCGGTTCGGCGACGGCATTGGCATGGCGATCGTGGTGCAGAAATATGGCGGTTCGTCCGTCGCCGATGTCGCGCGAATTGCCCAGGTCGCCGATAAAGTCGCGCATGCGCGTCGCCGCGGTGTGCAGGTCGTGGTGGTCGTCAGCGCGATGGGAAAAACGACGGACAACCTTCTCGCTCTGGCCAACGATGCCGCGCGAACGGGTGTCGAACATCCGGGCGAATCGCCCCGGCGCGAGCTCGATATGCTGCTTTCGACCGGCGAACGTGTGTCGATGGCGCTGCTCTCGATCGCCCTTCATTCGCGGGGAATCGATGCCATTAGCTTCACCGGAAGTCAGTCCGGAATCTTGACGAACGACCGCCACTTCGATGCGCGAATCATCGAGGTTCGGCCTCATCGCATCGAAGACGAACTGCATCGCGGGCGCGTCGTCATCGTCGCGGGCTATCAAGGTATGAGCTACCGCCGCGAGATCACAACACTCGGACGCGGAGGCTCCGACACCACCGCCGTCGCCCTTGCTGCGGCCCTCGGCGCCGAATCGTGCGAGATTTACAGCGACGTCGACGGCGTGTATTCGGCCGATCCGCGCGTGGTGCCCGACGCAAGACACCTGCCCGCGGTGCGCTACGAACAGCTCCAAGAAATGGCCGAGGCCGGCGCGAAAGTCTTGAACGCGCAGGCCGTCGAGTGGGCGCGTCGGCAAAAAATTACGATTCACGCGCGCCGCACCGGAGACGTTCTCGATGCCCACGGTGTGCCCCCGCGCGAAACGATTTCCAGTGATTTTGCAGCGATTGCAAGCGAGAGATCCGTGCGGGCGATTGTCGGCCTCGATAACGCGACCCTCGTGGAAGCGCCCTCCGCAAGGTTGCCGCAGCTAAGCGACGCGCTCGAGACCCTCGGTCTCTCCATTCTCGATCTCGAGGCGCGCGACGGCCGTGCAGCCTTCGCTGTGGCGCTTCTCAACGCCCCCGATTGGAACCGCTGCCAGGCCGCTCTCACGGCGGCGGGAGGCCCAGACACGCGCATGCATGCGGGCCTCGCGATGGTCAGTGTGGTCGGCGACGGACTGACGACGGGCGGCGCCTCGGTCGGCGCGTTTGCGCGTGCCGTCGAAGGGTTTCATAGGCTGACGGCCTCGCCGCTTCGCCTCTCGGCCCTCGTGCCACGCGAGACTTTGGCCGAGGCCCAACGTCGTCTCCATGCGCGCTTTGTCGTCGATGCGCACGTCTAGGTGGACGCTGGGAAACGCGGAACCGCCCCAAATCGTCGCTTGTTCTCGTCGAAATACTGGGTATTTGCCCTCCTCGCATGCCTAAGCGCTTGGCCGTTTTTGCCTATGCGCTGGCTGCCCATGGTGGATTTGCCCCAGCACGAACTGCTCGCCGACGCCCTCGTTCGTCATGCCTCGGAAGGCTTTTCTAGCGACACATACAGCAATTATTTTACGTACAACCTTGGCTTTGAGTTGGCTGTCGCTGGTATTTCGAGCCTAGTGGGCGCGGTGGGGGTAGTGGCGGCCAGTCATCTGGTCACCTTTTTAGCCGCGGTTGGTCTCATTTTTTCCATCGCGCGCTTTCGTTCCATTCTCGGCCTTGACTACTGGCCGGCCCTCCTCGCGTCGCTTCTTTTGCTCAACTATTCCGCAGCCTGGGGCTTCGCGAACTTCACTCTTGGCCTCACGTTGGCGTTTGTGGCGCTCGGTGACGCGCTTCGTCTTCGGCGGTCGCCGCCTGCATCTGCACTCTATTTTCGCGCGCTGTTTGTCGCGCTCGCATTGGCGGCGACGCATGTCCTTGCGACGCTCACGGCCTGCGCGGGCTTTGCTCTTTTGGCCTTGCCGTCCCTCGCGGCGCGCCCTTCACGGGCCCACGTGTGGGCGTGGCTTCGCGCAGGTTTGCCGTTGATGGCGGCGGCCCTCTACGACATCGCGGCGTTTTTTTGGGCCCGGCACCATCGGGTTTCCGCGTGGGAAAATACGTGGGCCGAGGGGCGCCATTTGGGTGCCCGAGAGAGGCTCGCGTCCATTGTGCAGAATACACTCGGTACGCGCACCGACGGCGTCGACACGTGGATCCTCGCGGCCCTCGCGGTCGCCTTTTTGGGTGCCACACTTTGGACGCTGAGGCCTGCGCCGAAGAGCCCGCTCGCCCCCGCCCCTGGGCCCATTGTGACCTTCTTTTTCCCCGCGGGCTTTGCGGCATTTTACCTTGTGATTCCAACAGTTTTCGTGGCTACGTTTTACGTCGGTGAGCGCTTCGCGTCCGTCTCGTTGCTCGCGGCGATCGCGACCTTTTCGGTGCCCAAAAGCGGCGCGTGGACGCGAATTATTTTGGCCGGCGCGTCGGTGTTCGCGGCACTTCGACTTGAGTCCACCGTTCGCCTCGCGAACGACGCCGCACGCGATGGCCTCGAGGTTCTCGCCGCCCTTCCCGCGTCCGCGTCGGTGCTGCCCGTGCA
>CAMCKZ010000123.1 GCA_945875545.1 Polyangium aurulentum | reverse complement strand
CTTCACAAAATCGCGTGCAGACAGCACGCAATCGGCGCCCTCAAGGCGCGGCTGCACATCGAAACCGCCGCTAAAAGACTCAAGAATATCCACGCAGGCCCCGCCCGGGTCTCCTGGGGTTTTTGCCCCGCCGAAGACATCTTCGGGCTTGTAGGGAGCCAGCGTGCGCGCGTCGACGTACGCCGCGACGCACTCGCCCATCGCGCAGGTTGCGCCTTCGTGGCACATGCTGCGAAGCTCGCGTTTGGGGCCGTACGTGATTTCGTTCACGCAGAGAGCCTCGATACGCACGGGCAAAAGCCATGCTCCGCTGGCGGGAATTTCCACGGAAATATCGCGAACCACCGCCGCGTGCCCATCGCGGTAAGCCACCGCGCGAATCGACGTGAGACCGGTGCTCTGGGGCCCGCGAATAACGGCCACCGTCGTGGGCAATTTGACCGAACCGCGAACCAGTCCCTCCGTGACCGTCCAGGTGAAGGACGCGGTGTCGTTCGTGCGTCCGTCTTGCGTGATAAGTACACGCAATTCATTAAAATCTTTGCCCGGCATTAGGTCCGTGCGGAGTGCAAGCATCAACTGCCCCGGCGCGGGAATCACCTGGGCGGGCGGCGCAGGGTCGGCGCTGCAACCAAGCCCGAGAAACGCGGCGGGCAGGGCACTGAGGGCGAGGGCGACAACAAGAGGACGGGTGAGACGCATGTTCATCATTGGTGCCTCAAGGGAGAGAAATCGTGGCACCCACCCCGGGCGTCGGCAGGAGAAAAATGGGAGGAGGGGCCGGCAACGGGTCGGGTTTAAAGATGTAGTATGCACCTACTCCGAGGCCCGCAATCGCCACCGCGCTCGCCGTGCCAATGGCCCACCAATTCGGTTTGTCTTCCGCTTCGAGGACCGCCGTGATGGCCTTGTGTTCGCCGATACCGACCGTCACCGACGACGACCAAGGCTTGTGCCCCCGCGCCCATGCCTTTACAGAATGTACTCCGCTTGGAACGACAGCCTCCCAAGGGCCCACGGAAAATGGCTTTCCATCCACTTCTATGGCTGCGTCTGATTGTGTTGTAACCGCTAGGAACGAATTCGGCACGATCGGTACCAGGCGAAGGTCAATAACAACAGCCTTTGTATCATTGATGTATATTGTACGGCTGTCTGACGTATATCCAACGTGGTCCGCATGAAAGTCGTGGCGCCCGACGTCTGTGAGAAAGCGCAATTCACCGGCAACGACTGGGCGCGCCTCGCCGTCGATGTGGAGGGTGGCAGCCGCGGGCGTCACGTGAACTTCCACGGGAGCAACGACGGCCCGCAAGGTCTCGCTCAGTTCACGGGCTCGCGACTCTTGCTCCGACGTGAGTTGGCCGGCGCCGTCGGCGAGGAAGTGCTCGAGCTCGGCGAGGGCCGTGGAGTAGTGGCGCTGCAGCTTGGAGCAGGCAGCCATATTCCAAAGCAATCTCGGGGCCTTAGACAGCTCGTAGGCCTCCTTGAATTTGGCGTGGGCCGTGGCGGAATCGTTTGCCTCCAGGAGCAACCGTGCGCTTTCGTAGGCCATGCGGGCTGGTCCCTGGAGCACCTCGGACAGAGGTTTTTGGGTGACGCCCTCCAAATGCGCCGAGGGCACCGTGGCGGCTGCATCGCTTCTGCTCGTACAAAGAAGCCCCGTTGCGACCACGAGCAGTATGTGTGTAGAATGCATCTGGGCCCCGAATGTCGGTCGCGTTGTGAACAGAAGTACCGCGTGCGCATTTCTACAGCACGACCGTTACCGCCAAGAAATGACACCGGAAGTCTGGGCTGCCGTCACCTGGAATCGCTGGGCCTCCGCCGTTTCACTCGATGGTCATCTCGAGCCCGCGGGCCTTGCTCGCCGGCACGTGCGGGAGCGGTGCGGGATCGGGGCGTTCGGCCTTCACCTTCTGCGGCAAAGACGAGGCTTTTTCCTGGGAGGACCGCACCGCGAGGGCGGAGGGCAGCGCAAGTCGACCCACTGCGGCGTCGGCCGCGGCCATGGCCGAACTCGGGCCCGCAACCTCGGCAGCCGTCGGGCCGGTCGGCTCGGGTATCGCGGCGGCGTGCCTGGGCAAGGGCACGGGCACGGGCACGGGCAAGGGCGAAGTTGGCGCGATGGCGGCAGGCGACTCGGGCGCGACGAACACGGGCGCGGGGGTCGCGTCTTCTTCGTGTTTTGTGCGCGAGAAAAAAATTGCCAATCCCAAAACGAGGGCCCCGACCGCGGCACCCACCGCGACGAGTCGTCTTGGTGGTGGCGTCGTCAGGGTGTGCGCGCCGGGCGCCAGGGATCGCAAGGTTTTGGGGCGCGAGGGTGGCGTCGGGGCTGCGGCCGACCCCTGGTCAACCATCACCGTTGCGTCGAGCATTCCCGCGTCGGCGGACAGTAAAATACCTGGCAATCGCGACAGCACGGAACTTGACTCTCCCGAGATTTGCGTCACGAGGAGTGTCAAGGCGCTTTGAACCTGGGCCATGTCGGCGTAACGATTGGCGGGATCTTTTTCGAGGCACTTGAAGACGATGGCTTCGAGCTCCGGCGGCACGTCGTTTCGAAGGGAGCGGATGCTCGGCGGCGGCTCGTTCAAGATGGCGATGCAGAGTTCGACCATGCTCGGGGCATCGAAGGGTCGCTTGCCTGTGAGGCACTCGAACGTCGTGACGCCGAGCGCCCAAATGTCTGTGCGCTGATCAAGCGTTTTGACCTCGCGCACTTGCTCCGGCGACATGTATTGCGGCGACCCGAGCAAGGCCTGCGTGGAGGTGAGCCCGCGTTCGCCGCTCGATTCGATGCTCTTGGCGATCCCAAAATCGAGCACTTTTACGACGATAGAGCCATTCTTGCGGCGCGTCGCGAAGAGGTTCGAAGGTTTGACATCGCGGTGAATAATCCCCGCGTGATGGGCATCTCCGAGCCCCTCGGCCGCGTGGCGCATGTACCGCAGCGTGTCGCCGATCGACAGCGCTCCATGCGTTCGCAGCATGGAATAAAGATCTTCGCCCTCGAGAAATTCCATCACCATGTACGGCGAGCCGTCTTCGAAACGCCCGACGTCGATCACCCGTGCCACATGCTCGCTCGTCAAGGCGGCGGCAGCCCTGGCTTCGCGCTCAAAACGCAGCACGGCCCCCTCATGCCCGAGCGAAGTCGCGTGGAGGCATTTGATGGCCACCATATGCCCAAGCTCGATGTGGCGTGCCGCAACCACGAGGCCCATGCCGCCCTCGCCAATGACGCGGACGACTGAGTATTTGCCGCTGAGAATATCTCCGGGCGCGACGCTCATCGGTGCGCCTCACCGAGCGGAACCAACAGCGCAGCACGCCGTGCGCACACGGGAGGCACCAATGCCACGACTACGGACGACAAAGTGGGGAACGGCATTCGGGAATTCAGCCGCGCACTAAACCACTCTCGACCGGCGGGCCGCAATACCCATTGTGTCCAGTTTTCCGGCACAAGAGCGCGCCCGGGTCCCTTCGCGGCCATTCGCTGCGACAGGCCCGTTCGGGCGTGCATCCTCTCTCGAAAGCTTGGCCCGTAGGCTAAGTAATACGTAGTATGTGTTATGGATGCGTTGCGACTACACGTGCGGAACATGAGCCCTGTGGACGGCGGGGCTTCTGCGCGGGCAAAATCCAGGGTAGACTCGCGGCCGTGCGCGCCCTTTTTCCCAGTGCCCTTGTTTTAGGCGTTCTTGCCGGCCTCGGTGTGTCCGTTCCCCTCGTCGTCACGGCCTCGGCCGACGATCCCATTATGCGCGCCGACGAGGTGCGGCCCGGCGACAAGGGGTACGGTCTGACGGTCTTTCGCGGCACCGATCCAGAGCGCTTCGACGTGGAGGTCATCGACGTTCTCCATTCGTTTCAGCCTGGGCAAGACCTCATTCTCGTCAAGACCGAACATCCTCGTTTGGCCGTCGCGAAGGTCGTCGCCGGCATGTCGGGCAGCCCGGTTTTCATTCGCGGAAAACTGATTGGCGCTTACGCGTATTCCATGACCTCGTTTCCGTCCGAGGCGGTGGCGGGCGTCACACCGATTACGAACATGCTCGCAGAACTTCGGCGCGCGATTCCGCCGGGCCTCTGGCCAGCGGGAGGTTCAGCTCCGCTTCCCGGGAAAAAGACTGCCAATTTGAACACGGAATCGCGCGAAGAAGTGCCGTCGCCCACGCGCTACGACGGCCCCATCTCGGGGTGGTCCTCGGGCGCTCATCGCGCGCAAGTTGCCGCGCGGCTTGGCCCGGGCGCGCTCGGGGACGCGGCTTTGGGCCTGGGCGTGTCGCGCGTGGCCACGCCGATTATGGCGGGCGGACTCGACGGCGCCGGTCTTCGGGATCTTGCAGGCATCTTGGCCCCGTTCCGCATGGAGCCATACGCAGCAGGTACGGGGGCTGGCACAAGTAATACGGATTCCAACCTCACGTATGTAGATGGCGGAGCTATTGGAGTTTTGCTGGCTTCCGGCGATGTGTCGCTCATGGGCCTCGGCACCGTGACGCATGTTGTGGGCCAGAAGCTGTGCGCATTTGGCCATCCGATGATGGGCTCCGGAAACGTGGCGTGGCCGACAGCGGTGGGCAAGGTTTTGTGGATTTACGCGAGCCAGCAGCGCAGCGTGAAAGTCGGTGAGCCGGTGCGTCCTCTTGGCACCCTCGTGCAAGATCGCCCGAGTGCCGTGGTGGCAGACCTCACCAAAACGCCGCCACAATTTTCTGTGCACATTGCAGTTAAAGGCGGGGAGGGCGCGCCGAAGAACACGTGGAATGTGTCCATCGCTGAAGACCGTTTTCTTGGGCCCCAATTTCTTGGGGTTGTCCTGCGTCAGGCCATCGGCGCGACCATTTCCGAGAAGCGCAATCTGGCGATCGAGGTGGAGCAAAAAGTGACGATCGAGGGCCACGGCACCATCTCGCTGCTCGACGAAGTTGTGACCGCGACGGGCACCGAAGGCCTTGATTGGAACGCTGCAGACAGCGTGCGGCTCGTGGCCCAAGTGCTCTCAAACCCTTGGGAAAAACGGCATATTGAGCGTGTCGATGTGATGCTGAATGTTCGCTACGAAAGTGACGCATGGCGTGTGCGCGGCGTGTCGGTGAGCGAGCCGCGCGTCGAGGCCGGGAGCACGGTTCATGTCAACGTGATCTTGGAGCCGCTCTATGGCCCGGCGGTGGTGCGCACCGTGGCCGTGCCTATTCCCGAGTCGCTCGGAGGCCGCGATATCGACATCGAAATCGCGAATGGTGCGGAGCTCGTGCCCGATCGCCCGAACCCCGAATCCCTCGCGCAGCTGCTGGTGAACGCGGCGATCAAATCCCCATCGATTCGCACTCTCGCCGCCTCCATTCGCTTGCCCTCGCAGGGCCTTTTGCTCGGCCCTCACGTGGCGCGCGATCTTCCGCCGTTTGCCCTCGATGCCCTTCGCCCATCGACGAGCGATTTTGGTCCAGCGCCCTTTGTTTCACGCCTCGACGTCGTGGTTCCCGTGGAGCACGCCGTCGTGGGCCGCGATCACGTTCGACTCTCCATCAAACCGAAGCACCATCCGTGAAAACGACCCGAATTCTAGGGATTTCCCTCGCTGCCGCCCTGTCCGTTTCCCCGCCGGTTCTCGCCGTGGGTACGCGTTTTTTTGAGCTCGATTCCTCGGAAGACTTCACGACCACTGAGAGCCGCGGCGTCGCCGTGACCTCCGATGGCCGCGTTCGCGAGGGGCTCACGCTGGGTTCTTTGGCCCTCGGCGACGGCGTCGTGGCCCTGGCGTCTCTCTCAGATGCGCGAGGCCGCGTGCTCGTGGGCACGGCACCGCAGGGCAAGCTGCTTCGCATCGATGGGGCCGTTGTGACGCCTCTCGCGGAAACGAAAGAATTGGCGATTGCGTCGATGGTGCGCGGGGGCGACGACGTCTACCTCGGCACCATGCCAAATGGCCTCATTTTCAGGCTTCGCGGCGATGGGCTCGAACTGTTTTCGACCCTCGAAGGCGCCGATCACGTTTGGGCGCTTGCCTACGATTCCGTCACCAAAACACTCTTCGCGGGCACGGGACCGGACGGAAAGATTTTCAAAATCGATGCCGCCGGAAAGTCTGTAGTTTACACAGACCTCGACGAGCCGCACGTCACGAGTTTGGCTCGGAGCGAGGCCGGTCGTCTGGTGGCCGGCACCACGGGGCAACATGCGTGGGTGATGGAGATCGGGCCCGAGGGCAAGGCCGTATTCGTCGCCGAACTGCCGGGCAAAGAGGTCAAGTCATTGGCCTTTGCACCCACGGGCGAGCTGTTCGCTATTGCTAATGATTACAGTGAGTTGCCAGACGTTCCCAAGCGTGTGGCGGGCACCGATCGCACGCCGCCGAACGCCGCCACGTACCCCCGGCCGAAGGCGGGCAAGGGGGCACTTCTGCGCATCGACGCCGATGGGCGCGCCGAGAAACTTTTGAGCCACGCGGATACGCAATATACAGCTATCTATGTGCAGACTGCATCAAAAGTGTTTGTGGGAACGGGCAACGATGGTCGCCTCTTTTCCGTAGACGACGTGCACCGCACCGAGCTGTTGGCCGACGTAGACGCGCGGGGGATCATGCAGATCGATCCGACGCCGGGGCGAGGGTTTCTCCTCACGAGCGACGCGGCATTTCTACGCCGCTTCGAGCCACCGACGGCGACCGATGGCATTTGGGCGAGCAAGGTTCTCGATGCGGGGTCGCGCGCTCATCTCGGCCAGTTTGCAGTTGAAGCAAAGGGTGCGGTCGAGATTTCTTTTCGCACGGGCCCGACGGCCGTTCCGGATGCGCGTTGGGGCGAGTGGTCAAATTGGAGCGCCAAGCGAGCCGTTCCAAGCGTGGCGACGAACCGGTACATGCAAGCGCGCGCGAGGGGGTTTGCGAACGGCGCCGAGCTCTCGCTCCTGCGAATTGCCTTTGTTCCGGAGAATCAAAGGGCTCTCATTTTGGAGGCCACTGCGGCCCCGCGCAACGCCGGCACGCGGAGCAAAGAGGGTTTGATCATTGCTCCCACCGAGGCACCGAAACACGACGCCATCGTCAAACTTTCCTGGCGCGTCGAAAATCCCGACGCCGATGCGTTGCGGTACCGGGTGTCGTTTCGCCGAGAGGCCGAGACTCTGTGGCGTGATATTTTCGACGAAGATACGGCCTTCACCAAGACGGAAACCGAGTGGGACACGTCGGGCCTCGTCGAGGGCCGGTATGTGGTGCGCGTGGAGGCCAGCGACGAGCACGCGAACGGCCCCGGGCGAGCACGAAAACACGCCCTCGAAACCGACGCGTTCACGATCGACAACGCGCCCCCGCGGTTTCTTCTCGCGGCGATCGAGGGCGACAAACTTCGGTGCCGCGTGGTGGACACGCAGGGGCCCGTGGCACGCTTCGAAATCGCGCTTGATGGCAAGTCGAAGTGGACGTCAATCGATCCGAGCGACGGCGTTTTCGACGACACCGACGAGTCTTTCGAGATCAACCTTTCGCGCCTTGGTCTCGCGGCGGGCCGTCATCTCGTGACCCTGCGCGCCTACGACCGCGCGGGCAACGTGGTCGTCTCGGAACTGCCTTGGAATCCGTGAGGAATTGGCCCCGGCGCGTTTCGTAAGCTAAGCCCTGGGTACCGTGGGTTGTCGCGCCATCGTTGGTCTGTCGTTTTCGCTGCTCGTGCCCCTGGGGTGCGCGGCGATTAGCGTGGCGTCCCTCGAAGGCGCGCAAGGCGACGCCGCCGCCCAGGTACCCGCGGCTGCGGCCGATGCGGGCGTCATCCTTGCGGCGGACGACGCGGGATTTAGCGGAGAAACGACGGTCGTCACGGCGGGCTACCGCGCGGCCTGCGGTGACGTGCGCGCGTGCAACCCCGATGATCGCCTCGTATGTGCCCCGTATGTGCCCACAGGTGTTCCCCCGGAAGACGGCGCTGCGACCGACGCGGGCAGTTGGATCGCCGATGCACAGGTCATACGCGACGCATACGACGTAGGTGACTCGGCTGCGGCGGGCGACGCGGGATCCGCCCGGGGCGGTAGCCCGCTGGCGTGCCGCATGTTCGACGACGGGCAGGGTGCTCGGTGCGTGCCCGCGGGCTCCGCAGCCGTCGCGGGCGGCTGCTTCGCGAGCGAAGACTGCGGCGCGGGTCTCGTATGTGTAAAATACACATGTGTCCCCACGTGCTGCGCTCGGTCAACGCGGTGCGCGCCGGGAACAGCGTGCATGCATGCGGCCCCGATGGGCACGCGCGGGAAGGTGCCCATGTGGGTTCCCGTCTGCGGGCGCGTCACCGAGTGCAGCTTCGTGGGCGCGTCGCCGTGCTCGCGCGATGAGCAGTGTGGTTTCTCCGAAGACGAGGGAATTCGCACGTGCATCGCGCTTGGCAGCGCAACGGAAGACGCGTCGTGCGAGAGCCTCCCGTGCGGCGCGGGTCTCGTGTGCGTGGGCTCGAACCTCCAGCGGCAATGCGCACGACTCTGCGCCCCGGGCGGATCCGCCGGGTGCACGGGCGCGCAGCGGTGCCGCGTGCATCCCGCGCTCCTAGGCACCTCGAGTGTGGGTTACTGCGCCCAGTAAGCCGCCCGAATATGCATGCA
>CAMCKZ010000122.1 GCA_945875545.1 Polyangium aurulentum | reverse complement strand
GACAATTCGCAGGGACGCGGCTTCTTCCGGCGCTTGGGCATCGTCGGAAAAAAGCTCGCCCGCGGCGTCGAGTATGGCCTCCTCGCCGGGGGTTGTGGCGGCCCGTTTGAGCCGGGCAATTGCCGGATGCAGCAGCTTGCCGGCGGCCGATTCAAGAAGGGCTTCAAGGGCCTCCCGATCCGCCTGCTCCAGGTGCCGCAGCTTGCCTTTGAGCGAGCGATCAAGCTCCGCGCGCAGGACCCTTCGTGTGCGATCCCGCATGGAAATAATCAGGGGGTCCACGGTGCGTTCGCGCTGGGTGCGAACGTACGCCGCGAGTTCTTCGGCAACGACCCGTTCGGCGGCCTCCACGCTCTCTCGACGCGCCTCCACACCCTCGCGGGCGATCGATTCCAAGTCGTCGATGTCGTAAACATACGCGCCGTCGAGCTCGTGGACCGCGGCCTCTACGTTGCGAGGCAACGCTACATCCACGAAGAAAAGTGGCCGTCCGCGCCGCGTTTTGAGCACGCGGCGAACCGCATCGACCGTGACGACAGGATGGCGCGCGCCCGTACTCACCACGACCACATCGGCATCGGTGATGGCGTGTTCCAAGCGTTCCCACGGCACCGCCAACGCGCCAAATCGGCTCGCTACGTCCGCCGCCTTCTCGAAAGAACGGTTGCAGACTGCAAGCGAATGCGAACTGCCCGCGAGGCTCTTTGCTGCCGCCTCGCCCATGTCGCCCGCGCCAAGGAGCAAAACGCGCACGCCCTTGAGATCACCGAAAATGCGCTCCGCGAGCTCGACGGCGACGCTGCTGACGCTCACCAAACCGGCGCCAATTCCCGTGTCTGTGCGCACGCGTTTCGCACACTGAAACGCGTGGAGCAAAGCCCCCCGGGCCCCGCCGCGTAGTGTTCCCCAAGCGTCGGCGCGGCGCTGCGCGTCTTTGAGCTGGCCGAGAATCTGAGGCTCTCCGACCACGAGCGAGTCGAGGGAGGCCGCCACGCGAAAGAGATGAAGCAGCGCTGCCTCGCCCTCGTATCTGTAGAATACACCGATGTCGTCGGGAGTTGCCTCCGAGGCCTCGCGCATCAAGAGCCTCTGTATGGAATCTCCATCCGGCGGAGGGCCGCCAAAGCTCAAGATGATTTCCGTGCGATTACAAGTAGATAGGACCATAGCGCCGTCAGCACGGCCCCCATCCATCACGCTCTTTGCGAGGGCCTCCTGGGCGTCTTCCGCAAGGGCGTAACGTTCGCGCACCTCGATGGGAGCGGTGCGATGGGAGAGCCCGACGATGACGATCACGGGGCCACTCCGGCGGTCGCACTGCGGAGGGCGTACGCCGCGACGACGAAGCTCGCGAAGGCAAAACTGGTGAGCGTTCCGACGGCGCTTTTTCTGCCGCGCCAACCGGCAAATGTTCGCGCCGCGAGCACGAGCGCCAAGAGGCCCCACGAGAGCAAGCCGAAGAGTGTTCGCATGCGAATGGCCACCGATCCGCCAAAGGAAAGACCTCCCGCGGGTGCCAAGGCCAAGCCCGCCGAGAGCAGCACAAATCCTGCGACGGTGAGGTGATGGCCCGCCCGATCGAGGGCACCAAGCGACGGGAGCATCGCGCCGCCCGCATGGCGAGTCTTTCGTTTGAGGCGCTTGTCGGCCACGAGATACGCGCCCGCACTGGCACCTGCGAAGAGCAAGAGAGCTTCGCCGACGACGTTGGCGGCAACATGAAGGGCCAGCTGCAAAGGCCTGCCAGCAGCCCCGCTGGGCCCGGCGTTGGCCTCGTGAACCCGCATGGGCAAAGCTTCGCCGACGGTGGCGAGGAGAGTGGCGGCGGGCAGGGCCACGCTCGCGAGCCAGTCGCTGCCGGGGGTGACCTGGCGAATGACTGCGAAGAGCAGGGAGACGGCGAGCCCGAGGACCGAGAGCGCGAGGGCGCTGGCGTTTGGCCCAGACGCGAAGGCCGTGGCGACAAGAATGGCGTGGGCCGCGCACCCGACAAGGAGCACCATGGGGGCGTAGACCGGAGGCCTGGTTGACTCTTTTTCGCTGCGATCCCGCAGGGCAAAAACAAATGTGGCCACAGCGTAGGCCGCACACGTCAGCGCAAAAAAAAGGGAGCGCACGGAAAGAGACACGGCGCACAAGCTAGCCTGCCCGGGCCGAAAAGGGGCCTGCTCGTTCGCAAACCCGGCCCTCGGCGACGTTGCCACCGAGAAACAACCCCGGGCCCCTTTTACGTGGTGCGGACGAGGGCTAGTTTCGCGTGAAGAAAAGACTTGAGCCGATAGAGCTCCGCGGCGTCTTGTTGCAACGGCGACTCGCGGTAGGTGCCGCACCACTCGTGCACCTCGGCGACCAAGTCGCGGGCAAGAGCGGGGGTCGTCGCGATCTCGGTAACCGTATGGCCCTTCGTGCGGTGATGCCGAAGGGCTATCACGTACTCGCGAAAACGCGTGTAGTCTGCACCCAAAAAAGACACGACTTCCGCATTGTCTGCGGCGAGTCTCCGAAGGACCGGCGACGGAGCTGGGCCGACGGACTCAAAGGCCAGAGCCGCGGATGTACGCAGCACAAATGCGTCGTCGAGGTAGCCAATTCCCTCGATGCCGTCCGGAATGAGATCGAGGTTTCGCGCCAGATAAACGAGCCCCGCTGCCACGTTTACGCGCACCGCCTCAGGTTCTTTCGGTGTCAATACAGCAGCCAGCCCACGCACATCTGCGGGCAGCGCTTTGAGCCACAGCGCGAAGACTTCGAGGCGACGGGAAGAGATGGAGTCCATGGGTTCTTCAGGGCGGGAGGCGCCTCGCACGTTAGCCGCGTTTCATCGGGTCTACCAAGCGTCGATTCGCGGGCGCAACGCCAGCGACGCACTCACGAGGTCGCCTAGCGGGAGCGAGGACCCTAGCACTGCCCTTGCCGCATGCGCAGGTTCGGCGGAGGGCACGGCGGAGGGCACGGCGGGCCGCGGCGCCGTCACCAGGGGTTCAGGGGTATTTGCAGCGCGAGGCAAGGGCACGACATCGGTGGCCTCGAGCGGGCGCTCCCCGAGGAAAAGGAGCTCCGGTGCTTCGTCGTCGAGCGGTGAATCGGTGCAGTGTGCATCTGAATCGGTGTAAGATGCAGGCAAATAGTCGCGCGGCTCGGCGGCAAGAATGCGCACCCGCGACGACGACTCGATGACATCGTCGGCGTCGGCCTCGCTAGGGTTTTCGCTGCTCGCATCGACCGGAGGCACGGGTTCATCGGCCAGCGCCGCCGCCTCGGCCTCCGCCAGCGCCGCAAAGGCTTCATGCCCGTGCGCCTCGTCGTCGGGCTCCGTGACCACCAACGCGGGCCACGACGACCGGCTTCGCTCGCGCACGCGGCCCAAAAGGAGGACGAGCTCGTTCACCACGGCGTCGGTCATGACGCCGCGTGTCCGCCGAGAAGTTGCAACGTTTGGTCGATGGACCTCACGTGTTTGGCGCGGAGAAAAGCTGCCACGCCCGGGTCGAGGATGGCGATGGCCCAGTCGCCGTTTTCGTCGAAGGCCGCGGCCCCCACTTCACGACCGGTGGCCGTCGCGAGAACCGCCGCGACGAAAGCCTCGGCGAGGGTCGCGAGCCGAAAAGTTGGCGCGCGCAAGTGCACCACGAAAAGCTTACCGCGCTCGGAAAACTCCGCGGAACCGAAGCCGTAGGCTTCCAAGTCTGAAGTCATGATCGCGGCGGCGGCATCGGCTCCGTCGCCGTCGTTCATGGGCGAAACAATCGTGGCACCAAGGGCGCGACCGACCGATTCGACGGTGGACCGGCCCTGAAGAGCGGCCTCGAGGACTGCGACGGGGACCGAGGGAAAACGCAGCCCGCCGACCCTCAAGACGCCACCCTTAGGCATCCGACGGTGCCGGCCGCTGGGGCGCCGCCATGCTCGCGCTTTGAAGCACCTCGGCCAGCATGTCGCGGACCTCGGGTTTCGTCTTGAGGTGGCTGATGAGGGTCTGCGACAAATCGCCGAAGCTCTTTTCGTAGCCGACCCCCTCGCGCGTTCGCGTTCCGACGCGCTCGCGACCGCTGGCCAAGTCTTCTTCAAGCGCCTCGGCGTAACGGGCAAGTTGCGATCGGAGTTCGTCGATTTGGCGACGCAGATCGCGGGCCTGCGCATCTTTTTGTGCGCACCGCTGCTCGTGACCGTGAAGCTGTTCGCGGCGGCCTTCGAGCATGGCAATGGCTGCGCCCGCGCGCTCAAAAATGCCCCGCACGCCGTCGCCGGTGAGGGCCACGGCGTCGGCCTGGTGCCGCGCGAGAATGGCCCCTTTTTCGGCGGATTGAACCACCTCTTTTAGGCGCGCAATCTCCGATTGCTCGGTGGTGACGTCGCGAAGGATGCGCGACTCTTCGTGGGCAAGCTCTTCTACTTTGCGGCCGATTTCAGCCCGCAACGCGCGACCGCGGCGTTCAAGCGCCTCGAGTTTTCGCGTGTGGCTGGCAACCTCACCCTCGAGCCGATTGGCTTTCGCGGCGAGATCCCAAAGTTGATTGACAGCGCCGGAGATTTCTGCAGGGGAGTTGGCTTGGGGGTAAGCGCGACTCACCATGCGGGCAAAGGAGGCGGCGCGGCTCGCCCACTCAATGACCGCGGGGGTCTGTGGGGGCGGCGGCAGGGGCGGTGGACCTCCATCGACGGGCGAGTTCACTTCCCAGGGCGTACTGGGCAGCACGCGCTGAAGACCCTTGAGCTCTTCGTGCAAATGGTGGGCGTCTTGGAAGCGCTTGCGGCGATCTTTCTCGAGCAGCTTGAGAATGACTATCTCGGCTTGCGGCAACAGATCGGGCTTCAATTGCCGAGGACGCACCGCGGTGCCCGAGCGCTGAAGATCAAGCAGCGTTTCGCGATCGTCGCTGCGAAACGGCAACTGACCGGTCACCATTTCGTAGAAGAGAATACCGAGCGCGTAGAGATCGCTTTGGGGCCCCGCCTCTTCGCCGCGAGCCTGTTCGGGCGACATATACTCGGGCGTACCAAAAATAGCCCCCTTCGGTGCCAATCGCGGATCCATCGCGAGGTGGGCGAGCCCGAAATCGAGAATCTTGACGAAGTCTTTGCGGCCACCGCGGGTCGTGAGGAGGATGTTGTCGCTCTTCAAATCGCGATGAACAACGCCAAGATCGTGGGCGCGCGCGAGGGCGGCGCAGAGCTGCTCGAGGATGTCGGTGGCCCGCGCCACAGGCACAGCGCCGCGCGCCAACTCTGTGGAGAGCGACGCGCCCACGAGGTATTCCATGACGAGGTACAGCTCGCCCTCTTCGGTTTCACCGATGTCGTGGATGTCGATGATGTGAGCGTGATCGACGCGATTGGCAGCCCGCGCTTCACGCAGCATCCACGCGCGCAAATGCGTTTCGCCGCGCAAGTCTGGGCGAATCAGTTTTAGTGCGACGACCCGATCGATGAGCACGTGCCGGGCCCGATAAACGATGCCCATGCCGCCTTCACCGACCCGAGTCTCCAGGCGGTAACGCCCAGCAATAACACGGCCGATCATGGGGTCGGAGGCCTTCGCCGTACCGCTGGGTGCTGGACCACTTCGCTGCGCTTGCATGACCGTGGGAACTCCGTCGTGTCGCCGACGCGAAACGCGCCGAGCATTGAGTCTACGTGAAATGGGTTACGGTGCGGCAAGCTCTCAAATGAACGGGAGGGGTGTCTTCATCTTTTTTTTTCCGGAGCGATGAACCCCACCGGCTGCCGTTTGATGAGCCATGACGCGTCTTCGGAGGCTGCAAATGAGCGCGTTTCCATGAGTTCGGTCCAAAAGAGCACGGCCGCCGGGATCGCCAGCCCGAGCGCTGAGGCACGAATCGTTGCGGGCCCAAATGGCTCATCCACAAGCGAATTTACCCAAAACCCGCCGGCCAGCCCCAACACTCCGCCCACCGCCAAGTAGCGAGTCCACGAGGAGACGCCCTCTCCGGGCGCGCAGACGTTTGCGGCGAGGACTCCGGCCTCCAAGCCCAAAAATACGCCCGATACCAGCGGGTCGAAGGGTGGCATTTCTGCCTGCGCAGGCGTGCAGAAAAGCATGAGCGCTACGAGGGGCAGCCCGGTTCGTTTGCTCTCACCGAAGCAGCCTGCTAGCGAAGCGCCGCGTACGTTATTCGGGAAAAATATCATGGGAAATCTTGGACCTATGGAGATTGCGATCGTCGCGGGCGTCGCGCTTTTGCTCTTTGGCGGCAAGCGGCTTGCGGATCTTGGCGGGGGCCTCGGCCAGGGTATCAAGGCTTTTAAGCAAGGTCTTCGAGAAGCGGGCGATGACGAGAAGGCCGCCGAGCCAGGCAAGGGGCCTGACGGCACCGAGAAGAAGAAGAGCTGAGTTTAGCTCAAACGCGCGATAATCTTTCTCATCGCGCACAAGGCGGGTCACACTTTTCCGAGGCTGTTACTTCGGAGTCGTGATGAAAAATTATTTTGCGGTGGGTTTTGGGGTCTTGCTGGCCTCGTTTGCATGGCTCCCGGCCTGCGCGAGTTCATCGGTTGCCGTGGCAGCTGCCCCCGAGGTCGGCACGTACCGAGCGGAAATCGCGGCGCTGGTGGAGGCGCGATGCACCAGTTGCCACGGGGCGGGAGGCAGTGCCCCGTTTGCCCTCACGAGCTACGAAGCCGTGAAAAGTATGGCCCCAAGGCTGCTTGAGAGCATGCGCGCGCGGCGTATGCCACCCTGGATGCCCGCGGTCGATTGCCATCCGATCGCCAACTCGCGCCGCATGGACGACGCCGAGATCGCGAAGTTCCAAACATGGGTCGAGAGTGGCACCCCGGAAGGTACCGGCGAGACGCGCCGCGCGGCCGCGGCAGCAGCCCTTTCACGCCCATTTAAGCCCAACGTGAACGCCGTGGTGCCTGCAAATTACCTGTCTCCTGACGTGGAAGACGATTACCGGTGCTTTATCCTTGACACGACGTTTCCCGAGACCGTGTACCAGGTTGGCTTTCAAGTCAAACCCGGTTCCGCACGCGTGCATCATGCACTCGTTTACGCCGTCTCCGGCGAACAACTCGTGAAGGCGCAGGCCGCCAATGCGAAAGACGGGCAACCGGGTTACCCGTGCTTTGCAGGCGTTGTCCCGGGCTTGGATCCGCGCACCGATACGAGCGGCCAGGGTTCTTCGCTGCCTCCCCTCGTGGGCGGTTGGGTGCCCGGTATGCAGCCGCAACTTTCCGCCGAGGGCGTGGGTCAGCGCATCCCCCGCGGGAGCCGGTTGATTGTTCAAATGCACTACAGTCGGCTCGGCGGCAAACCGGCGGCAGACAGCACCGAAGTGCAGACCGAGACCACGCGAACCGAGCCAGCTCAACTCGTGCGCATATCGCCGCTCGTCAACTTCGAGATTCCCGTGGCCGCCGGAGAGACGAAGACTCACACCGTGGAGTATGGGTATTACAACGACACGCCGCTAACAATACTGCGTATGGCTCCACACATGCACTTGCTTGGGCGCGTGCTGAGGGCCGACGTCATCTCGTCGTCGGGTGCCGCGGCGTGCATGATCGACATTCCCAAATGGGATTTTCACTGGCAGCAGTCCTACGCGGCGCCGATCGACAAGCCCGTCGTCGTGAAAAACGGCGAGAGCGTTCGCCTTCAGTGCACCTTCGACAACAGCGCAGAAAATCAGCCGGTCATCGACGGCAAAAAGTCACCTCCGCGGAACATCGAGTGGGGCGAGGGCACCGGCGACGAGATGTGTTTGCTCTTCGCGGGGTCCGTCCAGCCTTTTACGAAAGAGCACGAGAACGCGTGCGACCCATCCCGCGCGTGCGCCGCCGCGCCACGCACGTTGCAGGGGCTTTTTGGGTGCGCAACCCACGAGTCCGCGTGTTCCGTTTGCGAGCTGCGCGGGGTTGTTTCGTGCGCGGCGGCCGCGTGCGGATCTCAGCTTCTGGCCATGAAAAAGTGCCTCACGGACTGCGCCTACTCCGCGGGAATTCTTGGCTCGAACCTGGGCATATGCCTCAACGCGAAGTGCAAAGACGAGTACGCCGCAGGGGCGTCGTGTGTCGATACCGTCTTGCCGGGTGCCGCGTGCACCGCCGAACTGGCGAAGTGCGGCATCTGACCTGAAACTTCGGTCCGTCGCTCCGCTCTGCTAGCGAACGCGCATGTCCCGCAGAGGCTCTGTTGTCGCCGTCGCCGCAGTTGCAGCGATCGGAGTGCTCGGCGCAGGCATCCTTTGGCTCCCCAGTCAAGGAGAAACGGCGAGGCCCGCAGTGCCCCCGGCGAGCCCGGGTGTGGCCCCTGTGGCGCGCACCGAACCCGAGGTGCGGGCGGAGGCTCTCGCGCCTCCGGGAGTCAGTCCCGCGCGGATTTCATGCGAGAATTTGCAGCGAATTATGGCGCAAGTTCTTGGCGAACTCGTCGAAGAAGCCGCACCCGTCGAGGCCTTGGCGCTGGCCGTGGGCGTCCGCGATTGGCTCGATCCCCATGGCTTTTGGAGCGCCGCGCCCGATTCGTCCGCGGGCAAACGCATCGCACAAACGAGCTGGATCGCTGCCATTCACCGCGCGGGGGAACCGTGCGAAGAGGCTCGCGCCATCGGTGCGTTGCTCGAGCGCGAAATCGGCGATCTGGGTGCCGAATTCGATGAAGCGCGGGCGGGCGAGGGCCCTCGAGACCCGCAGGAGGAACCATGG
>CAMCKZ010000121.1 GCA_945875545.1 Polyangium aurulentum | reverse complement strand
GCGTCGCGGTTGCCCTTGTGTCTCTGGATCATGCAGTCGCTCGCCCGAGGCATCGCGACGCGGCGGCCACGCCCTTGTCAATGCACGCTTGGCGATAGAGCGCGTCGGTCACCGCGTTGTTGCTTTCGCTCACGATCGCGCGGACGGCCGGAACGTGTGGCTTCACGAGCGCCACGAGCGTTCCACCTGGTTTGGCGTTTTAAGGTGCTGGCAAAGGGGGCACTGAAGCAGGTGGCGGCCGGGTCTGCGGCTTGAACCAGCGTCGATACGCGTCGACGAATCGGCGAGCGTGGCACATTTGACTTCTCACCCGATGCGAATCCGTTAAGGTGCCTTATGCAAACTCTGACAATAGCGCTGCAGGCTCTGGTGTTCGCTTCGGTGTTCTTCGTGTGGACCGTGCGCTACCAGAACATCGTCCAAGAATTCAAACACTACGGCCTGCCCGAATGGTTGCGGGATTTGGTTGGAATTCTGAAAATCACGTTTGCACTGCTGCTTGTAATAGGAGTCGAACACCGACCGTTGGCGGTGGCCGGTGGACTAGGCATCGCCGCGCTCATGGCAAGTGCGTTCGTCACCCATCTGCGCGTGAAGAATCCCGTGGTCAAAATGCTCCCCTCGCTGACCCTGCTGGCGCTCTCTCTGATCATCGCGGCCATCAACTACCAACTCATGAACGTTTGATCACGGTCGGGTAATTCTGACCGAGCAAGGTGTGCGCAGCGGAATGAATGGTCTATGATGCCAAGCTTCAACGTCGCTCTGATTCTTTGTTCAGCCATATCTTTCCTCGGATACGGATTAGCCTGCTTTCTCTCCGACTCCATGAAACGCGAGTTTGACAGCTACCGCGTCGGACCGCTGCGTTCCTTGACCGGAGGATTGCAGTTCTGCGCCGCGCTGGGGTTGTTCGCTGGCCTGAGCCAACCGTGGATTGGCCGCGCGGCGGCGGCCGGCCTTGCCTTGATGATGCTGGTAGCGGTCGGTGTCCGGATCCGGATCAAAGACACCCTCCTGCAGACGACTCCGGCACTATTCTATCTGGTGCTGAATACCTACCTCGCTTTAAGAGCGTTTTGACCAACCGGTAAAGGGGTTAGCCATTAATTGTGGCAGCTTGCACGGGGTTATGGCGACAACCTCGGTGCGGCGGCTGCACCGGGCAGAGTGGTGCCGGCGCCCGGCGGGAAGCAGGTCGAGCAGTCGACTAGTGCGACCGGCACGTTCACGACCGCGGCGGGCTGCACCTCCGCGTCGACGTCAACGGCGCTCACGTGCACCGCCACGGCCCTCACCGCCGGCACGACCTATTACTTCCGCGTCGCGACCAAGAATTCTTCCGGGACTAGTGCCTATTCGGTGATTTCGTCCGGCATGACACCCGGCTAGAGAAATCTGGCTTGCGCGCACCCGGCGCCGCTGCGAGCCCACGAGCGGGCGCGCGAGCGTCTACGTCGGGAGCACGGGGGGCACCACGTGGCTTGCCTGAGGTCGCGCACGAGGCCGCTACCCGTCTGCCATGAAGCCGATGAGCCCGGCCAGGTCCAACGCCAAGATGTCTTCCGTCGGGTCCAACACCCCGAAGAGCACTCTGGCGACCTTTGCGACGATGTCGTCCAGCCTTCGATTCGCGTCCTTGGCCCAGGCTAGCAGCTTGTCGGCGACCTCCCAGCGATAGTACCCACCGATGGTCTTGATGTACGGCGGGAACTGCCTGTGGATGATGCCGTTGTCGACCGCCTCCTGGAGCTTGCTCTTGTTGAAGAAGTACCTCCCGACCTTGTACGCGCCCATGCCGAGCGCGCACGCGAAGCCGATGCCTGCGGCGACCCAGCCGACGATCGGGATCGCCGCAACCACGACCGACGCGAGCAGCAGGCACCCAATGGTGCCGGAGACCACGCCGGCGACCCCGCCGATGATATCCACGACCCCCCGAATTTTCCGATTCCGGAGCTTCGTTGTGACGATTTGAGTCGCAAAGAACGTCAGTGACGGATCGTTTGTGACCTCCGTCTTCTCTTGAGAAGAGAGCGCGTCCCATCGACTTCCTATCTGGGCGGCGCCATATATTTGCCTTGCTCCACTGGCAATTTGGATTAACCCCCCGATTACCCCCACGCCAGTCGTTCCCAAGCTGGCGACTGTCGCGGCGTTGACGGCGCCGACCTGGAAGGCCTCGAGCGTCGCCGCGCCAACGGCCTTCGAGATGAGGTTCGCGGAAGCCACGGTCTGTCCGGCCTGGCTGACGACGCGCGTGGCGGTCCCCGCCGTGGCGATTGGGTCGAGCTCCTTGATGCCCTTCTCCTTCACCTTCTTGATCATGGAACGAATTTCCCAAATGACCGCCGGAATACCGAGGAGCGCCGCAACCGGGCTCTCGGTCACGTGCGGTTGGACCGCTTCGCCCGTATCGAGCCCATAGGTGTGCAGCACGTCCGATGTCTCGTAGCTGTCATAGGTCGAGGCGAGGATTCTTTCGGCGGCATCCAAGAATCCCTGGCTGTGGGCCTCTGTCTTCATGGCCTCGTAGATCTGTTTCTGCTCAGCGTCCGTCGCAGTGCGAATCGCCACCGTTACATTGAGCACCGCCGCTTGGACGGCGCTCGCCGAAGCAGAAGGCGACGCCGGCGCTGCGGCGCCGGGCGACACGACCCCTGGAGCGGGCTGCGCTCCCGGCGCTGCGGGGGCGCCGGCACGTTGGATGAGCCGGAGCAGCCGCACGACCTTGGTGGCCTTGTCTTCGGTGCGGGAGCCGTAGCTCAGCGCCGCTTGGGCGTTGATTTCGGCGGCCTTGTCCTGAAGCTCCTGGGCCTCCTCCTGTCCCACGCCGTAGTTCAGCCGCTGGAGGTCTTCCTGGATTCGCTCCACCCTTGGGTCGGTGCGCTCCACGGTGCCATGAAGCGCCGCGTTGACGGCGATCTTCTCGATGCCGCTGCAGAGCAAGTGCTCGGGCAGTAAGTTCGAAAATAGCCGATAAACCAGGTTGCGCGCGGTGTACTCGGGCGACCCCTTCTGATTCATGGCATCCAACCCGCCCTCGATGATGAGAATGGTCGTGAGCGCCCCCTGGAGCTTGCCGAGATGGTCGAGGTACTCGCGCACGGTCCATTCCGCCGCGAGCCCCGCGTCGACCATGGTTGCCTCCTGCCAGTTCCAGTTGAACCTTGCGAACTTTACGAGATCCTTTTCTCGTGTGGACCAGCGCCGCATGATGCGCCCGAACACGTCGATTGCGATCTCGAGCGCATCGACTCGCGTATATTCGCGATTGCCTATCCGCGCGGTTCGCTCTTCGAGCCGCCGCCGGACACGCTTCTCTCGGCGCTGCTGACTGTCGTTCATGTGGGGGGGCATAGGACAATCAAACCACGAATCCGCGCGACACGTCTACAAGCGCTTCCTTCAGCTGTACCGGTATTCGGTCGATTTCCGCCCATCGCGGTCCGTGATTGAACCTCGCGCCTCCATCTCGCTCACGGGCTCCCCTCGCCTGCGTCCTTCGTCGCGAATGATCCGCTTGATGGCCCCTGCCTCCGCCCGCAATCTCCACGAGGCGAAGATTGCCTGCACAATGCACGCACACGAGACGCTGTTCGTCATTCTGGAAGGCGAGGGCGAGGTCCTGGTGGGCAAGATCTGGGGCAAGGTCAAGAAGGGCGACGTCGCGTTCGTGCCGCGCTGGATCTTCCACCAGACGAAGAACACGTCGGCGACGGACGGTATGGCGGTCCTCGCGATCACGGACTTCGGGTTCACCTCCGCGGTTCTAGGGGACTACGACGCCCGAACGAGGCTGGCGACCAAGGGCCCGGATGCGGTGGACCAGTAAAGTGCTCCGCAGCGCTCCTGCTGCGCACCCGTGTTCGAGAAGGCCGCACCGCAGGTAACCCTCGATCTCGCGCCGCACGAACTTGGCTAAAAGCGCCCCGGCTCTCAGGCACCGCTTGTAACATCTTGAAATCGCACAGTATTCATCGATACGGTGACGCGTGTACCCTGCACGAAATACTCGTTTGGGTCCGCGTGCCCGAAAGGTGCAGAGTGCACGACGGGCACGCCTAAGCGCATCGCCAACCCGCGGATGATTTGAGCCACACTTCGGCTTCCCTCGCCGCCCTCGCCGGCGTCGCACCGCGCAAAACTTCCAAAGACGAGGGCACGAAGCCCGTCAAACGCGCCGCCGTCTGCCAACGCCGAAAGCATGCGGTCGATGCGGTACGCGCGCTCGCCCACGTCTTCGAGAAAGAGCACCGCCCCCGTCATGCGCGGCAACCTCCCCGCGATGGCTTCGTGCGCAAGAACAGTCAGGTTTCCGCCTAGCGCCACGCCCTCGACGGGCTCGAATGGAGCAGCACCTTCGACCGCCCATTGCCGCCCCGCGCACCCGTGGCGAAGGAGCTCGATGACCGGGCCCGATTCCGCTCTGACCCGGCCCATAGTTCCCGCGTTGGGTCCGTGAACCGATGCGACGCCGTTCACGTGCGCCCAGAGGTGCAAGACCGTGATGTCGCTAAAGCCCAGTATCCATTTTGGGTGGGCCCGAAAACGCGCCGCGTCGAGGCGTGCGACAATGCGTCCAGCGCCGAATCCCCCACGAATCGCTACAATTGCGCGCACGCTGTGGTCGTCGAGCGCGTCTTGAAGTTCCCGAAGTCGCCGGTCGTCGGAGCCTGCAAGGTAGCCGTCGCGCTCGCCAATATCGCCCCGAACCTGCACGACAAATTCGCGCTCGAAGAGGCGAACCGCGCCTTGCAAATCGCTCTCAGGAAACGGACTCGACGGAGCGATGATCGCGATTTTAGCGCCAGGTGTGACGAGGGGCGGAACGATGAAACGCGCGTCCATGGGGTCTGGAGCCTAGCGCCCGGACGCGCTTTGGGTATGTTGGCGATCGATGTTGGCGTTTCTTCGCACCGTGGTCCTTCTTGCCTGGAGCTTGGCTCGGGTCTTGGCGTCGCGCGCGGTCGGACGAGGGCGCGGCCTTCGGGAATTTCGCCGGGCCTATGCGGCCGACAACCTGCTTTCGCTCTCGCCCGATGAGCGTGCGTTTATGGACGACGCGCGAGGCTGCATCGCGTGCGGCCTCTGCTCCCTCGGCGCGCTTCCCGCGGAAATACGCGCGAATTCCCACGGAAACATGAATCTCTTTTTGGCCGCGAGCCGGAGCATGCCCGAATACGGCGTCGTCCTCGACGACTTCGCAGCCGCCGATGAAGGCACCCTCGAGGCCCTAGAAGCGAATTGCCCAGCGCAGGTGCCAATGCGTGCCCTCGTGCGCTTCGTGCGCCGCAAGGGGCAAGCGCTCGCCGGCAATGGGCCATCCACCGCGTGACGGCGTGCCGCGTGACCGCGTGACCGCGTCGATTCTGTTTGCGACGGGTAAACATGCGCTTCTCGGGTGCCACTCGGACGAAAATAAGGGTACCGTTGCGCGATGCGCCTGGCCGTTTTCATCCCGTGTGTTTCCGCCCTGATCGCCGGTTGCGGGTCGCGCGCAGGAGACGCGATTTCGGTTCCCGTGCCGGGCACAGGCCCTGACTGCCGCACCGATGGCACCGCGGCGCCAAACCGCATCGAATGCCAGCGCGATCCCAAGTCGCCGTCGCGCCAAAATCCCGCGACGTCGCCCGTCGTCACCATCGATCGCGCCGTCATCGTCGCCATCGACGGCTACGACGAAACCCGCGACGGCAAAGCCCGCGGAGCCATCTACGTTCAAGACGTCGGGTCGAGCGCGCCCCACGCGGGGGTGTCGCTGTACCGCCCTTCGCTGCTCCCCGCATCGGCGGTCCCCGCCATCGGAGATGTGTACACGCTCGCAGGCGGAAAGTACCAAGAGAACACGACCATCGGCACCACGGTCACGTTCCCCGCAGGGCAATATTTGCCGCAAATTTCCTACGCATCGGGCACCTTCGCCTTCGAGTTTGTGGCACCTGCGCCGGCGCAAATCACGCCCTTCGCGCTCGGCAGTTGGAGCACGGGCGAGGGCTACGTGGGCATGCTCGTCACGGTCAAGGGCATCACGATCGACACGTGGAAAGACGACGGCAAGGGCCGCATCACGGGAACATTTGCCCCAGGCTCCGCGGCGGCATCGATGTCGAACGAGTTGATGGCCCTCGACGACGACGTGAAGGCGCGCCGCTCGTTCAAGTCGGTTACCGGCGTCGTCACGTATTTTTACAGCCTGCACGTGGCACCGCGTTCCCGCGCCGACATCGAATTTTAAGGCGGTTTTCTCGCGATTCCACGGGGCGCGCGGGCATAACGTAGGCCGCGGTCGAAAACCCTTGACACGGGCCTCCGCGCGTGGGCTGCACACGCGGTGCCCTGTTTTGTGGACGGCGGTTGACGTTGACGTTGACGTCAACGTCAACTTTGCCGCGCGTTGCAGGTGCCCGAGGTCGCCGTCGAAGTGCGGCGGCAGCCCGGTGATTGGGTACGCTTGCACCCGCGCGCGACAGACCTTTGCAACGTTATCGAGGGGCGCGGCCTTGCAAATCGCCTCACCATGCACCGGCGCGCGGCCCATGTCGCCCTGCCCTGCATAGAAGCGATTGAGCCCGTTTGAAAACGGGCAACCGCGAGGCGTTGCTTTTTTTTGGTCCCGTTCGGATGACCGTTTTGACCTCGTGCGCGGTGAGGTTCTGCGCTTCGTCGACGTGACGAACGACGCGGCACAATGCGAGCTCTTCGGCGAGGAGATGGCGCAGCTTTACAAGGAAAACAAAGCAGAAAAGACCGCCACGTGGCACCCCGTCTGGTTTTGCGGCGTGGCGCTTGAAGCGGGTGTTCGCGGTGGAGGCTCTCGTGTGCGTGCATTGTGCAGGCAATTTTCGCCTCGTGGAGATCGCGACGGAGGCCACGGCGACCAAGCGGATCATCCGCGAGTTCCGCCGCGAGTTCCGCCGCGAGGACCGCCGGGTCAGCTGATGTTCGCGTTTCGGTGAGAGCCACCGAGGAGACGCCGCGGGACTTCGCAAAAGCGAAGCGGCCGGCGGTGTGGAGGCGTGCGGCCTGAGTGAGGGAAAGCGCTGTTCGAGTAGGGATTCGTGGTTTGAATGTCCTATGCGCACGGTCAGAAGACGTAGCCGAGCGTCAGATCGATCGCGGGCAGCACGCCGCTCAACGCCAAACTCGCGGAGCCGCCCGAAGCCGAGGCGCTGTAATACAGTGCACCGGCGCCGACGCGCACCGCGAGGCCCATGTCCCAGGCCCACTGGTATCCGAGCGTAGCGCCCGCGCCGAAGACGGACGAGCTTGCATCTGAGGTGGCGCTGTTCGACGGTGTGTAAGAAAGCGAGGCGAATTCCACGCGAGGAAAGGCATAAAACCCTTCAAAAGCCGACGCGAAAGGGAAAAACTGGGTGCCCGCGCTGCCGCTGAAGCCGGTCCATTTTCCGCCCGAAGCCGAAGCGCTATAAAACGCCCCACCCAGGTTAAGCGTCGTCACCGTGTTGAGCTTGAGGTCGAATTCGGCTCCGTAGCTACCGTTCGCGATGGCGAAGGGATTCACGAAGACGCCGTAGCTGCGGCTCTTGGCGGCGGGTGTTGGTGCCCTCCCCCCTTCATCGCTTGGGCCCGATGCGTCCGGCTTGGCGTCGGCCATGGCAGGCGATGTGGCGAGGACGGCGGCGAGGGCAGCGGAATGAATGAGAAACTTCTTCATGAGGATATCTCTCGGGAA
The DNA here is from genome assembly GCA_945875545.1 of Polyangium aurulentum. GTDB lineage: Bacteria > Myxococcota_A > Polyangia > Polyangiales > Polyangiaceae > CAIQDA01. The sequence goes on along the minus strand of CAMCKZ010000121.1, from coordinate 1,016 downwards.
AATAAACGCGAACGCACTTTGGACAATCAAAGCGGACAAAGCTTCTCCACTGCTTCAAGCTTCGTCAAGCCATTTGATCTCTTTCCCCCGTTTTTCACTTTGCCAGGGCGTTCTCCTCCCGTCCACCGCTTTCCTTTGCGGCTCGCTTCCGATCGGGGCTCGCTTCCTCGCGAGACCCACGCTTCATCCCCATTTTCCCTGCTCGCGCACACACCTTCCCTGGCCGCGAAGCATGGCCAGAGATGTGAGTGAGGTGACTCAGACGAACAGGCGTCGGTACCTGCACCCTGCATGGATGCGGCGGCACAAGATGTGAGCCTCGTCGACGAGCGTGCGGGCTGAGTTTGGGAAAGCGGTGTTCAAACAGCGAAAACGCTGGCGAAAGTGACGGCGAATGTGGTCAGCGCTTCGACGATGGCCCACGATGGCCGGAAATCGACCGGATGCCGCCAATCAAGAAGAAATCCGATTTGCCTCAGAAGGTGTGTGTGACCTGTGGCAAACCCTACACTTGGCGCAAGAAGTGGGCCCACGAGTGGCCGCACGTTAAGTATTGCTCCGAGAAGTGCCGACGCAAACCAGTCAACCCGCGTCCTCGCCATGATACCTGAGCGAAGGACTTTGAGTCATCTGCCAAGGGCTGCCCGAGAAGTTTTCAGGAACAACTCGTTGCACTCCGACTCCAAAACCCCACCGACGACTAGGCACTGCCAACCCGGGCCGCGTCGAACAACTTCCTCGGCATGAATGTCGATCTGCCGTTAACCAATGTCGATAAGAAACCGGATGGATGTCCCGAAAACGACAGATCCAATGCCGGCCCAGAGGATTGCCCCCTGGCACATCGGGCAGGGCTCGGCCGTCGTGTAGAGGACGAGCTTGGAACAATCAAGGGTGGGGCCGTTGGCGATCAGCCGGTTGATGGCGTTGATCTCCCCGTGTCAGGTGGGGTTCTCTTCCGATCGGTTCCAGCCCTCGGCGATTACTTCACCAGTAACGCGGTCGACGATGACCGC
>CAMCKZ010000120.1 GCA_945875545.1 Polyangium aurulentum | reverse complement strand
CGTCAGTCAGAAAAAGACGAGGCTCTCGCTCTCGCTTTCGACTCCTTGACGCTGGCCCGCGGAAAGCGCGAACGAAGTCCTTTTGCGGTGCAAGATGGCGTAGCGGCTGTTCCGCTTTTCGAACGCGCGGCGGCGTGTTTTCGGCAAGGTGGGCAGGAGTCACTGGCAGAAGATGCTCTCGCGGCCGCGGCTGATTTGAGCGCGCGCCTGACCGACGACTACCGCGTGCATCGCGTTCGCCTCGAGCATGCCGTCGATACCGGCGACGACAAGTCAGCGTTGCGCGAGGTGCGGGTCTTGCGAAGTCTCGTCGACGGCAAGACGGGGCCCTGGGTCGAGTGGCTTGTGGCCGTGGAGCGGAGGCTCACCTTGAAGCTTGGAAAAAAAGCGTGAGGTATGCATGTAACGCTTGGCGGGCTGGGTTTTTCCTCGGGATTGGAGCAACGTTTGTGGCCTGCGCGGGCACGCGAGGCGGCGGCAGCGAGAGTGCTGCGACCGTTGAGAAGGCGTACGCGCCAAACCGCCTTTTGGAACTGGGGCGAGGGTACCGGCGGAGCGGAGACGCGACGCGGGCCGAGCAGTACCTGTCTGCGGCATTGGAGAGTCGCGCGGCAACGCCGGAAGTGCGGCAAGAGGCCCTTCGTGAATTGCTTGCAACCTGCATCGAATCGCAACGGTTTCGGGTAGCCGTTGATTACGCAGAACCCGAGTTGCGCCGGCGGCCGGACGACACAAATCTCATGCGTTTGATGGCAACACTTTACGCGGCGGTCGGCGATGGCTTGAAGGCGCGGGAGACCTACGAGCGCCTGTTGAAAATGCAGGCGCGGGACGCGGATGCGGAGCTTGGTCTGGCGCGGGTCTTGCGCGACGCGTTCGCTGATCGCGCCGCCGCGTCGGAGCACTTCGAGCGCTATCTGGAGATTGTTCCCCACGGCCCTCACGCAGTCGAAGCGCGGACCTACTTGTCGGAGGCTGCGCCATGATTCCTCGCGAGTTTTTTATCGCGTCCCTCAAAACGTTCTTTGCCCCCGTCGCGCCGTTCTTCGACGACCCGGCGGTGACCGACATTTTGATCAACGGCCCGTTCACCATTCACGTCGAGCGCCGCGGCGTTCTTGAGCGGACAAATGCTCGATTTGAGAGCGAAGACGCCCTGCTGGCGGCCCTTAGAAATGCGGCGCAATTTATGGGGCGGCCCCTCGGCCCGGACCATCCCATTCTTGAGGGACGACTGCCGGATGGGTCGCGTATAGAAGCAGTATTACCGCCTGTTGCTCCCGAGGGCCCCGTCGTATCGATTCGCCGCTTCGCCAAAGAAACGCTCACGATCGATCGACTGTTGCAGTTTGAAAGCTTGTCCCTCGAAGGCGCGCAGGCCCTCGGTGCCATGGTCGTCGGCAAACTCAATGTCGTGGTGTCCGGCGGAACGGGCAGCGGCAAGACCTCGCTGCTCAACGCGCTCAGCGCATTTGTGCCGGAGGGCGAGCGAATTGTCGTTATCGAAGACGCGCGCGAGCTTCAGGTGCAGCGCCCGCACGTCGTGAATCTTGAGGCCCGGCCCGCGGATGCAAAAGGCCGCGGCGCGGTGACGATTCGCGATCTTTTCAAGGCCACGCTGCGCCTTCGCCCCGACCGCATTTTCGTCGGTGAACTGCGGGGAGGCGAGGCCATGGAATTTATTCAGGCGGCCACGAGCGGGCACGGCGGCTGCATGGCGACTCTCCATGCGAGTCACCCGATGGATGCCCTAAGACGCCTCGAAACGATGGGGTTGATGAGCGATGTTTTGATGCCCCTCGAAGCGCTGCGCCAACAGGTCGGAAGCGCCGTTGAGATCGTTGTGCAGACGAGCCGGCTGCCCGATGGTTCGCGGCGCGTGACGCATATTACTGAGGTATTGGGCTGGGATTCGCAGCGCGGCGTATTTGTCGCCAACGATATATTCCATCGGCTGGTGGAGCAGTCCGCGGACGGTCATTTTAACCCGGGAGACCTTGTGCCCACAGGTCACTTACTGAAACGCGTCGACCGTCTGCGCGAGCATGGCCACGACCTTCCCGCTTCGGTGTACGATGCCGCCAGAGGCCATGGCACTGGGTGATTTGAAGGTAGTTCGTCTGGCGCTGATGGGCGCAAACGGGGCCGAGGCCGAAAGAAGCTTCGCGGCCGGCGCTGTCTTGGGTCCATTCTCCGTGGGCCGCCAGGGCGACTGGGTCATCGATGGCCGAGGTCTCGCGCCCATCGAAGGCTTCTTCTACTTCGATGGCCACGACCTCTTTGCATGCAGCCGCGACGCAGCGGCGCCCATGATGGTGGATGGCCGCGCTCTCGGGGCGGACTGGGAGGCTCTTTCTCTCGGTGCCATCGTCGTCGCCGGGCGCGCCCGCATCATCGTCGAAGACCCAAGCCCCCCGCCAAATTCGGCGTCCACGATTCTGACGGACCTCGACGCTCTGCGCGCTCCCGCGGTTCCCGTAAGACTCGTAACAGCCGCAAGTAAGCCGCCGAAGTCCTCTGCACAGTTTGCGTCTGACGACGAGCATACACGCGTAGGCGAGGCGCTCCCGGGTCATTATGATCTCGACGACGCGCCCACGGCTTTTCTCTCGAGTTCCGTGCGCGACGCGGTGAAAGCCGGGCTGAGTTCCGCGGGGCGAAACGCAGGCCCCGCGGACGCTTCTCGCGATGGCTCGGTCCCCCTTGTGGTTCGCGACGGACGGCCCTCGACGATTCCTCCCCTGGCCCACGCCAGTCAGGGCGGCCCATTTTTTTACGGCGGAGGGGCACCAGCGGAGAGCGCGAGTTCCCTCGGGCAGCCCCCAAGTTTGCCAAGGCTGGCGGGTGCCGCGCCCCTCTTTTTCGGTTCGTCGTCCGTCGCCGGTTCGGCGCCTCTCGGCGGGGTTCCTTCGTCAAACGCCATGCCCACGGCGGGCCGCGGCGGCGGAATGATGAGGGCGTGGCGCGAGGCGTCCCTCGTGCGCAAGGCAACGCTCGGGCTCTTGCCCTTGGCTCTCGGCGCGTTCGCGTTTGTGATGCTTGCCCCGGTGCCCGCGAGCTCGCCCGCCGGGCCTGCCGCGGGCCTGCCTGCCGGTGCCGCGACGCCCCGTATTTCGAAGCCGCCAGAGCCCTCCACAGACGCGTCAAGCGCCGCGCCCGCGCACGACGACACCCCGACGCCGCGTTTCGTTGCGGGCTCCCGCGGGGTCGCCACGGCCCCGGATGGCGGCGTGACGTTGGAGCGTCTCGCGGTCGATGCGGTGCACGCAAACAAGCTCGACGACGCGGCCAAACTTTACCGAGCGCTAAGCGCAGGCGCTGCAAAAAACCAGGCAATTGACTCGGCAGATGCGATTTTGCGAACCCCGCGTCCCGCGTCCCGTTGAAGGCCCGGGGCGCCCGGAACGTCGCCTGCTGCGAGGGCGGCTCTTTTACCTTTTCGTGCTAGCGGGCCATGACTGTGGAAGCCCTTCTCCGTCGCCTCGAACGTCGCTTTGGTTCTTACGCAGTGGAGCGATTGGCGTTTTCGATCGCGTGCGGCATGGTCGCCGTTTTCCTTTTCGTCCAGTACAGCCCGAGCTTCGAAGGTCGTCTCACGCTCGATCTCGATCGCGTAAAGGCCGGAGAGGTTTGGCGCCTCTTCTCCTTCATCTTGCTGCCCACGAGCCGCAACTGGATCTGGTTCTTCTTCGGCGTCCTTTGGTTCGCGTCGGTGGGGCAAACCCTCGAAGACCGGCTCGGCGCGTTTCGCTTCAACGTCTACTACTTGCTCGGCATGCTCGGCACCCTCGCGGCGGCACTCATCACCGGCGATGCGGTGGGAAATGTATGGCTCAATTCGAGCCTCATTCTCGCCTTCGCCACGCTCTTTCCTGACTACCCCGTGCGCCTCTACTTCGTCCTCGAAGTGCGTATGAAGTGGATCGGTTTTCTGACCGCCGGTGTCATGGTTTTCCAAGTAATATCAGCCACATGGCCCGTTCGAGCGGCGCTGCTGGCGGCCATGTCGAATTACTTTCTCTTCTTCGGCGCCGAGCTCATCGCAGCGTGGCGCGGCCACCGAATGGGCGTGCGGCAAGAGGCTCGAAAGGTCGAAGCTCCGATCGGACCGCGGGCCCTCGGAGGCCGCGCGTGCGCGATGTGCGGAGCGGCCGAAGACAACGGCGCCGACATCCGCGTGTGCTCGTGCGAGACCTGCAAAGCCGCCATTGGGGTCTCGCGAATGCTGTGCCTCGAGCACGCTCGCAACCACTGACGGCGAGGCCAAGTTAGCCGACGACGAGAAGCTTGAGCCCAAGGCCAATCAAGATTGTGGCGCCGAGCAAGTGAGCTGCGGGCCCCATGCGCTCGCCAACTCTCTTTCCGAAGTGCAGTGCGCCGACGCACATCACGGCGGTGACGAGGCCGATGAGCGAGGCCACCACAATGGCCGGAAGTGTGAACCTGTCGAGGACGACGCCCGCGGCGAGGGCATCGATGCTGGTCGCGAGGGCGAGGGGCATCAGCACGCTGGGTTCGAGGGGATTTACTCCTCGATTCGCAAAACCTTCGACGGCTTCATACGACGCAAAAAAGCTGACACGCCCCATTTTGATGCCCACGTAGACAAGGAGAATTCCCCCCACGAGAGGCAACCAGGTGGCCCCGAACGCACCGAAACCGCGGGCGAGCGCCCAGCCAACGAGGGGCATGAGCGCCTGAAGACCACCGAAGTAGAGGGCCACACGTTTGCGGGCGTCGTTGTCGATGGTGCGGGCCACAAGACCCCGCGACGCGCACACCGCGGCGGCATCGGCTGCGAGGCCAAGGGCCAATAGAAACGCCGAGAAAAATCCCATGGGCGGCCTGCTAGCGCACTTTTCGCACGCGCCATTTGTGCCCGCTAAAATTCGTGTTCATGCCCCGCGCTTCTCCAAGACTGGCACGCGCCATTGCGGCCGCACACGACGATACCGGGGGCATCTGTGACGACGCCGATGCGCCTGAATCCGGGCAGGTCGCCGGGGGCCGTGCACACGAGCGCGTAGTCTTCTCCGCCCGCAAGCGCGAGTTCCAACGGCGCGAGTTGAAGGCCCGCGCAGGCGTCACGAAGGGCGTCGTCGACGAGGGCGTCTTCGTCGAAAATCGCGCCGAGCAACGCAGGCGAAAGCACGTGGCCAAGGTCTTGCGCGAGGCCGTCGGAAATGTCGATGGCTGCGTGGGCATTATCCAGCGAAAGTGCTGCATAAACAGGCAATTCGGGGCGCCGCCAATGCTGAATAAATGGGCCGAGTGAATCGCCAGAAAGGCCGTTCATCAGGGCGCGCAGACCGAGGGCCGCGTAGCCCAAATGACCCGCCACCAAAACGAGATCACCGACGCGCGCGCCGGACCGAAGCACCGCCCGCGAGGCCCTTCCGAGGACCGTCGTGGTGACCGAAAGCGAGGCACCGCGGCTCAAGTTTCCGCCAACCACGGGAGCACCGTGCGCACGCGCCGACGCCTCCGCCCCACGTGCCAAGCCCTCGGCCATGACCCCGTCGCCGGCTGGAAGGATGTAACTTGCAAGCGATGCCACGGGCACAGCTCCCATCGCCAACACGTCGCTCGTGGCCGCTGCATGCGCGCGAAAACCCAGGTCTTCCGCTGTCAACCACGCCCGTTCAAAGTGCACGTGTTCCGCCTGCACATCCATCGTCCATACAGTGTATGCGTCGAGTAAAAGGACGGCGGCGTCGTCACCGATCGAGGTCACGACGGGCGGCGCAGGCGAGGCCGCGTGAATCGCCGCGAGGGACTTTATCAACTCGAACTCGCGCGTGGAACTCACGGCCGCAGCGACCCCCGAAGGCGCACGCGGCGTTCGCGATCCGGCGCAGCGATTGGCAGCGTGACGACGAAGCAGGTGCCTTGGGGCAGATTGGCCTCCACGAGGATGCGGCCGTCGTGGGCCTCGACGAGGCGTTTGCAGATCGCTAGGCCCAGACCCGCGCCCTGATGCCTGCGCGTTTGCGAGGAATCCACCTGGTAAAATGGATCGAAGATGCGCGAGTGTTCCTCCGGCGGAATGCCGCAACCGCGGTCTCGAATGCGCACCTCGACGGCGTCGTAGGCCACGGTCGACGACAGGGCTTCGCTCGCGAGGCCGCCCGCGTGGTCACCGAGGTAAGAGACGATCAGGCGGGCCTCAAGGCGCACCGTGCTGCCCTTCGGGGAGAACTTGAGCGCGTTGTCGACGAGGTTCATGAACACCTGCCGGAGGCGCATCGCGTCGGCGAAAATCTCGAGGACGTCCGAGCCCACGTCGAGTTCCAATCGGATATCGCGGCGCCGCGCGTGCGGAACGAAGGTGCCCGCGACGCCCTCAAGGAGCGGCGGCAAAAGCAGCGGCGACCGATGCACGTCGAGGGTTCCGCTCTCGAGTTTTGCCGTATCGAGCATGCTGTTGATCAGCTGGAGAAGCTGCTCGCCCTTCTCGCGAATCGTGTTGACGAACTCGAGTTGTTCGGCGCCGAGCGGGCCCGCCACCCCCTGGGTGAGCATCTCGCCGTAGCCAAGAATCGAGGTCAATGGGGTGCGCAATTCGTGGCTCACGGTGCCGAGAAAATCGATCTTAAGGCGGTCGAGTTTTCGCACATGCTCATAGGCTGTTCGCAGTTCCTCATTCTGCATCGTCACCTCGCGCACGTGCTCGCGCATGCTGGCCTCTTGAAGCGCCGCAGACACAGCACAGCGATGACCATGATACAGTAATACGTTCAAAACAAGTTGCACGTGGTCGATGACGCGCTCGGGTAGACCTTGCGGCGTCGCCACCAGGTGACCGACGCGCAGGATGCCCACGGTCACGCCGTCGTAGACAATGGGGCGACTTAGCGAGCATATTGACTGCTCAAGCCACAGATGGGCGGCGGGGGTCGCGGCGACAAATGGCTGCCAGCTGTCGGAGGCGATGGCCTGCGCGACGGCTTGATCGATGGCGATCGATACGCCATGAATATCGCATGTACTCTGCAGGAAATCCCGAAGGGCGTCTTCGTCGCCGAGGGTGCCGAGGCTCGGCGCAAAGGCGTCATCGAAGGAGCGTTCACTCATGGGTCGTGTCTCGGCTCAGGATCAAGGAGTTGGCCACGCTGGCCTGCATGCAACGAGCGACGTCCATGTTCCACCCGAGCGCTTTCGCGATGGCATTCGTTGCGGCGTAGGCGCCGAGGCCCAGCGTTTCTTGGAGGGGGTATCGGCGGTAATTTCCCGCCAACACCGTTGCCGTGAGGGCGAGAAAAGTCTCGCGCACGCCCTCCCCGCGGGTGGCTGTGGCGCGGAAGACGGGTTCGATGCTGGTGGCGGCAAGAGTCGAGAGCTCTTGGTCGCTGCGGATCTCGAAGAGGTCGCGTTTGTTGAACTGCATCACGATGGGAAGCGACGTGTCGCCGTGACCAAGGTCTGTGAGGTATGCACGCAATTCAGCGAAGCTTGCAGCATTGGCCTGGGTCTCTTCGAGCCGCGAGTCGGCGACGAAAACCACGCCGTCGGCGCCCTGAAGAACGACCTTGCGCGTGGTGGCGTGCACAGCCTGCCCTGGAACAGAAAAGGCCCTGACTCGCAGCGTAAAATCGTGACTATTTCCAGTCGGAACCGTCAGTGAGATCGGGAGCATGTCAAAAAAAATGGTGCGGTCGTCGGCGGTGTCGAGGGTCATGAGTCGACCTCGCTGCCCGGGCGCAATGGCGCGACGCAGCTCCCTCAAGTTGCTCGTCTTCCCACTCGTGGGTGGCCCCCAATAAACAAGCTTGAGGGATAGTTCCCGTGCGGCCGCATTTAGGTTCAACAAAGACTCCTTGGTCGCCGCAATGTCGCACGGGAACGCCAAGAGATCGATGTAAGGACGGGCCCATGCCGCCGATCGCTCCCGGAAACCGTGCCCCCTCCTTCTCGCTTCCGTCCAACGCGGGGCGCGAGGTGCCCTCGGAGTCTCTGCTCGGCGCTTGGTCGGTTCTCTACTTCTACCCGCGCGCAGATACGCCAGGCTGCACGCGTGAGGCCCAGGCATTTACCGAGCAACTTCACGCTTTCGAAAAACTGCATGCCGCGGTTTTTGGCATCTCAAAAGATGCAGTCGGTGCACTCTGCAAGTTTCGCGACAAGTACACATTGACGGTGGAGCTGCTCAGCGATTCCGACCTCGCGGTGCACAAAGCGTTCGGGGCTTTCGGAGAAAAAGTCATGTACGGAAAGCGCGTCGAGGGCGTGATTCGATCGACCTTCGTGGTCAATCCCGAGGGCGTGCTGGCGTGGTCGTTCACCAACGTGAAGGTCGACGGACACGTGGAAAAGGTCTTGGAAAAGCTTCGGGTTCTCCAGGGTGGCGGCGACTCAAATGATGCCCCTCCCCAAAAGCGCCGGGGCTCGGAAACGCGTTCGTAGGGAGCCAACGGAGCGAGCTCGCTCAACGCGCGGCGTTTGCCTTGGAGGAAACTGGACGCCCTAGCCCGCCATTTGCTAACCACGCGGAACGAACACGCGAGCATGTGCTCCAGCGTCTTCTGCGAGAGACCCATGGCCAAGGCGAAGCAGGCGGTAAAGGTGACGGCGGCGAAGGTCGTCAAGGCAGTGGTCAAGGCTGAAACGCCAAAGACCAAGGCGGCCCCGGCAGTGAAGGTGGTGGTCAAGGCGAAGAAGACTGCCGAAAAGGCCGCGCCCGTCAAGGTAAAAAAGACTGTCGAAAAGACTGCGCCAGTCAAGGCAAAAAAGACGGCCGAAAAGGCCGAGCCCGTCAAGGTAAAAAAGGCTGTCGAAAAGGCCGAGCCCGTCAAGGTAAAAAAGACCGCCGCCGCGCCGGTCGCGAAGGCTGCGAAGGCTGCCAAGGCCGTGCCGGTCGCGAAGGCCGCCACGGCGAAAAAAGGCGCAAAAATCGAGGTCGCCGCGCCTGAGGGCAAGAGGCGCATGGGGCTTCGTGGGGCCGCACCGTGGGCCGCGCGTCATGCGGCCAAGCACGCCGCAGAAGCGCGCGCACGAGCTGCTGAGCCGCCTCCACCGGGAAGCGCCAGGGCCACATTGCGAACGCCGGCCAA
>CAMCKZ010000119.1 GCA_945875545.1 Polyangium aurulentum | reverse complement strand
GATCACCGCGTTCACTGCGATCACCGCGTTCACCGCGTTCACCGCGTTCACCGCGTTCACCGCGTTCACCGCGTTCACCGCGTTCACCGCGTTCCGCCGGGCGCTTTTCTGGAGGCCCACCTGTGCGCGGGGCGCGATCGGTGCGGACTGCCCGCGCACGCGGTGACGGGCCGGTACCAGCCGGTGCCGCCGCGGCTCGCGGAGCACCCGCCTCGCCGGTCTCGGCGCGAACGCTGCGACCCGCCGGCCCTGCTTTTGTCCGCGTTTTCGGCGCGCCTCGGCCCATGTGCTTGTCGAGAAAAGCGTCGTCGCCGGACGAGGCTTCGGGGGCGTGGACTTCGGGCCGTGCCCATCGCCGGGAATCTTCACGACCACCGTGCGTGTTTGGCCCGGGAGTCGTGGCCCGCTTTCGGTGCACTTGCAACCCGCCTTCGACGGAGGCTCCGCGCACAAACGCTTTCGCGACGCGCATGGTCGTGGCCTTTTCGGCGAGCCTTGCGAGCACTTCTGCCGACGGAATTCGCTTCGGCACCTCCCACTCTTTCTTCAGCGCGGTCAGCTCCTCGCGGGTGAGAACGCGCCACATGCCAGGGCGAAGTCCTTCGGCGGTAATGCCCGCAAACGACAAGCGCGCGAGTCGCATGACGCGAAAACCCGTGGCCTCGCCCATGCGGCGAATTTGCTGGTTTTTTCCTTCGTGAATCGTCAACTCAAACCACGTTTTGTCGCCCTCGTTACGAAGCACGAGGAGGTCTGCGGGGCGGGTGACGGTTCCGTCTTCGAGCTTCACGCCCTGGCGCCAGCGATCGATATCGGCGTCTTCCATCACGCCTTGCACCTTGACGACGTACGTTTTTGGAACGGCTTTTTTCGGGTGCAAAAGACCGTTCGAAAATTCGCCATCGTTGGTCAGAAAGAGCACGCCGCTCGTCGCAAAATCGAGTCGACCAACGGGAAACACCCGCGATGGCAAGTCGACCACGTAGTCGGCAACGGTGGGCCGACCCTCTGGATCGCTCATCGTCGTCACGATGCCGCGGGGCTTGTGGAAGAGCAGGTAAGTGCCTGTTTCTGCTAGGATACGGCGGCCATCGAGCTCCACTTTATCGTCGAACGGGTCGGCCTTCGAGCCGAGGGTATCGAGAACCTTTCCGTTCACGCGCACGCGGCCCGAGAGAACAATTTCTTCAGCGGCCCGACGAGAGGCAACGCCAGCGCGCGCGAGGATTTTTTGCAAACGTTCTTGAGCCATGGCAGAAACCGGAGCAGGAGAGATTCGATGAAACGCGTAGAAAAGCCTTGGGGGTACGAGCTTATATGGGCCCACACCGATCGGTACGTCGGGAAGATATTGCACATCTCCGCGGGGCAACGATTGTCGCGCCAGTACCACGAACGGAAAGAAGAAACGTTTCTCGTTCAGGCGGGCACCATGAACCTCGAAATTGGCCCCGACGACGATCGCCGCATCGTTGTGATGAACCCGGGCGATTCGTTTCACTGCACGCCACGAACCATTCATCGCATGGTCGGCGTCACCGACGTGGATGTGGTCGAAGTATCAACGCCAGACCTCGACGACGTGGTGCGCCTCGAAGACTCGTACGGCCGCCAGGGAACTTCTGCCCCCTAGAGCAGTTTACGGTCGGCCGGTAATCGTGGCCGCCTGCTGCCGCTCCCCCGACGCCCCCCACCAGCTTTTATGCTGACTCGCCCGCCTCCATGCGGGGTCAATGCGACTGAAAACCGCACTAACGCGGCGGCGAAGCGTTTCGCAGCGTCCACCTAGGCCTGGGCCTGGGCGCTGTATGCGTGGCGTATATGCATCATATACTAGATGCATGCAATCTGCATGCTTCGTGTGGCGAGCGCGTTGGGCGAGGCCGCCAGCGGCGCGTGCGGCTACTTTTTGCCGCGCATCACGGGGCCCCGAGGTGCCTTGTCGCCCCGGAGGTTTCTTAGGGTTTTGCCACCTTTTTTGCCCTTAGCCTTGTCGCTTTCGGGTTCCGCCGCTTCCTCTTTTTTCTCCTCCGGCGGGGCTTCTGGCGGCACGAGTTCTCCGTCGCGATCCCAACGCGTTACTCGCCCTTCAAAAGCGTCGTCCACGCCGCGGCGCTCGAGGTTGCCGTTGGCGAAGATCTCCCATTCGTCGGTCTTGCCATCGAAATTGCGGTCTCGTCGAATGCGGCTAATTTGGCCGAGTTCGTTGAAGTTGACCGTTTCATCGGCCTCGCCATCGAGGTTTGTATCGCGCTGCTTCTCGCCGACTTTTCCGTTTTGAAAATAGATCCAGGTGTCCACCCGGCCATCGTGGTCGCTGTCGGTCTCTTCGTACGTCGGCTCGCCCTTCGCGTTGTAATGGCGGGCAACGTCGTAGCGGCCGTCTCCGTTGCGATCCATTTCGCGGCATACCAGTGTATGTCGGTCGGCTGTGATGCGGAGTACGCGCCGCACCTCCGGGAAAGTCGATCCGTTCGCCAGATTGGCTTCGACCACCAGACCCGGCTGGCTCGACTCTGTGCACCGCGTAACGCCTGGTTTTATAGGCGCATTCGCCATTTGGGGTGCGAGCGCCCCGGGTGCATTCGTTGCCTTGGGCGCCTCCACGGTTTTGGTGGTGACGGCCGCCGCGCGCACGGGTTCGACCGTGGCCGGTGCCTCGGTATTGGCGGTACTCGCGGTATTGGCGGCCGTGGACGGTTCGCCCGCGGCGAAAGCGACAGCGCTGCTCAAAATGACAGCCAGTGAACTTTTGACGAACATCAGCGTGCTCCCCGGTCTGGACGACGGACTTCGTCAGGCTCGCCGTCGGCATTGGTATCGATGCGCACGCTGTATTCTCCGTCGGCGGCGTACGTCCACCATTCGTCGATCTTGCCGTCGCCGTCCGTGTCGCGCTCCCGGGAATCGATCTTTCCCGCGGCGTTGAAGTGGTCCCACGTGTCGATGCGACGCTTTCCTTCGGTGTCGTATTCGACGAGCGTCAGCGCCCCGCCCGTGAAGGTTTCAGCCACGGTGACAAACGACGCGTCGATGAGGTTTGTTTCGCGCCGACGCAGGGCCGTGCCCTCAAAATACTCGAAAACATCCGGGCGCGAATCGCGGTTCAAGTCGCTCGATCGGCACACCATGACGCCGTCTTTTTGCACTTCCAGGAGGTCGGACGATCCGTCGCCATTCATGTCGACGCTCTGCACCGTGCCGATGCTGGCGTCGCAGCGCTCATGCTCAATGCGAAAGCGCCGCTCACCAATTTTCGGTCCGGCGAGCGTATTCACTGGCGCTTCGGGCTCGAAACAGGCCGCCAGAAATACGCCGAAAAAAGCCCTGCAAAGGGACGATCGTAGAAAGAAAAGTTTCATCGGTCTCGCGAGTCTAGCCCCTTTTTAAGCGCAGCCGCAACCGTCCTTCTTGCGAGGTCATGTATGGTCGCCTAGGGTAGTGTCACTTGCGTATTGATGTCTTTCCCGCAGTTCGCGCGTTTTGCGCCGTCCCTTTGCCATGTCCCGCAAAAAGATTTCGACAACGATCTACGTGACCCCGGAGCAGCACGAGCTTCTTCGGCAGCTCCACGTGCGCACCAAGGTGCCGGTTGCGATCTACATTCGCGAGGGCATCGATCTCATCTTGCAGCGGTACGCCGCCGACCTTCCGGGTCAGATTTCTCTGAGCCTCGAGGGCGCGCGTTTCGGCGTCGAAGCTCCAGCAGCCGCGCACGCGAAGACCGGTCGTTCCAGCGAATAGTCGAGGGTTCGGGCTTGGCGGTCGCGTAGCTTCGGGCCGCGAAAGTTCGCCGCGCTTCGGCGGCCGTCGTCCCGAAATGTGCGGCGAGAAACCGCGCATATCTTCCCACCCCACCGATTTGGGCTACGAACGCGCGACCGATGTCCGTCGACCCTTCCCGTATCCGAAATTTCAGCATCATCGCGCACATCGACCATGGAAAGAGCACCCTCGCGGACCGCTTCCTTGAGCTCACGGGCGCCGTAAGCAATCGCGAATCACGGGAACAATTCCTCGACAAAATGGACTTGGAGCGTGAGCGTGGCATCACCATCAAGGCCCAAACGGTTCGCCTCGATTACCGCGCGAAAGACGGGGAGCTTTACCAGCTCAACTTGATCGATACGCCGGGCCACGTCGACTTCAACTACGAGGTTTCCCGGTCGCTGAGCGCGTGCGAGGGCGCCATCCTCGTCGTTGATTCGACGCAAGGCGTGGAGGCCCAGACCCTCGCGAATGTGTACCTGGCCATCGAGCAGGGCCTCGAGGTCATTCCGGTGTTGAACAAGGTCGATCTGCCGTCCAGCGACGTCGACGGCACCAAGCAGCAAATCGAGGAAATTATCGGCCTTGATTGCAGCGAGGCGGTGTCGTGCAGCGGCAAAACGGGGGTGGGTGTTCCCGCCATTCTCGAGCAGATTGTAGCCCTCGTTCCGCCGCCAAAAGGCGATCCGGAAGGCCTCCTCCGCGCCATCATTTTTGACAGCTGGTACGACCCGTACCGCGGTGCGATGGTGCTCGTGCGCGTGGTCGATGGCAAAGTTCGCCGGGGCGACAAAGTGCGCTTTATGGCCACCCAGACCGACTACGAAGTGACGGAACTCGGAACGTTTCGCCCCTTTGCGCAAGCCCTCGATGAGCTGTCTGCGGGCGAAGTAGGCTTCATTTCCGGAAACATTCGCTCGGTGCACGACACAAAAGTCGGCGACACCGTGACCCTCGCGGCCAAGCCGGCAACCACCCCATTGCCCGGTTTTAAAGACGTGAAGCCGATGGTTTTTGCGGGGATTTTTCCTACGGAAAGCTCCGAGTACCCGGCCCTCCGTGATGCCCTCGACAAGCTGCACATGAACGACGCAGCGCTCAGTTTCGAACCCGATTCGTCGGAGGCTTTGGGCTTCGGTTACCGCTGCGGTTTTCTGGGTCTGCTCCACATGGAGATTATTCAAGAGCGCCTCGAACGCGAGTTCGATCTCGACCTCATCACCACAGCTCCAAGCGTCGTCTACGACGTGTACACGACGAGCGATGAGCGCTTGCGCGTCGAAAATCCTGCGAAATTGCCGCCGCCCCAGAACATTGAACGCATCGAAGAGCCCATCGTCAAGCTCTCGATTCACGTGCCGCCGGAGCACGTGGGTGCCGTGTTGAGCCTGTGCCAAGAGCGCCGCGGCGTTCAAATCGACATGAAATTTTTGTCGAACAACCGCGTAATTGTTCTCTACGAAATTCCCTTCAACGAGATCATTTTCGACTTCCACGATCGGCTCAAAAGCATCACGCGGGGCTACGCCTCGATGGACTACGAGGTCATCGGATACCGGCCAAATTTCCTGGTCAAAGTGGATATTCTGGTCAACGGCGATTCCCTCGACGCCCTCTCCATCATCGTTCACCGCGACAAGGCGCAAGTACGTGGGCGCTCCCTCGCCGAGAAGCTGCGTGAGTTCGTTCCGCGGCAGCAGTACGAGGTCGCGATTCAGGCGGCCATTGGCGGAAAGATCATCGCCCGTGAAACGGTGCGAGCGATGCGAAAAGACGTGACGGCCAAGTGTTACGGCGGCGACATCAGCCGCAAACGAAAGCTCCTCGAGAAGCAAAAAGAGGGAAAAAAGCGCATGAAACAGGTGGGCTCCGTGGAGATTCCGCAAGAAGCGTTCCTCGCGATCTTGAAGGTCGACGGTTGATGCCCGGCCTGTCCGCCGGCCAAATCCGGCGCCTGGAAAGTCTTCGAGCGCCTTCCGAGGGTCGCGCGCATTTGGCCGACTACAACCTTGAAGCCTTTGGTGCCGAGTCACTCCTGCGCGCACGGCTCTCGAACGGTCTCACGGTGCTCGTGCTCCACGATTCGAGCGCGCCGATTGCCGCGGTGCACTGCTGGTTTAAAGTCGGTTCACGCCAAGAAAAACCAGGTAAAACGGGCATTTGCCACTTGTTTGAACATCTCATGTTCGGCGAGACAAAGAACCTTCGGCCCGGCGCGTTCGACCGCAAACTCGAAGACGCGGGCGCCGAAACCAACGCCGCCACGTGGTGCGACTGGACATTTTATCACGAGACCGTGCCATCGGATCGCGTGCGTCTGGCCCTCTCTCTGGAGGCCGAACGCATGGCCAATCTCGTGCTGCGCGAAGAGCAGGTCGCGAGCGAAAAAGAGGTCGTTGCCAACGAGCGTCGCCAGCGCGTGGAAGACGATCTCGATGGCTGGGCCTCGGAAAAACTCTGGGATCTCGCGTTCAAGGAGCACGCCTACCGAATTCCAACCATCGGCTCGATGGAGGACATCTTGGCGTTCACGCCCGCCGATTGCGAGGCCTTCTATACAACGTATTACGCTCCCAATGCGTGCACGATCGTCTTGGTTGGCGATGTCGATCCCGCGAAGGGTGTCGCCTTGGTTTTGGAGTCCCATGGGGCCCTGAAGGCCTCGGTCTTGCCCGCCGAAGACGTGATGCCGGAGCCGCCGCAAACCTCCCCACGCTACCTCGAGGCCCGCAAACCCACGGCCACGGAGCGCCTTCAAATGGCCTTTCATGGGCCGGCTTTTTCCGACGGCGATCACGCCACGGTGAGCCTTCTTATGGAGGTGCTTTCCGGGGGCCGCGCCAGTCGTTTGCATCAGGATCTCGTGCGAAAACGGGAACTTGTGACCGACATCGGTGCCAGCTGCGGGGCCTTTCGCGACCCCTCGCTCATCGAGTTTTCGGCGTCGGCGCGCCCCGGTATTTCGGCCCAGTCCGTGGCCGCGGCAATCGACGAGGCCCTCGGCATTTTGAGGACGGAACTCGTCACGGAGGCGGAACTCGATCGCGCCGTCGCTCGACTCGAACTTGGGGTCGCGCAAAGCCTTGAAACCGTAAACGGAAAGGCCGAACTCATCGGCTTCCACGAGACGGTCGCCGCGTGCCCCGACATTCCGTTTCGGCGCCTTCGTCAGTGGCAGGGCACGACCCCCGCAGACCTTCGCCGCGTGGCGCGCCGTTACTTTCGACCCGAAGGAAAAAACCTCGTTATTCTGCTGCCGGAGCTTGCCTCGTGACGACCTCTTCGACCCCGTCCAGGCCCACGGTCTTCGTCGATGCCCAGCCCACGCTGCCCCTCGTGCACCTCATGATCGCCGGGCAGGGCGGTGCGCACTTGGAGCCCGCGCCCTTGGCAGGCCTCGCCGTGTTTCATTCGCGGATGCTCCGTCGCGGTTCGGGCACCCTCGATACCGCGGCGTTTGAGGCGGAAATCGACCGCCTCGGCGCGGAGCTTCTCGTCGACACCCAGTGTTCGACCTTTGCCGTCCACGGCACGGTGCTTCGCCGCAATCTTGCGCCATTCGTGCGGTTGATTTGCCAGATGTTCGCGGCACCGCGTTTCGACGACGCGGAGATCGACCGCCTCAAACGCGAGATCGAAGCCCAGCGCGTCGAGGTTCTCGACAGCGACGACGCCCTCTCTCGTTTGGCATTCCGGCGCACCATGCTCGCGGGCCATCCCTATGGTCGGCCTCTTGGGGGCACCCGCGAAAGTATCGCGCCAATCGATGCATGCATTCTGCATGATTACCATCGCAAGGCTTTTCCCCGCGACCGGCTCACGTTCGGTTTCGCAGGCTCGATCACCCAGGTCGAGGCCGAGGCCGTGGCCGCAGAGATTGACGCGGCGATTCCCAGGCCTTCTGAGTCGGTGTCGCTGGCCGTGTCGGCGGTGCCGCCTCTTGGCGGACGCCATTTGCTCATCGTCAACAAGGCCGAGCGCACGCAGACGCAGCTGCTGGTTGGCACGCGCGGCTCGCACCCGCACGACCCCGATCATGCGGCGTTGGGGGTGGGCGTTGCCATTTTTGGGGGCACATTTACCTCGCGCCTCGTGCGCGAAATTCGTTCCAAGCGAGGCTGGTCGTACAGCGTCTCTGCGCGCATTTCTTCCGAGCGGATTCGAACGAGCTTCGTGATGAGTGCGCAGCCCAGCGTGAGCGACTCGGGTCCGTGTCTGGGCCTGATGCTAGGTCTTCTAAGTGACTGGATTGAAAAGGGAATAACGGCGCGAGAGCTCGGCGGCATGCGAAAATACCTGACCCGCTCATCGGTATTTGATCGCGACACGGCGCACAAACGCATGCACCGGGCGGTCGAAGAACGCGTGCTCGAACTCGGCGACGGGTACCATGACCGATGGCTTGCGAGCGTCGCCACGCTGGCCCTTGACGAGGTCAATGCGGCCATTGCTTCGCGCATCGATGCGGCGGCATTGCGGGTCGTTGCAGTATGCACGGAGGCAGAACTCGGGGTCGCGTTGGCGGCGGCGGTACCATCACTCGTGTCGAGAAAAGTGGTGTCGGCCGAGGCCATTGCGCAGGGAATTCCCCTTGAGCCCGTGGCCGCAGCCTAAGAGTTTTCGCCGCTTTTATCCCGGAAAAAGCCCGGCGGTAGCGCTCTCGAGTCCCCATTGTGCGACCACGCGCGGTAGCATCGCGTCATGCAGCCAAGCTTCAAGGGCTCCGATGGAACGGAACTATCTCTCTCCATAGAGCGCGGGCCCGCCGGGTCTCCCACTCTCCTTTTCATCAACGGTCTCGCGTGTCCGCACATGTATTGGGAGGGTATGCGTAAGGCCTTTTGGGGGCGTGCCACACTCGTGAGCTTTGACCTCAAGGGTCACGGTACCTCTGACCCTGCGCGTACCGCGGGCGGTGCGACGATCGAGGGTTGCGCGCGCGATGCGGTGCTCGCCCTGGACGCCGCCAACGCCCGTGATGCGGTGGTCTTTGGCTTCTCCCTCGGGTGCCAGATTGGCCTGGAAATAAGCAGGGCATACAGCGATCGGGTGGCCGGGTATGTGCTCGCCCTTGGGGCGTTTGAGAAGCCCTTCGCCACCGTGCTCTCAGGCAAGCTCGGGCCCGTTCCTCACGCCTTGATTTCGAGTGTGCCCACGGCCCTCGTGCGCATGTCTCTGAAGTGGGGCGGCCGCATGATGACGAGCGGGTACGCCCATCGCTTGGCGCAGCGCGCATCGATGGTCGGAAAGAATACGCCGCTCGCCGTCATGTCTCCCTTTTACAAACACATGGGCTCGATCGACGCGGGC
>CAMCKZ010000118.1 GCA_945875545.1 Polyangium aurulentum | reverse complement strand
TGGAAAAGGTCCGCAAGGTCCTCAAAATCGCCAAGGAGCCCATCAGCCTCGAAACGCCGATCGGTGAAGAAGAAGACAGCCACCTTGGTGACTTCATCGAAGACAAGTCCGTCGTTTCGCCGCAAGAGGCGGTCATCTCGGGCAACCTTTCGGATCAAACGCGCCGCGTTCTCAAGACCTTGACGCCGCGCGAAGAGAAGGTTCTTCGCATGCGTTTCGGCATCGGCGAAAAGAGCGATCACACGCTCGAAGAGGTCGGCCAAGACTTCGAAGTGACCCGCGAGCGCATTCGCCAAATTGAGGCAAAGGCGCTGCGCAAGCTTCGCCACCCGTCGCGGAGCAAGCAGCTCAAGTCGTTCATCGACACGTAGAACAGTTGGCGATCGGGGAGATCGGGGGAGCGCGTCAGACCGCCCCCCACCCCCACCCCCGCGGTAGTCCGCCGACGCGTTTTGGCCGTGGGGCGAAGGGCCGACACCGCCGACACCGCGGGCTCGCTAAGCCGCGGGTGGGCCTTGCGTGTCTCGCTCCCGTCGCGCAGGCGTTACAGGCGAATGAGAGCGCTTCCCCAGGAAATACCCGCGCCAAGGCCGCACATCAGCACCGTGTCGCCTTTGCGTACTTTACCGCTGCGCACGTTTTCGTCCAAGAGAATTGGAATCGAGGCGCTCGACGTATTGCCCACGCGATCGATGTTCGTAAGAACCTTTTCTGGGGCGATGCCAAGGCGCGATGCCACTTGGTCCAAGATACGCAAATTGGCTTGGTGCGAGCAAAGCCAGTCGACCTGGTCGATGTCGATTGAACCCTTCACGAGGGCTTCGCGGCAGGTGCTCGTGAGGTTCTTCACGGCCACTTTGAAGATGTCTTGGCCGCGCATAAACACTTTGTTTTCAGCGGCGTCGAGGCTCTCGGCGGTGACCGGCTTGGCCGTGCCGCCCCCGGGGATCATGAGGGATCCCGCGAGGCTGCCGTCGGTGTGGAGCGACGTGCCGAGGAGCGCCGAGGCCCGGTCCGATTCGTCTTCTTGCGGGCCCACAACCACGGCCCCCGCGCCGTCTCCGAAAAGAATACACGTGCCGCGATCTTGCCAGTTGACGACGCGCGACAAGAGCTCGGAGCCGACGACGACGACGCGCCGGGCGCGCCCCGTGACGATGAATGCATCGGCGATGGCCAGCGCGTAAACGAAGCCCGCGCATGCCGCCGAAATGTCGAACGCTGGGCAGTTCGGGGCACCAAGTTTCTGTTGCACCAATACAGCCGTGGCAGGCATCGGATGATCCCCCGTGACCGTGGCGACGATGATGAGGTCAACCTCGTTTGCTGGCACGCCAGCGGCCTCCAGCGCGCGTTTGGCGGCGCCCGCGGCCATGTCGCTGTTCTGGATATCAAGAGGCGCTATACGGCGTTCTCGAATGCCTGTGCGTTCGCGAATCCATTCGTCCGACGTGTCGACCAGTTGGGCCAAGTCGTTGTTGGTGCGGACGGTGTCGGGAAGAAAGTGGCCGGTGCCGAGTATTTGTGAGCGCATGGTTTCGGGCCGCAACGAATCGTCACGGTTTCGTCAGCCTTGTAGCACTCGCGCTGGTCTGCAAGGGGAACCGCCCGTGAAAGCCCACAAAATGCTGCGAATGTGCTTACGCAGCCGGACGACTCAAAGCGCTCAGTGGCCGCGACATGCCCATTGAGCCTCGGTTCAACCGCACCCGCGTCTGCGCGCTTCACCGCGCTGGCCCAACGCCAAAAGGCCGCCAAGTGACGGGCGTCACGAGGCGGGTCTTTGTCTGCCCAAACGGGCACATCCTACGATGGACGTACGACCGACTTACGATGGCCATACGGGGGTTGTGGTGCGGTCAGTCTTTCTTGATGACTTCGCGGCTTTTGTAAAAGCCACACGCCGGGCAGGCGCGATGCGAAACGCAAGGCTCACCGCAGTTGCTGCAAGCGGAAAGATTCGGGACGATGACCTTGTCGTGGTTGGCACGGCGCATATTGCGCCTGGAACGACTGGTGCGGCGCTTCGGGACAGCCACGGCTTACCTCTGGTACGATTCGATCAGGCTTTTGGGCCCGGTTTAACTGACAGGAGTGCGGCAAAGCGAGGATCGGCGGACCGACCGTTCGCATCTTCCGACACGGGGGCGCGTTCTATACCCGCGCACGTCTCGGAACACAAGGGCATCATCGGAATTTCGAGGACGATGGCATCGCGAACGACGTCATCCAGCACCAAATGCTCACCTTCGTAGCAAATGGTGTCGGGCCCGGCGTCGGTGATGTCGTTTTCGTCGTCGTCGTCGTGCGACGAATGCGCGGCCTTCGTTGAATGCGCTGGCTTGACCGGAACTTTTTGCAGACGCTTTCCAGAGCTTCGGTTTGGGCCGTTCGTGGGTGACGTTGTCACCGAGGGGATCGCCAGCGCATCGAACTTGGCCTCGACGCGAATCGTTGCATTCTGCATGCACCGCGCGCATGCCGTTATGACGCTTGCTTTCACCGTGCCGACCGCAACAATTTGGCGACCAAGTTTCGTGAGCGTCACCCGCAGGGCACCCGCGGCATCGCTCGGACTCACGTCGTCGCAGTCGTGCAAAGACGCTGCCAAGAAGTCACGCGGAATGACCGCGTCGTAGGTTTTCGGACCCTCTTCGAGCTCGTAAATCAGGAACGAAAAAGCAGGGCGGTCGTCGGTGGAGGCCATGGCGAAGCGGGCCGTAGCACGCTCGGGGCAGGCCTGCGAGTGCGTAGACCTCGCGCGCTCACGGCGGAATTAGCGGGACAGAGCGAATAATACTTCGTATACGAAGTAAGTGATGATTTCTCTGAGTACGCCCCCGCGTTCTGCGTTTTCCGACGGGGTTCAACGCGACATCGACAAGATCGTGGAGACCACGGTTTACCTCTACACCGAGTCGCGGCGCCTCACGAAAGAGGTCGCGCGCGCGCGAAACCTCACCGGGCCGCAGCTCACCGTTGTGAAAATGCTTCAACACCTCGGCGACTTGAGCCTGTCCGAGTTGTCTGAGCGCATACGGGCCGGAAACTCCACGGTGAGCGGCATCATCGACCGCATGGAGCGCGAAGAGCTCGTGCGCCGCGTGCGCTCCAAAGAAGACCGCCGCGTCGTGCATATCAAACTCACCGAGAAGGGGCGCAGCCTCGCCGCAAGCGTGCCCATTGCGCCGATGGAGATTTTTCAAGCGGCCATCGCCAGTCTCGAAGCCGAGGAAATGGCCACGGTTCTACGCATTTTGCTCAAGCTCGCCGGCCGTATCGACGAGCTCGTTCAAGCTTCCAACACACCCCAAAGCGAGCCCTAACCATGACGACATCCCGCGACTCTGATCTGTGCGTTATCACCTGCGCTCTCACGGGCGTTTTGGCCAATCGCAAACAGTGCGAAGGCATTCCGTACACCCCCGTCGAGATCGCCGACGAAGCCAAGCGAGCCTACGACGCCGGTGCAGCGGTTGTTCACATTCACGCCCGCAACGACGACGGCACGCCCACGTACGCCCCCGAAACTTTCGCGGCGATCAAAAAAGAGATTCAGGCCCGGTGCCCGATTATCCTGAATTTTTCCACGGGAACCATCAGCGAAGACGTGAGTCTTCAAGCCCAAACCCTGCTCGAAGTGCGCCCCGAAATCGGAGCCCTCAACATGGGCACCATGAACTACGCGAAGTACTCCGAGAAGCGAAAGCAGTTCGTATTTGATATGGTATTTCCGAACACATACGAGAAGATTGTCAAGCTTCTCACGGTGATGAACGAGGCCGGCGTGAAGCCCGAACTCGAGTGCTTCGACTCGGGGCACACCGAGGGCATTTGGCCCCTCATCGACATGGGTCTTCTCAAGGGCCCGTTGCAGTTCAGCTTCATCGTCGGCGTTCTTGGGGGGATTCCGCCTATGATCGAGAGTCTTCAGCTGCAGACCAAAATCATGCCGCGCGGTTCCGAGTGGGAGGTGATCGGCATTGGGCGATGCGGTTGGCGCATGATCGCGTCGGCCCTCGTTCTTGGCGGCAACATCCGGTGTGGCCTCGAAGACAACATCTACATGCCCGACGGCGTGTCGATGGCGCGGTCCAACGGCGACCTCGTGGAGGTCGCGGCACGCATGGTTCGCGACACGGGCCGCCGCGTGGCCACCGTTGACGAGGCACGCGCGATCTTGAGCCTCGGGGCCCGGGCATGAGCGCCGGCGGCTACGAGAAAATCTCCCTCGATTTTGCAGGGGCAGTTGCGCGCATAACCCTGCGATTTCCCGAGCGGCGTAATGCCATCGGGCCACGCATGGTTGGCGAACTCCTCGACGCGCTCGCCGTTGTGCGTGCGACCGCAGCGTGCCGCGTCCTCGTGCTTCAGGGCGACGGAAAAAGCTTTTGCGCAGGGGGTGATTTTTCCGAAATGACCGGCGCCGAGAACGATCCATTTGTGGCCAAGGGCGACTACGCCGATTTGCTCACCGCACTGTGGTCGTTCGAGAAACCAACTGTGTGCAGAGTGCAAGGGCACGCCATGGGGGGCGGCCTTGGATTGGTCGCCGCGAGTCACTTCGCGGTAGCCGCACGCGATGCGCAGCTCGGTACGCCCGAGGTCGGGGTGGGGCTCTTTCCCATGATGATTATGGCGGTTCTTCGCAGGCGAATGCCTAGGCAAACGCTCCTCGCGTGGATGCTCCTCGGGGACAAACATTCCGCCGACGAAGCGAAGGACGCGGGCCTTCTTCACGCGGTCGTGGCACCCGAGCTCCTCGACGGCGAAGTAGATGCACTCTGCATTAAACTGGTTGAACGGGGTGCAGCGTCGGTGGCGATTGGCCTTCGCGCGCTGGCGGAACAAGATGCACTCTCGCTCGAAGAGGCCTTGCCGAAACTACGGGCCGGACTTGGCGAATGCCTCGCGACGGCGGATGCCGCCGAGGGGCTTGGTGCCTTCATCCAACGACGAAGTCCTGCGTTTTCAGGGCGATAATCACTATTTAGTTCGGTCGGTCGCTGACGGCGAGACCCTTGGGAGAATGCACATGGCCACGATGCGGGAACGGGTAGAAGCGCTTGAAGCAAAGCGCGCGCAGGTCAAAGAAATGGGCGGCGCCGCGAAGGTCGCGAGGCAGCACGAACGCGGAAAGCTCACGGCACGCGAACGCCTCGATCGGTTCTTCGATGGCGGCGAATTTTTTGAGCTCGGCGCTTTTGGTACCCAGATGGGACTTGCGGGCGGCGAGGGAAAAGACAAGCCTCCAGCCGATGCCGTGGTCTGCGGATTCGGCAAAGTAGACGGCCGAATGGTCTGCTGCGCCGCCTACGATTTTACAGTCATGGGCGGGTCCATCGGGCAGACCGGCGAAGAGAAAGTCACGCGCCTTCGGCAGATGGCGCTGCGTGGCCGGTGGCCCATCGTTTGGTTCATCGATTCGGGCGGTGCACGCATCGATCCAGGCAGTCAGCACCCGGACAGCCTGTCGCTTTTTGCGGGCTCGGGGCACCTGTTTCGCGAACAGGTTCACATGAGCGGGGTTGTGCCGCAGGTGGCCGCCATGGTGGGGCCTGGGGCCGCGGGAACCGCTTATATTCCAGGGCTTGCGGACTTCGTGCCCATGGTGAAAAACATCGGATCCATGGCGCTTGCGGGCCCTGCTCTGGTCAAGGCGGTCACCGGCCAAGAGATCGGCGAGCAAGAGCTCGGAGGGTCAAAAGTTCACTCGGAGGTGAGCGGCGTGGGCGACGGTGAATACGCCGATGACGGCGCGTGCATCGCCGCGGTAAAAAAATATTTGAGCTTCTTTCCGAGCCACTGCGAGGAAATTCCACCACGTGTAGTCTGCACAGACCCAGTGGAGAGGCGCGACGAGTCGTTGCTTGATCTGCTGCCAGAAACCTCGCGAAAAGGTTTCGACATGTACAAACTGGTCAAGAGCATCGTCGATGGCGGAGACATTTTCGACCTCAAACCTCGTTACGCGCGAAGCATGATCACGTGCCTCGGGCGCATTGGCGGTCAGAGCGTGGGCATTGTCGCGAACAATCCCATGCACCTCGGCGGAATCGTCGACGTCGATTCGGCCGACAAGGCATCGCGGTTTATTCAGATTTGCGATGCGTTCGGCATTCCCCTCGTGTTTCTCCAAGACGTGCCCGGCTTCATGGTCGGCTCCAAGGTCGAACACGCGGGCATCATTCGGCACGGAGCAAAATTGCTGCATGTCATGTCGGCGGCGACCGTGCCGAAGCTCACCGTCGTGGTGCGAAAAGGCTACGGCGCGGGGTACTTTGTCATGTGCGGGCGAGCTTACGAACCCGACCTGATCGTGGCCTGGCCGGGCGCAGAAATCAGTGTGATGGGGGCCGAGGGCATGGTCGGAATCGCGGCAAAAAAACTCTTCGGAGGGATGGCGCCGCCACCGGAAATGAAGGCCATGATCATCGAACAAATTCAGAAGAACATCGACATCGAGAAGGTCGCTGGGTGGGGCCTCGTCGACGACATCATCGACCCTCGCGACACGCGAAGAGTCTTGGCGATGGGGCTCGAACTGGCGCGCCATAAACGGGTCGAGCGCCCCGCACGCAAACGCGGAATCATCCCCGTGTGAGGTGCGTTGCTTAGGAAAACGGCTGGGTATTCGTGCGCGCAGACGTCCGCTTGCCGCGCGCATTTTTCTCTCTTCCCGGCGCCACCCTTCGGGTTAAAGCAGCGATGATGTTGACGCTGGGCGCACGCATGCGAAGGGCCGCTCAGGCTCCCCAAATACTGGCCGCGTCCGCATGCGTGTTGACCCTCGTCGCGTGCGAGCCTCGAAAGGCTCGACCACGCGCGACGATGGCCGATGGCGGCGCGGCATCGATGGCAGCGCGCGATCTCATGGCACCGAATGCCGTGGTTATTCCCTTGGAAAGCAGAGACGGCAGGGCCTCGCCGCTGCCCGTCGCCGTGAAAGAAACGAGCCTTGAACGCGAGGCGCGCGAAGAGGCGACCGGGGCCGCGGGGCGTTCCGACGCGGATCGGATTTCACCGATTTCTCTCGTGCTCGGCGCGAAGTTTCCGTCGCCTGCGAACGTGCCGTGGCCGGCCGTGCCCGCGCCCCGCACCGATGCCCTGGGTACAGCGTTTCGCCCTGCAAATCTCCCCATAGGCGAGCTCGTGGAGCTTGCGAAACAGGCACCCGAACTGACGCGATTTGGGCCCGAGTTTGGGGTCTTCGGCAAAGACGAAGTGGGCCGCGTAACCTCCATCACGGGAGAAGCTTTTTCCAGATTGACGTTCACCGTCGAGCCCGTTTTGTGGAATCCGAAGCCCGGTTTACTCCTCTTGCTCGTGCCCTATCGAGGCTCAAAAGGCGCGGTTCTCGCGGCGTTTTGGGAGCTCGATGGCGGCGCGCATCGCATCGCGGCGGCCTTCGCCCTGAAAGACGAACCGGTGCCCATGGCGCTCGTCTACGACCCGGGCAAACGCGAAGAACTGCGATGGAGCGCGTGCTGGAATTGCCCCGGCGGGCAGGGCGAAATCATCGTGAAAGACGACGGGCGCATCGTCATCGCGCAGCGGTAATTTGCTGGATTGGCGGGCCACGAAGGGCGCCAGGTCAGGCCTCGCTTCGCGCCGAAACGCTCGCCGCGACGCCAACGGCTGTTGCGCATGCGAGCACCAGGAGCCACGGCATCGTCACAGTTCCCGCAGTCACGAGTCCCGCAGTCACAGGTCCCGCAGGCGGCACCGCGTCGAGGGCGGCGAGGAGGTCAAATGTTGTGGGGTCGTACACGCCGCGCTCAAGGAAAACCCGCGTAAAAATCCCGTACGAAGCCGTCACAGAAAGCATGCATCCTGCACCTATCACCCGCAAGCGCTTGGCGGCGCTGGTGGCCCGGTCCGACCAAGCGAGCAGCGTGTGGGCCGCGGCGATGGCGAGCACGGGCTCCAAGACCGCGGTGAAACGCACATTCTTGGGCAGCCCGGCAGCGGCCACGAAGGTCACCGCTGCGAAGGTCGCGGCGACGCGCCAACCGGGCGACGTGGATCGGCCCGAGCTCAATCCGAGCGACGCGGCGGCGAGCACCATTGTGCAGGGAATAAGCAGGAAAAGATCCACAACAACCCGGTGCGGCGGACCGGCCATAAACGCCTGCGCATACGGTGTATTGGCGCTTGCGGCGGAGAGGCGCACGAGGTCGACGCCCTGTGCCACGGTGCCACCCAGGGCTAGAAATCCGAGCACCGCCAGCGCGGGCGGCGCGAGCACGAGGGCAACCCGCCCCCACGACCCGTCACGACGAAACGCGTCGACGACCGCGATGCCGACGAGCGCCGCGTACAGGAGCATCGAGGTCTCTTTTAGCGCGAGAAAAACCGAAGCGGACGCCGTGAACAGCGCCACTGGCACGAGGGAATGACGAGCGAATACCCGTGCATTTCGATCGATCGAGATGAACGCGAGCAGCGTCAACGTGCACGCCGCCACGACGACCTCGTCTTGCAACGCGCGGCGGCCGAGGGCGAGCTGCAGGGGCGACACCGCGACGAAGAGCGCTGCAAGGATGCCGTGCCGCAGCCCCACCACGCGTGCGCCAAGGGCCGCAGTCGCGCCGACCGTGACGACACCGGCAAGGGTCGAAAGACTCGCCAGCGCCGCAAACGACACGGACCCGTGTATCTTGCACGCAAGGGCCGCCAGCACCACATGGGCGTAGCGAAGCGGCGAGGGATACGCGTGAAGTCCCGTGTTTTGCACGTGTTCCGCGACGAGCGAGGGGTACGCCCCAAGGCCGCCGTCCGCGAGAGCCCGGGCCATGGCGAGGTAGTGCGCCTCATCGGCGGGCGAGAAACTCACGCCGTCGCGTGCGAACAGGCGCAGTGCCGCACCCAAGACCATGACCGCCACGAGGGCCCCGGAGCGCATCGCCCATGTCAACCACGAAGGCGGGCCCGCGTCGCCCAGGAAAGCACTGAGACCGTCCTGGTCGAAACGGCGACGACCACCATCAATTCGTGTTACAGCCCCCCGCGGGCTCCAGAATAGGCGCACGTAATGTCCGGCATGGAGTCGAGATGCGGGTCGCATGGGCCGAGGCACTGGCGGTTTGAACGTCCACCTGGCCGCCATTGACGGGCGAGGGCGCTCGCGCTAAACGCCCCAGCGAATCGTCCGCCGATGAAGTTCAACAGCCTCGAGTTTCTGTTTCTGTACCTGCCAATTGTGCTCGCCGGGTGGC
>CAMCKZ010000117.1 GCA_945875545.1 Polyangium aurulentum | reverse complement strand
GGCCCGGCGATTCGGGAACGTATGGTTCAGTTTTCAGAGACCGAGACCTCACCGGCGGGGACCGGGTTGAACCGGCGCTCCATCGAGGGAGGTTTGGTCTACCCTACCCACCGAATTCGTCAATCTTAATGTGCCGGCGGGTGGCGTTTTTTTTTGGTTACCGGGGAAAGACGGCGCTTTTTAGGAACGCCTCGCCTCCTGCCGCGAGTTGCCCTCGCAGAAGCGGCTGGGAACTCGACGCGAAGGCCCTCGCGCGTTCTGCCACTACCTCGCGCGCTGTCGCGACTCGCTGATCGTCGATAGGTGTAATCTGCACGGGAAGTCGTTCCGTCAGTACGAGTATGTGGGCACCATACGGTGTACGTACGAGGTCGCTGTAGGGGCTGCTAGGCGTCAATGCGAGGGCCGCGGTAACGAAGGTCTGGTCCAGGGACTGACCTTCGAGGGTTCGTCCTCTGTTCCCTATGTGGCCCACGCGCTCGACGATGACGTCGGTACCGGCCCGCTTGGCTATTTGCTCGAACACCTCCGCCGCGCCGCCGTCGCGCAACGACGCGCGGAAACTGCGGGCGCGCACTTCGCCGTTGGGCCCGGGGGGAAACAGCGCGTGTACGACGGAAACAATTGGGCCCGTGTTCACGCGCGGCCAAAGTCGATCGAGCGCCGCGTCGGTTTCCTCCGCGGTTCCCGCGCCGCCCGCGGCCGCGCGCGCGTGCGCATCCCGCGTCATCGCCCGCGCGTACACGCTCCGCGCGATGCTCCGCTGCCGGCCCTCGCTCAACCCCGAGCTCACCAGCGCGGCCAGCTCCTCGTCGCATGCCCCCGTCGGCATCGGAGCGTCACCCTCCGCGCACGAACTCGATAGCGGTTTGCCGTCTTCCCCGGGCCGCACCTCGGCACGCGTGCACCCGGAAAGATGGACGACGAGGTTCACCGCGAGCAAGTAGGTCCATGTAGTCTGCATGGTTCTTCGTTTGAAAAGAGTCGCCCACTTGAGAGGGCTTTTCAACCTTCTTAGGACCGTCTCACGCGGTCTCGTAAACCCACGGCGACGCTGCGCCGCCACGCAATCGCGCCTCGGGCACGAGGCCTTCGCTCGCCGAATCTTCGCGCTCCTCCGCCACGGCGAGGCCCATCGTCTTCCACAGGCCCGCGTCGAGGAGCTGGGACGGCTTCACGTTGCGAAGCGCCGCCAGCATGATTTGTTTTGTCCCCGGGTTCGCGGACTCCAAGTCGTCGAGGAGTCGCCCCATGCGTTTGCGCTGGAGGTTCTCTTGGGACCCGCAGAGGTCGCAGGGAAGAATAGGAAATTCGCTCAGCTCGGAGAAGCGCCGGATGTCGTCTTCGGCGCAAAATACCAAGGGGCGAATGACCACATTTCGGCCGTCGTCAGCCCGAAGTTTCGGCGGCATCGCAGCCAGCTTTCCAGCGAACACCAAGTTCAAAAGCAGGGTTTGGAGCACGTCGTCGCGATGATGACCGAGCGCTATTTTTGAGCACCCGAGCTCCTGCGCGAGCCTGTAAAGAACGCCTCGACGCAAACGCGAGCACAACGAACAGTAGGTTTTTCCCTCGGGAATCTTATCTGTCACGATGGCGTACGTGTTCTCGTGCACCATGCGAAAAGGGTAGCCTTCCTTCTGCATGTACTCTGCAAGTATATGCCCTGGGTACCCCGGATGCCCCTGATCGATGTTGACCACCAACATCTCGAACTTCACGGGCGAGCGGCGCTGCATTTGGCGCAGCAGGTAGGCCATGGTGTAACTATCTTTGCCGCCGCTCACGGCGACCAAGATCTTGTCGCCTTCGCTGATCATCGAAAAATCGCCGATAGCGCGACCCATGGCACGTGTCAGTTTGCGCTCGAGACCTTCAAATTCCGCCTGCATTTTTTCCCTCGTAGCACGAGCTGGCGATGGTGCGCCTGCGCGCTTTCAGCCGACCACGAGCTCGGCGCCGTAGCGTTCCAGGAACTCGTCGTAGGTGCCGCTGTAAAGGAGTGGGCCCTTCGCGGAAAGGGAGAGAATGCGCGTGGCGAGCTTGCCAACAAAGTGCCGATCGTGGCTCGTGACGATGACCGTGCCCTTGAACTCGATGAGCGCTTGAAGGAGCGCGTCGATGCTCTCGACGTCGAGGTGGTTGGTTGGTTCGTCCAAAAGCACCACGTTGTTTTTGAGCAGAATGAGCTTCGCGAGGAGCAGCCTCGCTGCCTCGCCGCCGGACAGGCTTTCGGTCAATTTCAGGCCCGCATCTCCGGTAAAAAGCAGCTTTCCGAGGATGCCGCGCACCTGCTCCATGCCCTGGAGTGGGTCGAATCGGTGAAGCCATTCGTAGGCTTTCAAGCCGGGTTCCAGGGCCTCGTGGTGGTCCTGCGCAAAGTAGCCGACGTTGGTTTCGTGACCCCAGACGAGCTTGCCTGCGTCCGGCGCGAACTCGTTTACGAGCAGCTTCAGCAGTGTGGATTTGCCGATGCCGCTCGGCCCGATGACCGCGAGTTTGTCGCCGCGATCGACGTTGAAAGAGAGGTCGGTGAAGATGGACTTCTGGCCGAACGACTTCGCCAAATTTTCAACGCGAATCACATCGCGGCCCGAAGCTTTTCCGATTTCAAACTTGATGTACGGCCGAACGACGCTCGAACGCTTCGACTGAATTCCGCTTTGCAGGCGCTCGATTTCCTTCACGCGCGACTGGGCCTGACTCGATCGACTCGCGCTGGCACCGAAGCGCGCGACGAAGTCTTTGAGCTCGGTAATCTTCTTGCGTTTCTGCGCCGCGTCGGCCTCGGTTTGCCGCAAACCCGTGGTTTTTTGCTCGACAAAATCGTCGTAGTCACCGGTGTACACCGTCACCGTTTGGTAGTCGACGTCGGCCACGTGCGTGGCGATCGCGTTCATGAAATGGCGGTCGTGACTCACCACCAAGAGCGTGCCGTTGAACTCGTGGTTCAGGTAATTTTCGAGCCAGCGAATGGAGTCGAGGTCGAGGTGGTTCGTGGGCTCGTCAAGGAGGAGCACGTCGGCGCTGGCGAACAGCGTTTGCGCGATCAGCACGCGCAGTTTGTAGCCGCCCGCGAGCGCGCTCATGGGCTGGAGATGACGCGACGTTTCGATGCCGAGGCCTTCGAGGAGGGCCGCCGCGCGAGGTTCCGCCGTGTAGCCGTCTTCTTCGCCGACGATGCCTTCGAGCTCCGCGAGACGCATGCCGATGTCGTCGGTCATCTCGACTTCGTAGAGGCGATCTTTCTCCTGCATCGCGCTCCAAAGAGCCTCGTTTCCCATCATCACGGTGTCGAGGAGGCGGTCTTTCTCGTAAGCGAAGTGATCCTGCTTGAGAACGCCAAGCCTGAGTTTTTTCGGGATTTCGACCTTGCCTTGATCGGAATCTTGTTCGCCAGAAATGACCTTGAGAAGCGTCGACTTACCCGCTCCGTTCGCGCCCACGAGCGCATAACGCTTGCCTGGGTCGAAGCGCATCGAGACATTCTCGAAGAGGATTTTGGGGCCGAAGCGCTTCGTGAGTTTGTCGAGCGTGATCATGGGAATCCGCCCCTAAGCACATTGCGGCGCGAGGCGAAGCTGTCTTCGACCATTCGCGTGCAGTCTACACCTAATCGTCCCTCAACTACCGCGGTGGTTCGGGCCTCACGCCCACGCAGGCGGAGACCTCGAGCAAGATGTGAAACAGGGCTTTTTCCTGGGCGAGAAGCGTATTTGAGCCGCCGTTATCCGTGCCCTCCGCGTGGTACGTGCTGTACATTACGCGGCCGCATTTGTCTTGAAAGCTCACCGTTGCAATGCGCGGCGTTCCGTTCGACATCGTCGAGGCCCACACCATGGGCGTTATCGTTACGGGTTGCCCGTTCTCGTCGAGGCCTGGCTGCGGCCTAGTGGAATCGATGCCGATGTAACTCTTTTCGAGCTGGGCGTTCTGCTCGCCAATCGCGTTCATCCAGTCTCCGAGCGCCGGGTCACCCCATTTCGCCGGGCCGCTGTAGGAGCCGAGGGTGCACGCAGACCCGATGACGTTGGGGCTCCCGCCGGTGAACTGGATGAAACCAGGCCACGTCTGGTTCACGTATTCGTAACTCCAATCGGTCACGTACAGCTTGCCGCCGCCCTGAATGAACTCCTTCATCACGCGCTTGCCGTTGCCGCTCGGCGTGTAAATTCCCGAACAAACCGGGCCGCTGCCAAGGTCGGGAGAGGTCGAGCCGGAGCAGGGAATGAAGACAATGTGGTACTTCGAAAGCAGGGCCGCGTCGTCGAGGGTATTATCCAGGCTGAACCCCATAGGTGGTCCGTCGTACTCGGTAATACCGAGCTTTCGGAGCGAGTTCCCGATGGCATCCCAGCTGGCCCGCATGACCTTCATCTTCGGGATCGTGTCGCCGTTTGCCGCGTCGTTTCGCCCGGGCAATCGCGTGTCAGCCGGCACCGATGACTGGGTACCCGCACGCACCGTCACGCGGCGAATCCTGCGAAATTGGCCCTTTTGGGTCACCATAAATTGTTCGCCAGCTTCGTGGACCGGCAGGCTGAACGCGCCGCGGGCGCTCGAATACGTGAAGGCGAGCGACGACAACTGCACGCACTTGTCGCAGTAGATCCCGCTCGGAATCGGCGCGGGCTCGGTTTTGGTGAGGTTAGATCAGGGCTCCCGCGATCGGAATCGTTCCCTCGGGTGCCACCACGATGCCCGTCACTTCGCCGATCGCTTTCGGCGCGTCGGTACTGCCGTCGCCTGCGTCGTCGCCCACAACGATGATGCCGCCGGCGTCCCCGGCACCGGACGCGAGACCCGACGCGAGACCCGACGCGCTCGAGCCGCAACCCGGCGCCATTGCAAGGGCCGCGAAGGCAATGACGGGAATCAGGGCGAGGACGCGAAACTGGGGAATGATCACAACGAGAGACTCGCCCGCGGGGCGCTGGAATTCAAGGATTTCTGTCGCGCGATTCCGTCACGGGCACAGGGCCGCGAGACTCGCCCCGAGGGCACCAAGCTCCTCCGCGTCGCCGGCGTACATCGTCGGAAACGCCCGCGCATCTTCCGGCGTCGGCAGCGCCACAACCCCCGGCGCGAAGTGTCTGGCAAAGCGGTCCATGTCCGCATCGACCACGCCGTCATGCGCCACCACAAGCAGCGGCACGCCCAGCGCAACGGCCTCATACGAGGTAATACCGAACGCACACATTGCATACGTCGCGGACGCGAGCGCCTCCTGGGATGCGGGGCTTCCGCCGACAAGTTTCACCCGTCCGTTCGCCTGTGCTTCAAGCGCTTTTAGCTGCTCGCGCTGGCCATTTGCCGCGCCCACGACGGCCACCAATTGTGAGGAAGTTTGCAGCAAAAGGTGACGCAGTGCACGCGCGGTCAGGCCTTGCGGGTCGGCCCCTCCCATCGAGATAAATACCCCGTCCCGCGCGTTCGCCGCCGATGGGCCCTGGGTCACGAGTGCCTTGACGGCCGGGTGCACGAAGGTCCACGCGGGCCCGGTTCGCACGGGCTCTTTTTCCATGCGCGCCGTCAGCGCCGGATCCGCGTGGCATGTCGGCAGCACGAGAACATCGAAGCCTTCAGAATGGGCCGCAACGTTGTCGATGAGCACCACGCGGGCCCGCGAACGAAGGGCCTTGAACACCTCTTTTCCGTAAGCGGTCTTTCCGTCGCTGACGACGGCCCGCGCGTCGAGGCTGACCGCGAGAGACGCCAAAAGGTGCCCCAACGAATCACCGCGGGCCCAGGGATTTTTCTCACTATTTGGCATCGCATGGCACATAAACGCGCCGCGCGCCCATGGCGCAAGCTCCGCCACGACGGCATCGAAGTGCGGCGATGAACTTGCACAATGCACGTTTTCCGTCGCTGCCAGTTCACCGGCCACGGAGACCATCCGCACGAGGTGACCAAGGCCCGTTCGCGCATCGCCTTCTGCGTGGAAAAGAATCGGACGCCTCACCCTTCTTCCACGGCCTTCTGGCGCACGTGCGCGTTCATCGCGAAAAGGTCGTCATCGGCCTCCACGAGTTTCAAGATTTCTTGCCACCCAAAAGCGTCGCCGGGCCCGAGACGACGCGCCACTTCGCGCACAAACGCCAAGTCGTCGGGCGTGTCGACACACCAACGATGGGGCGAGAGATCGCGCCCGTGTGAGACCACTTCTGTGCGGAATTTTTCAGGATTTCGATACATGTGCGGCGTCACATGAACGCGCTCGTAATCGAGCTTCGCGTCCGCATCGGCGCGCAGCAGCGCGGCCATCGTCATCGTCTCGTGATCGAGGCCGCGCGGGTAGTCTGCAAAGCCGAGGTAGTCGACGCCGGGCCTCGGCCACGTTGCGAGCGTCTCGTCGATGAGGGCACCGTCGATGAACGGGCAGTCACTCGTGACCCGCACGACGGTCGTCGCCTCGGCCATTTTCGCGGCCCCAACGTAGCGCGTGAGGACGTCTTCCAGTGGGCCTCGCCAGCAGCGAAATCCCAGGGATTCCGCGAGATCAACGATGGCTCCATCTTCGGATTCGGTCGTCGTCGCAACGACCACTTCATCGATGCGTGCGGCGCGCGCCAAGCGACGAAGGTTCCACGCCAACATTGGCTGCCCTTCAATCGGTAGAAGCACTTTGCGAGGCAGCCGCGTGCTCGACGTGCGCGCTTGAACAATGGCGACGGTCTTCACGGGCCCATCATGGCGCGCCATGCCCGGGGCGGCCAAGAAACGAAAAAGGCGCCCCTCCGCAGAGAGACGCCAGCGTCCTATCGACGAGGGAAAGTTCAGGCCGATGGGTTGACGTCGTGGCCCGCAAAGAAGAACGATAGTTCGATCTTCGCGTTCTCGAGGCTGTCAGACCCGTGCGTGGCATTCTCGCCCACGTTGGCGCCGAAGAGCTTGCGCATCGTGCCGGCGTCGGCCTTGGCAGGATCGGTTGCGCCCATGAGCGTGCGCCATGCGGCGACGCCTTCTTCTTTTTGGAGGGCGCCGATGACCACGGGGCCGCGGGTCATGAAATCACACAGCTCGCCGAAAAAGCCGCGTTGGCTATGCACGGCGTAGAAACCTTCGGCCTGGGCGCGCGTGAGCTGAACGCGGTGCAGGGCGGCAATCGAGAAACCCTCTTTCTCAATGAGAGCGAGGATATTTCCTGTGTTTCCCGCAGCGACGGCGTCGGGCTTGATGATGAAGAAGGTGCGTTCGAGAGCCATGATCTGCCTGCATTTTTCCGCGCGCGCCTAAAGTGGCGGCGGGATCCCCGTGCCCCTAGCGAATTGTGGCCGAAACGACAATCGCTTCGGTGCATGTATGTTGCACATAAGACCTCGGGCGTCCTCGACGCGCCCCATTTCGCGCGACTGTTCCGGTGTGCGTCTCGAGAACTTGCCTTTCCCGTCGCAACCACCAAGGCTTCCGATGCCATGCCGACCCTTAAATTGTTCGCGATCTTTCACCTCAATTTGGCGTTCTCTTCGGTGCCCGAGGCCCATCGCCCGATCGTCATCGCGCGCTGCTATTGGCCGCTTCTTCGCATGGTGCGCGCGCTCCGTTTGCCCGTCGGCATCGAGCTTACGGGCACAACGCTCCGGTGGATCGAAGCCATCGACGCTTCGTGGATCACTGAGTTCCGTGCGCTGCACGACGAAGGCCTCGTCGAACTTATCGGCAGCGGTCACGCGCAGCTCATCGGTCCCCTCGTTCCCTGGCGTGTCAATGCGGCAAACCTTCAATGGGGTCTCGCCGATTACCAAGAGGTGCTCGAACTGCGCCCCACGACGCTTCTCGTGAACGAGCAGGCCTACAGCCGCGCGTGCGTCGATCACGCGGTGACCGCGGGCTTTCAGAACATCTTTCTTGAGTGGGAAAATGCTTGGCGCGCGAACCCGGGATGGGACAGGCGTTGGGCCTTCGCTCCGCAGCTTTTAAGCGCCCACGGCGCCGCCGCGCGCGTTCTTTGGAACCAGAGCATCGCCTTCCAAAAGGTTCAGCGCTTCGTTCACGGCGAGCTCCATTTGGACGACCTGCTGGCGTACGTCGAGACGAAGCGCGGCCCGGAACAGCGTGCATTCTGCATATATGGCAATGACGCCGAAGTTTTTGACTACCGGCCCGGGCGCTTTCAGACCGAGAGCATCATTGAGCACCGCGAGTGGGAGCGGCTCGAAAGTCTGTTTGCGGCGTTGCAAGCCGCCCGCGGCATCTCCTTTGACCTGCCCCACGCGATTGCGTCGTCGCCCTTCCCCGAGCTTGGCGAACGCCTCCTCGAACCCCAGAGTGCCGCCGAGCCCGTACCAACGAAAAAGCAGGGGAAGTACAACGTCACGCGGTGGGCAGTGACGGGCCGAAACGATTTGCGCATCAACACGCTGTGCCAGCGCCTCCACGATTCGCTCATTTCCGTCCCCCTTTCGGACCCGCGCTGGGCCGAGCTGTGCGAGCTCTGGGCCAGCGATTTTCGCACGCACATCACCGACGAGCGCTGGGAGGCCTTCCAGACCCACATTGCGGACGCCACAAGGCACCTTCCGGGCCCCGTGCCCCCCCAGCCCCCATGCACCACGCCTTCGCCGCCTGAGGCCGTTACCGTGGCGCGTGGCGAGCGGTTTCTCACGGTCGAAACGCCCTGCCTCGCATTGGTACTTGACATGCGCAAGGGTTTGTGCATCCACGAGCTGTCGTTCCCGAGGTGGTCACCGCAGGTTCTCCTCGGAAGTATCGCGCACGGGTTTTTCGACGACGTGCGATGGTCGGCAGACTGGTTCAGCGGGCACTTGGTTTTCGAGGCACCGGGCAAACCAAAGGTGACAGACCTTGAGAGGGCGGACCCGGCGGTGACGTTTACGGCGGACGCGGTCATCGTGCGCGCGACGGTGCCTTCGGCGCTCGGGCCTATTCACAAGACGCTGACCATCCCGAAAGCCAGCGAAAGCCTTCACTTGGCGTTCGCCCTCGATTGGCCGGAGATCCCCGTGGGATCGCTGCGTCTGGGTCACGTCTTACTGAAACCAGGTTCATGGAACGAGGCACAGTTTCGTTACCGCACGCATCTTGGCGGCAAGGGCCTCGAAGAGTTCCGCTGCGGCGACGAGTCGTTCGATCACGGCGATCCGGTCTCCTTCCTCGTCTCCGCGTCGACGGCATTGGGGATGACCGAGGGCATTCTCGAACTGGGCGACGACGCGAAGATGCTCCGCATCACGATCGACCGAGCCGAAACCACGGCCATCGGATCGATCACGCACCGGCCCATCGGCAATGATCGTCTCTTTCGTTTTTGCGCCAGCCTAAGGGAGATGGACGAAACCACGAGAAAAGCCGAAACCCACGC
>CAMCKZ010000116.1 GCA_945875545.1 Polyangium aurulentum | reverse complement strand
GGCACCCGCGTTCTCGTCACGAAGGAGGTCCATGCGGCGGCCGTCGGCGAGGCTCATGGCGAGGGCTTTCATTGGCGCGCCCTCGGCCGGGTCCGCTTCAAAGGTCGAGCGAAGGCCGAGGAATTGTTTGAATTGCTCGACGTCGACCCGAACGATGAGCGCGATGGAAAGCTAGCCTTTATCCACGAGTTTCAAGATGGTATTGACGCATTTTCAGATGGCAGTTTGCGCGAGGCCCTGCTGCAATTCGAACATATTGTGAACGAGAACCCCAACGATGGCCCGGCCATGGCCTACTTGCTTCACACGACGAACCTCCTCGCCACCGGCGACCCGAACTTCGACGGAGCCTTTGTGCTGGCGGAGAAGTAGCGCCGCGCCCGAGAGAAACCCTCACGCCCGCAAGATGCGCACGGGCTTGCCCGTCGCGGTGACCGCGGCTTCCTCCCGCGTGCGTTCTTCGAGGGGCTCGGCGGTCGTGCGCCGATCGAAAAGAATGAGCACGCCCTGCGAAAGACCGAGGCTATCGAGGTACCCGTCGAGCTGACGAAGGCCTTCCGCGAGAGGGTCTTTGCGGCCATCGCGCCACACCTTGAGTTCGATGGCTTCGCGCTGAATTTGGCGCTTGCCTGCCGCGTCGAGGTACGGCCACGCGATCAGCAAATCGATGCGCCTGCGGCCAAGGCCGTACTCCCGCGTGACGATCCCGCCGCCGTTCACGACGCGCTGAAGAAACGCCATCAAGACGAGCTGAGACGCCGCCTCCCGGTAGGTCGCGCCCTCCACCATCGCCTCGCCGTGTTCGACCCAAAATGCTGCAAATTCTCTAATAAGAACGTCGATGGAGAAGCGCCCATCGGCCATGACAAACGTCCGCGGGTCCGCCAAAACGCTCTCCTCCGCAGGCGCGGAAAGAACGCGGGCAATGACCTCGGCGTAGATGGGATTTGCCACCCGCAGCGGACGACTTTTCACGAGGCCGAGGTCGACCAAGTAGGCAAGATCGTCATCGAAGACCGGATCGAGAGCAACACCTTCGCCCGCCAAAAGAGGTTCGATGAGCCGGCGCACCCGAGGCTCCGCGAGCCTGCTCACGAGCGAATCCAAATGCGTCGCCCGCGCAAGCACGAGACGCTCCTTCGCCTCGTCGATCTGGGCCTCGGATACAGGCCCGGTGATACGCATTTTCTCAACGATTTCCCTGCCGATCGCGTTCACGAGCCAGGGCTGACCCCCGGCCAGTTCGAGGACGCGGGTGACCGCCTCGGGCTCGAACTCTTGCCCCGTTTCTGTGGTGTGTTGCATGAGGAGTGCACGCACTTCGGCCTCGGAGAACGTCGCCAGCGCGAGGGACTCGACCTTCACATTGAACGGACTCGCGGACCCGATCCGCTGCGCATCGCCCCCGCTCGCGGCCTTGTAGTCGCGCACGTCGCGCAGGCCGCAGAGCATCACGGACCACGGCGCGTGATCCGGCCGCTTCGGAAACCCGGCCCGCACTTGGCGAAGGACGCTGATGAGGCTCTGACCCCGTACCGCGTCGATTTCGTCGAGAAAAAGCACGACGCGCCGCGGGCAGGCCTCGCACCAAGACGTCAGCAATTCCGTGAGCAACGTCGCCGAACCGCTCCGCGCATCCAGTGCTGGAGGACGAAGACCGAGAGGCAGCTGATGCTCCGCTTCCCTGAGAACCTCGCCCACGATGATCTCTTGCGCCATCACGGCATTGTCCTCACTCGCCTCCGCCGCCTCGCAACTGATGTAGAGTGCAGCAAATATTCCCTGCGCCGTGAGCGCCGTCGCGAAGTGCCGAAGGAACGTCGTTTTGCCCGACTGCCTCGGCGCGTGCATGACGAAGTAGTCGCCTTGCTCCACGAAAAGCTGGGCGCCCGGAACGCGCGGAAGCGGCGGCACGAGGTAATGACGCTCGCCGTCGCAAGGGCCCGCCGTGTTGAAGCGCATCGGCAGCTTGGGGTACGTCAGCTTAGGGAATTTACTCGCCGCCGCATGTTCCGTGGTCATGCGCCGGACCCTAGCACGGGCCCTAGCACGGGCCCTGGGCCCCACGCCTCTCGCTCGAATTTCGGGCTCTGCTCGTGCGCCCGGTGGACGCCGCTCGGAGCGCTTTCCCCGTCGGCGTCGCCGCGTTCACGAGCTCCGCGGGGGTGCCGGCGAAGACCACGTTGCCGCCGTCGGGTCCGCTTCCGGGTCCAAGCTCAATGACCCAGTCCGCCGCCGCGACCACGTCGAGGTGATGCTCGACGACCACCAGCGTATCGCCGCGCTCTACAAATCTCTGAAAAACGCCTAGCAACGTGCGCACGTCCGCGAGGTGAAGCCCCGTTGTCGGTTCGTCCAAAACGTACATCGTGGGCGCGTGGGCCGAGCCCGCGGTCAGCTCCGTCGCGAGCTTCAAACGCTGGGCCTCGCCGCCACTGAGCGTGGTCGATGGTTGCCCGAGGGCCAGGTACCCCACGCCAAATTCATCGAGGGTGCGAAGCGGTCGCGCGATGCGTGCATGATGCACAAAGAATTCTGCCGCATCGTGAACCGTGAGGCGAAGAACGTCGCCGATGGACAGCCCCTTGTACCGAACCTCCAACGTTGAAGGCTCGAAGCGCGCACCTCCGCACGTTTCACACACCGTCGTGACGTCCGGGAGAAAAGCCATTTCCGAAACGACGTACCCCTGGCCGGCGCACGTCGGACAGCGCCCGCCCGTCGTGGAATTGAAGGAAAATCGCGAGGGACCGAAGCCACGCACCGCAGCCTCAGGCAACCCTGCAAATAGCCGTCGTACGTCATCCCATATTCCGAGAAATGTGGCCGGTACGCTTCGCGGGGATCGTCCGATGGGCGACTGGTCGACGGCGATCGCGCGCTCCACGCCCTTCGCGAGGTGCAATTTTTTGTGCGCCAACGGCGGCGGCGTGACGAGCTCGAGAGCCTGGCGGACCGCGGGATAGAGCACGCGCCGAACGAACGTGCTCTTGCCGCTGCCGCTCACGCCCGCGACGACCACGAAGCGTTGCGCGGGAAGACTCACGTCAATATTTTTCAAGTTGTGCGCGCCCGCACCCTCCACGCGAATAAATTCGTCAGCCAGTTTTCGCCTGGGTTTTTCCAGATGAATCACTTCGCGGAGTTCTCTTCCCGTGAGGCTCGCGGGGGATGACAAGACGCTCGCGGCGGGCCCCGCAGCGACGATGTGACCGCCGTCTCGGCCACCGCCGGGCCCAAGTTCGATGAGATGGTCCGCGGCGCGAATGGTGTCGGAATCGTGTTCGACCACGAGCACCGTTGACCCCGTGGCGACGAGGGCCCGCAAATTCTTGAGCAGCCTTTCCGTGTCCGCGGGATGAAGGCCAATCGTCGGTTCGTCGAGCACATAGAGAGCGCCCGTAAGGCCACTGCCCAGCTGCGCGGCCAAGCGCAATCGCTGCATTTCTCCGCCCGAAAGCGACATCGCGGGCCGTTCAAGAGAAAGATACGAGAGACCAATTTCATCGCAAAATGCCAAGCGTCGTTCGAGCTCCCGGTGCGCCGCGTCGGTGATGGGCCGTCGCTCTTCGGGAAAGCGCCAGGCGCGCACGTGGTCCAACGCTTGGCGCACCGACGAGTGAGCAAACTCCGCGTAGGTGGTGCCGAAAAGTTTCACCGATCGGGGCAGCGGTGCCAGGCGCGAGCCAGCGCACGATGTGCAGGCGATTTCCGCGGTTCCGAGGTCCCACGCTTCTTTTCCATCGCGCAGTCCTGTGCCTACGCACTCGGCGCACTGACCCTGTTTCGTGTTGAAAGAAAACCACCGCGGATCAAGCTCAGGAATGCCCGTGCCGCAGACGACACACGCCCTTCGCGTGCTCAGAATCTCTTCTTCGGGATGGGCCAAAGCGGAAACACCGCCCGGTGCCACGCGCACAGCTCCGTCGCCATGAGACAGCGCTAGGTCAAAGTGGGCCCGCTCGAAACGCTTCGGAACCCCGGAAAAAACCACGAGATCAATCGTGTGCTCTTTGGTCTTCGCGAGCTTCGGTGCCGGATCGGTGGGCCGAAGTTCGCCGTCCACGCGAGCCTCGGCGATGCCGCTTCGCCACGCGTTCGTAAACACGTCGAGGTACGTGCCTTTGCGCGCGCGCACCGCAGGCGCATACACCGTCATGGCGGCGTATTTCCGTGCCACGAGTGCGGCAAAAAGTTCGTCGGGGGTCGTCGGGCGAATCTCACCGGCGCACTTCGGGCACGGAACGTCACCGACCTTGGCGTAGAGGAGCCGCAAATAGTGAGCGACCTCCGTCACCGTGGCAACGGTGGAATTCGCGCCACCCCTGGAAATTCGCTGCTCAAGTGCAATCGACGGCGGCACGCCCGCCACACGATCCACCTCGGGCCGGGGCAGCGTTGGCAAGAACTGCCGCGCGTAGGGAGTGAGCGTTTCCATAAAACGCCGTTGACCCTCCGCGAAGATGACGTCGAAGGCCAAACTGCTCTTG
Organism: Polyangium aurulentum; assembly: GCA_945875545.1. Taxonomy (GTDB): domain Bacteria; phylum Myxococcota_A; class Polyangia; order Polyangiales; family Polyangiaceae; genus CAIQDA01. Next base: position 5,178 of record CAMCKZ010000116.1, on the reverse strand, counting down.
CCCGAGCCACTCGGGCCGGTGACGACGCAAAGTGACCCGTGGGGAATGGTGCAGGATACATCTTTTAGGGAATGCTCCCGGGCCCGCTCCACGCGAATCGCCGGCGCTCCATGGCCGTGACTTGGCGCCACGCGAGGCAAATCGTGAAAGTCCTGTTTGTAGCGATTTCGCAGGGCTTCTCCTGTGCGCGAGCCACTCGCCGCCACCGCGTCGGGGCTCCCTTCGGCCATCACCGTTCCGCCATGGGGACCGCCCCCAGGTCCAAGATCGACGATCCAATCGCAGCACGACATGAGGTCCAGATCGTGTTCCACGAGGAGCACCGAGCCGCCGTCGTTGACGAGGGCGTGCATGGCTTCGATGACCGACGCCACGTCCACCGCATGAAGACCGGCCGACGGCTCGTCGAGAACGTAGAGCGTTCCCTTCACGTCGTGGCCCATGGCGCGGGCCAATTTCAGACGCTGCGCCTCGCCCCCGCTCAACGTCGATAGGGGCTGTCCGAGGGGCAAATACCCAAGCCCCAAGCGAACGAGAGGCGTGAGGGCACGGCGCAGAACGTAGTCCGGCGCAGTCTCGGTGTCGAAGTGACCAAGAGCCTCGGCGACGGGCATGGCGAGAACCTCGTCGACGCGAAAACCGCGCAGCCTGACCTCCAAAACCTCCGTGCGAAAGCGCTTGCCCTGGCACACGGGACACGGCACCGAAACGTCCGCGAGGAACTGCATCTCGATGGTCTCGTGGCCCTCGCCGGCACACACCTCGCAGCGGCCACCCTTGACGTTGAACGAAAAGGAAGCGGGCTTAAGCCGCCGACGCAATGCTTCCGGTGTCGAGGAAAAATGCGCGCGAAAACGATCCCACGCCTTCGTGTAGGTTGCAGCATTCCCTCGCGCGGTACGCCCGAGGGGAGACTGATCCACGAGGACCACGCTCTTGATGCCCTCTGCGCCTTCCATGCTGCCGTATGTGCCTGCAACATCCCTCGAGTAGTCGCCGACCATACGCGCCACACCCCGGGCGATCACGTCTTCCGCAAGGGTACTTTTGCCGCTGCCGCTGGCCCCGGTGATCGCGCATACGACCCCGAGAGGGATGCGCACGTCGATATTTTTAAGGTTGTTCGCCCGCGCCCCGCGCACGTGGAGCCAGGAAGAAGCCTGGCGAATCGGTCTCGTGAGACCCGCCGCCGCGCCCGCTCGCCAAGCGCGACCCGTGGGCGTGTCGCTCTCCGCGAGAGCCTTTGGTGTGCCATCGAAGAGAAGCGCGCCGCCGCTACGACCCGCGCCGGGCCCCAGCTCCAAAACCCGGTCCACGCGGCGAACAACGCCTTCGTCGTGCTCAATGACGACGACCACGTTCCCGCTGGCGGCGAGTTCTTGCATGGCATCGGCCAGCGGTGGAATGTCGCTCGCGTGGAGCCCCACGGTCGGTTCGTCGAGAACAAAGAGAGCCCCCGTGAGGTTCGTGCCGAGAGCCGTGGTGAGGCTGGCCCTCTGGGATTCTCCTCCTGAAAGTGTTTTCGACTGGCGGTCGAGGGTGAGGTAACCGAGGCCCACGCGCGCCAGATACGCGAGCCGTCGCCCGAGTTCTTCGTGCACGATTTTGCCCTGGCCCGCCCGCGGCACCACGCCCGCCAGAACCGTCTGCGCCTCGTCGACGGTGAAACGATGCCACGCCCCGATGTCACTTCCCGCCACGCGGTACGCCCGCACGCCGCTTCCGAGCCGGGACCCGTCGCACGCTTCGCACGTGACGTACACGCGGTAACGCGCCAAAAAAATGCGCACGTGCATCTTGTAAGTCTTGGACTCAAGCCACTTGAACCAGGCCAAAACTCCAGGGAATTTCTTCTTTTCCCATGGCCCCTCACCTTCGAGGATCAGCGTGCGATGCGCCGCCGAGAGCTCCTTCCATGGGGTCTCCATCGAAATATTTTCACGCGTGCAGAGTGCAGCCAATTCTTTTTGCTCACGGGCTGTCTTGGCACCGGCCCACGCCTTGATAGCCCCTTGTTTGAGGGACTTGCGCGGATCGGGAATGACCCTTTCCAAGTCCACAGCCATCGTATTACCGAAACCGCGACACCCCGCGCAAGCGCCGAGCGGGTGGTTGTAAGAAAAGTGCCCCGGGCGTGGCGCCTCGAAAATTCGCGCACATTCCGGGCACGACAGGCCTCGCGCGAGGGCACGATGCTCAAAGCCGTCGCCATCTTCGCGCTCGATTCGCAGCGAAGCCATGCCGCCTCCGCGTTCCCACGCGCGCTCAAGAGCCTCTTGCAAACGGCCCCACTCAGGTGGATGCAGTTTGCACCTATCGACAATCACGTCGACACGCACGCCCGCATCGGCGACCTCGCTGGGCTTCACGTCATCGATGGTTCGCACCACGCCGGCCACCACGAGTCGCCGGTAACCCTCGCGCGCCAAACTCTCGCGCAACTCCAGAAAATTTTCAGCCCCGCGCTGTTCGATTGGGTAGCAAACGAGCGCGCGCTTTCCGGCGAGTTCCGCGGACAGGCGCTGGGCCGCCGCGGCGGAATTCGTTGGCACCGCGGCGACGCCGCACGCGGGGCAGTGAGGCACGCTTTCATGAGCAAAAAGCCCCGCAAGATACGGCTCGAGGTCCGTCATCGTGGCGAGCGTTGACCGAATGGACTTGACAGGCGATTTTCTGTCGATGGCCACCGCCGCGGCAATGGGATCCAGCTCGTCGAGGGGCGGACGTTCGAGACGCTCGAGAAATTGCCGCGCATACGGGCTGAAACTCTCGACGAAACGCCGTTGGCCCTCCGCGTAGAGGGTGTCGAGACCAAGGGAAGATTTTCCCGCGCCGCTTGGGCCCGTCAGCGCAACCCAAGAACCGGGCTGCAAATCGAGATCGACGGAGCGAAGATTGTGGGTGCGGGCACCGCGAAGACGAATGGGATGCATGGCGTAATAAAGGGTCGAGCGAGTGCGCTGACCATAGGAGAAAACCAACCCTTCGAAGGCGAAGAGATGGCGCGTCCGGAGGTGCCACCCCACGAGCTTTGCGTGGAGGAAAACGCAGGGCGGCGGAGATCGGCAGCTTTTCGGCCGGGGGTCGGGCTATCAAGCGCTCATGCTGCCTACAGACATCGTGCTTCTATCGAACGACGACGGCTACTCGAGTCCGGGCCTGGAGGCCCTTCGCGCAGCATTTTCTCAGGTCGCCGTCACGATTATCGCAGCGCCCGAAACGGAGCAAAGCGCGACCAGTCACTCGTTGAGCCTCCATCGCCCGCTGCGGTTGCGGTGCGTGCGTGAAGGGGTTTTTGCCATCGATGGTACCCCGGCGGATTGCGTGTATGTTGCACTCAACGCCACGCCGGTGGAATCGCAGCACGATGCGACCGCGGCGCGACCCGTGATTGTTCCGAAGGTGCCGCGCATCGTCGTGAGCGGAATCAATCTCGGTCTGAACCTCGGCCAAGACGTTTTCTACTCCGGTACCGTGGCCGCCGCTCGCGAGGCTGCGCTCAGAGGAATTCCAGCACTTGCGATGAGCGCTCACGCGAAGGCCGATCACGCAGCGGTCGCAGCCCTGGCGGTTCGTCTTGCGGAATTTGTCATTGATGCGAGCGAGGCCGATGGCAAGCCCCTTCTCTACAACGTCAACGTGCCGCTGAACTGGAACGGAAAGGTGCGGTCTGCACGCATTGGTTCGCGCATCTACGAGCCCGGGGTCGAGTTTCGCAGCGACCCACGAGGTCGCGATTACCTGTGGCTTGGCGGCGTTGGTGTGCGCCACGAAGATGACCCAGGGAGCGACACGGAGGCCTACGATGCAGGCTTCGCCTCGCTTACTCCCCTCGCGCTGGAACTCACGTTGCACAGGGAACTTGCTCGCGCCGCGCAAATCGCCGGGCAAGTTTAGAGGCGCGTATTGCATATCGCATACTATGCGTATACAAAGTAATACGTTGCAAGTTTTGACGACGACCACGCACCCACGGAAGTCTTACAGGATCGCATGAAGCTTACCGACCTACCTCCCCTGTCCGTCCTCACCCAACGCATCGACGCCGATCGGCATGCGTCTGTGCAGCCCATCGTGGAGGCTTTCGCCGCCGCGGCGACCGAGATGAGAGGCCTCATCGACTCCTCGCACGTGGGCCACGGCACCCTCGAAGCCATCGACCGCCCGGCGCGCGATGCTCTCGCGGCCTACCGCGCAGTCCCCGCGGCGAGCCTCGGTTCTTTTGATTCCGTGAGCCGCACGATCGACCGCTATTTTCGCAGCGAACGCCAGGAAATCCTCGACTCCAACCAGGTTCCGCCGTTTGTCAAACACGCGGCAATGTTGGGCCTTGAGTGGGTGAATCGGCGCGTGGGCTCTTACGATCTTTGGCTTCGCGCCCTCGCCCCTCTCGTCGACGACCTCGCGTCGCCGCATCTCTACGAACTCGCCGCGGGCACGGGTGGATTTTCGCGTTGGCTGGCGGGGCGCAAGGGGCCTTACCGCATCACGTGCACCGATCTCGAAGCGGGCTACGTCGTCGTCGGGGCAACACTTGCAGAGCGCAAGCATCTTCCGGTGAAATTCGAGCCGCGCAGCATCACGGATCTTTCGCACCTCAAGGGCGTCGATCTCTTTTTTACATCGCAAGCCGTGCACCATTTGTCGCCGGGAATTGTCGTCGCCATGATGAGGGAATCCGTGCGTTCTTCCGCGCGCGGGCTCCTCATCGTCGACCTTCTGCGGAGCCCCGCAAACGCGCTGGCCACCGTCGCAGGAATCGCCGTGACCCTGCCCTTGCCGATACTCATCGCCGACGGATTTCAGAGCGTGCGCCGGGCTTACACCCTCGGCGAACTCGAACTGCTCGCGCGCCTCGCGGGCGTTGCATCCGTCGACGCACGAACCCTCGGCCCCGTTCACGGGGTCGTGCATCTCCACGGGCTCCTCGCGAATTAGAGCGGTTTTCGTTCAGATAGACCCCATCGGGGTATTCGACCGACGAAGACCGCTCTAGAAAATCGGCGGGAGCCGATTTTGGGGAGCCGCGTAGCGGCGTCGGGGCGAAGCCCCGGGGACTAGATAGCGCCCTTTTTCCGAAGCCGAAGGCGAGGCGGCGTGAGCCGCAGCGGCGTCTATGCCGCTGAAAAGGGCGCTAGCGCGGAGACGGCGCGCTGCACGCACCCGCAATGCACCGGG
>CAMCKZ010000115.1 GCA_945875545.1 Polyangium aurulentum | reverse complement strand
GCGCTGCGCGACGGCCTCTTATGGCGAAGAAATTACCGCTGCCGTGCACCGGCAAAATGTTCTGGCGGTGCAATTTCATCCTGAGAAAAGCCAGGCTTCGGGCCACCGGCTGCTGACCGAGGTTCTGGGTTGGGCGAGTCGCGTGGCCGGCGAAAGAGTTGCTTCGTGACCCTCGCCCTGCGCCCCGCCATCGACCTCCTTTTTGGGCAAGCGGTGCGCCTGCATCAGGGCTCTTACGACGCGGTTACGGTCTACGACTCGGACCCGGTCGCGCGCGCCAGGCAGTTTCGTCTCGCAACCCGTCGCCTTCACGTCGTGGACCTCGAGGGCGCCAAAGCGGGGAGTCCTGTGCAGCGTGACCTCGTTCGCGCCATCATCGAAGCCTTCGATGGCCACGTTCAAGTGGGGGGCGGCGTGCGCGATGCCGCGGCCTTCGAGGCCTACGTGAAACTCGGCGCTTCAAGAGTTGTCCTCGGCTCCGCGGCCGTCCGAAATCCCGCCCTCGTGAGAGCCCTCGCGCAGGCGCATCCGGGCGTCGTGGTCGTCGCCCTCGATGCGCGAGATGGCTTTGTGGCGGTCGATGGCTGGACGAAATTGTCTGAAGTTCGCGCGACAGAATTTGCGGAAGAACTCGCTATTTTGCCCCTAGGAGCTGTACTCTACACCGATATTTTGCGCGATGGAACTCACGTGGGCCCGAATGTCGAAGCGACCGTGGCGATGCAGGCGCTCGTGCCTTTTCCGATCATCGCATCGGGCGGCATTGGCTCTCTCGATCACGTGCGCGCCTTGAGCGAGGCCGGCCTGCGCGAAGCGGTCTTGGGGCGTGCCCTTTACGACAAACACTTCACCCTCGAGGAGGCGTTGGCGGTTCTTGTGGGCGACGTGTGTGACGCGGGCGATGCACGTACGTGAGCATGCGTTGGGCTACGGCACGTATTCCTCTGGCTGTGCTTGGTATATCTGTCGTCGTCCTGGGCCTGTCGGGTGCCGGGGCGGCCTTCCTGATTCACCGCGGCGTCGCTCTACGGGGCGTCACGCTGCAGGCGCGTCACGTGAAAGTGGGCTTCGCGCGCGTTGACTTCGAGGCGTTGCGGCTCGATGCTGGCCGTTTTCACGCCGAATTCAAAACCCTGGTAATTCGCTATGAAAATGGTGTCTGGCAGGTCGAGGGGCCGCTTCTCGAGCTGCAAACATTGGCTCCCGCCGATGACGCTGAGCCCGTAGCGGAGTCCACGCACGGGCAGGGTCGCCGGGCGGTTCGCGTCAACCTCGGAGTCGTTCACTGGAGGGCCACGAACGGGCCAGACAACGCGCCAGACAACGCGCCAGACAGCGGGCCCGAAAACGCGCGAGAGAAGCGGGCCGAGACCGGAACAGAAAACGTGCAGAGTGCAACCTTTCACCGAGTGTCCCTCGAGCGAACCGAGTCGGGCGCGTTGCGCGTCGGCGCCGGCGAGGGCACGCTCGAACGAGGAGCGGTTACCGCGTCGCTGAGCGATATTGCCGGCGAGCGCGACGCGGCGGGCGCGTGGAATGTGGCGGTGGGCGAGGCGCGCGTGCGCATTCGGGCCGAAGAACGGAAGTCGCATCCGGTGCCCGGGGCCGCCGAGGGGAGCGACGGACTGGACGTCGTGATGGCCAGCGTGGATGCGCTGGTTTTGAGGGGAGACGCGGCTTTGTTCGCGGGATTGCGGCGAATTCCGATGGCACACGCGGCGGTGAAGATGCTGCGGCTCGAAGAAGTAGCGGCGATTCCCGGTGCACAATTTGTCGTCGAAAAGTGCGAGTTCACCCGGGACCACGCGGGCCTGCGCGCCCACGCCGAGATTGCCGGCGACGGTCTTCCGCAGGTCGCCGACGTGAGCCTCGATGACGCCGGGGAAACGCTGGTGATCGACGCGCGTGGCGGACCGATTCGCTTGGGCCTTGAAGGCGCGCGCCAGGGAGAAGTTGCGTTGACCGCGAGGGTCGAGTTTCGGACGCGGCGCCGTGAACTCGATGCCCGGGGTTCGCTCCGCGTGGCGGGCTTTCCCGTCAAACGCGCGTGGCTCGGAAGCGAGGGTTTTGACGTAGATGGTGCGGTCTCGGGGCACTTTTCGTTTTCGGGTTTTGGCCCGGTTCGTTTGGACGACGGGGCCTTCGAACTCGGACGCGTGCGCCCTCTTCGCGGGCAGATTTCCCTCTCCGGCGACTGGAGGCAGGGCCGGGTCGATGGCGACGTGAACGTGGATTCCATGCCGTGCAACGATGCGGTTTCGTCGTTGCCGATACCCTTTCGTGCGGTGCTCGGGCAGTTGCGTTTCGAAGGAAAAAAGGGCGTAACAGGGACGCTTTCCGCAAACATCGTCGACCCCGCATCGGCTCGCTTGCACGTGCGCGAGACCGGAAACTGCACGGCGATCGCGGCCCCGAAACATCTCTCTCCGGCCGCCTTCGATGAGGCCTTCACCCTGACGGTTTTTGACGAGGCGCGTCTTCCGCATGCGCAAGAATTTGGACCTGGCACCGACTCGTGGCGGCCCATCGGGCGCGTCAGTCGGGCCTTTTTGGCGGGGGTCTTGACCACGGAAGATGCAGGTTTTTTCCGTCATAAAGGCGTGAGCTGGATGGCGATCCAATCGGCCCTCGTCGATGATCTTCGTGCTCGGCGTTTTCTGCGCGGGGGCAGCACCATCACGATGCAGCTCGTAAAGAATTTGTTCCTCTCGCGGCAAAAAAATCTTGCCCGCAAGCTCGAAGAAGTTCTTCTCACCGACTACCTGGAAGATGCCTTCGGCAAGGAGCGCATACTTGAACTATACGCAAACATCGTTGAGCTTGGTCCCGATATTTTTGGCGTTGAAGCGGGGGCGCAGCATCACTTCGGCGTGGGCGCTGAGGAGCTGTCGGTCCTCGAAGGGTTTTGGTTGGCCACGCTTTTGCCGAATCCGAAAGAGCGGGGCCACGTGGCCGCCGATGGAACTATTTCACGCGGTAAATTGCAGGAATTGCGGGGCCTCGTGAAGAAGGCCGTCGCCCACGGGTTTCTCACGGAAGAAGACGCGACGGAGGCCGACGAGGCGGGCCTTCACTTTCCGCGGCTGGCGGGAGGCGCGTCTCGCGTTCCGGGGCTCGGCTTGGTGGCACCAGCGGCCCGCGCGGAGGGCAAACCAATCGAGGGGCCGTGAGCCGCCTTCGGGTGCGCCGCATTCCCGTTCCACCCGCGCGCCGTTCCGAGCCTCCACCTACGCGCGTTTCGCGTTTCGCCGGGCGGCAAAAAAACGCTGGAGACGCGCCGCGCATTCGTCGGCGCGAACGCCCGCGGTGTACGGAAAACGGTGATTCAAACGCGTGTCGCCCGCGACGTCGTAGAGGCTGCCCATGGCGCCGCCCTTCGCGTCTGCGCACCCGTAGACCACGCGGGCGATGCGCGATTGCACGAGGGCGCCGGCGCACATGATGCAAGGCTCGAGGGTGACGTAGAGCGTGAGGCCGTTCAAGTGCCAGCGGCGGCGAAGCGCGGAAATGGCTCGAATTGCTACGATTTCTGCGTGCGCAGTGGCATCGAAGGCGGTCTCACGAAGGTTCATTCCTTGGGCGACGACGTCACCGCCGGCGTCGACGATGACCGCGCCGACGGGCACTTCTCCGCGCTGTGCCGCGAGGTCCGCCAAATGCAAACAGCGCCCGATGTAGTGTTCATCGCGCGCTGCCATGCCTAACCGGAGTAACCTTTTGTTGCTTTTCGAGCGCACCCAGGAAGATTCGAACTTCCGACAACCGGTTCCGTAGACCGGTGCTCTATCCAGCTGAGCTATGGGTGCCGAAGGGAAGGCTGGATGTAGCCGTTTTGCCGTGCTTGTCAATAACATCGTGCACGAAGCTATCGACCCGCATGCACTCCCAAAGCTCTTCGGTGAGCTTGTGTGGAGCCTTCGCCGTGCGGGCGTGGCGGCAGCGCCGTCTCAGGTCATCGATTGGCTCCACGCGGTCGATGCGGTGGGCCTTCGCGCGCAGGCCCCGCTGCGCCATGCATTTGTGGCCGTGATGGCAAAAGAGCGGGACAACGTGGCCGTAGTTGAACGCGTTTTTGATAGGTTTTTTTCAGGTGAGCGGCTTCGCGGAGATTTCTTCGAGCGTCTCGAGAGGCAGGGCCTGAGCCTCGCCGAAATTGGCGAAGTGCGCGCGCTTTTGGCCACCCTCGACGCGGGTGCAGACGAGAGCGCTGGCGGCGTCACGGCGGTGGTCAGCCGCGGTGCCGCATTTGATCGCCTCCTCGGATTGGCGGGCCACGTCGTCGAAGCCGCATCGGGCAGCGTCGCCCGGGGTTGGGCCGTCGAGCGCGCCCGCGCAGTCGTGGGTATTCGCAGGGCAAAAGATGCCTTGGGCGCACTGCGCACGCGGTTCATCGACGCCTTTGGGGCCGAACGCGGGGCGGCGGTGGCCGACGCTCTTGAGGCCGAGGTGCAAGCAGCCGAAGTGGACGTGCGTGCCATGGTGGATGCCCGTCGCCGCGCCATGACGACCCGTGAGGAGTCCCGGGAACAAAAGCTGGCGACACGAAATCTCGGAAATATTCCCGCCGATGACCGGGACAAGATTCGCCGTTCCGTCAGGTTAATTGCTGATAAAATGGCCGGTGCCGAGCGCGTGCGAAGGCGACTTGCGCGCCGCGGAACCTTTGATGCACGGGGCACGATTCGACTCTCTTTCCGCATGGGCGGCGTGCCCATCAAACAAGTTTTTCGGCGCCGCAGACGCACGAAGCCGAAATTGTTTTTGCTGTGCGACATCTCCGACTCGGTGCGCGGAACGTCCGAGCTGCTTCTCGAGTTCATGCAGAGTACACAGATTGTTTTTTCGGGTACGCGCTCGTTTGTATTTGTGCGCGACGTCGGCGAGGCAACCTCGCTTTTGAAGCTCTGCACGCCGTCGCACGCGCGCGGGCGAATTGCCTCGGGCGCAGTTGTTCCCGTGACCGAGAACTCGAGTTACGGCCGCGTCCTGCGTCTCTTCGTGGAGCGTTACGGCCGCGAGATCGACAAGCGTTCGACCGTGGTAATCCTCGGAGATGGGCGCACAAATTGGGCTGACGACGGCGCGCAGTACCTCGATAACCTGCGCCGCCGCGCGCGGGCCCTCGTGTGGCTCTGCGCCGAGCCCCGGTCCCAGTGGAACACCGGCGACTCGGCGATGGCGCGCTATGCGCCGCGCTGCACCGAGGTGTTGGACGTGTCGTCCGTCGAGGCCCTAGGGCACGCGGCCCAGCGACTTCGCAGGCTTCGCGCGTAGTTTCACGCAGCGTTTTTGCCCCTTTGCGATACGAGGTAATGTCAATGCCCACAGCCCCATGGTCACGGCCCCAAGGCCTCGAATCAGTTCTTGCGCAGTGGCATGAGCATGGCTCCGTGGCGCGCAATGTGGTGCTCGAGGTGCCGATTGAAGCCCGTGATGCCCGGTGTCGGCCGGTGCCCGCGGCTCTCCATCCACTTCTGCGCGCGATGCTGGCACGGCGCGGAATACATGAGCTCTACACGCATCAAGTGGAGGCGTTTGAGCAGGCGATGAGCGGAAAGCACGTCGTCGTGGCAACCCCCACGGCCTCGGGCAAGAGCCTCTGCTTCCACCTGCCCGTGCTCCAAACTCTCGCCGATGATCCCGACGCCCGGGCGATGTATTTGTACCCCACCAAGGCACTGTCTCGTGACCAAGAGGCAGCCCTGCGGAGCATGCTCGAAGACGCTGCGCTTGCGGGGCGCGGCGCGGGATCGGCTATCGTGTACGACGGCGATACGCCCGGCGATGCGCGGCGGGTTGCGCGCGAAAAAGCAGGAATTTTGCTCACCAATCCCGATATGCTTCACTCGGGAATTTTGCCCCACCATACCCAGTGGGCGCGAACATTTCAGCACCTCAAGACCATCGTCGTGGACGAGATGCATACGTACAAAGGTCTCTTCGGGGGACACGTGAGCCACGTCCTTCAGAGGCTCCTTCGCGTGGCGCGTTTTCATGGATCGAATCCGACGGTCATCATGGCCACGGCCACCATCGGCAATCCCCGGGAACACGCCGCGCGCATGCTTGGCGTGCCCATCTCGGAAGTGGCTCTCGTTGACCGCAACGGGGCACCCACGGGCGGCCGGCGCGTCGTTCTTTACAATCCCCCCGTGGTCAACGCGGAGCTCGGAATTCGGGCGAGCTACGTCAAACAAGCGGTCAAACTCGCGGCGGATCTTGTGCTCGCCGGAGTGCCCACAATTGTCTTTGGTCAGTCGCGGAACAACGTCGAGGTGATGCTTCGTTACCTGCGTGAACGCGTGGCAAAATACGTCGATCCATCGCGATTGATGGGCTACCGCGGCGGCTACCTTCCCGCGGAGCGACGCGGGATCGAGAAGCAGCTTCGCGACGGCGAACTTCTCTGCGTGGTCTCCACGAGCGCCCTCGAACTGGGCATCGATATTGGCGAGCTTCAGGCGGTGGTTTGCGCCGGTTACCCGGGCAGTGTGGCGGCGCTGTGGCAGCGGTTTGGTCGGGCGGGACGCCGGTCGCAAGAGGCCTTGTGTGTCTTGGTTTCGTCGAGCGCACCGATTGATCAGTACCTGTGCCGCGAACCGGATTTTTTTCTCGGTCGGCCCGTGGAAGCGGCCCTGATCGACCCGGCGAACGTCGAAATTCTTCTCCAACATTTGAAGTGCGCCGCCTTCGAATTGCCCTTCGCGGTGGGCGAGCGATACGCTGTTTTGGAGGCCGATGAAACGCTGGAAGCCCTGCGATTTCTCGCGAAAAATGAACTATTGCACGAGGCGGGAGGCCGCTTTCACTGGGCGGCCGATGCGTACCCGGCGAGCCACGTGAGCCTGCGTTCCACGGGCTGGGACAACGTCGTTATCGTCGATGTGGAAAAAGATAAAACCATCGCCGAGCTCGATTGGCAGGCCTCGCACACGATGCTCCACGAGCAAGCCATTTATCAACACGATGGCGAAACCTGGCAGGTCGAACGCTTCGATTACGAAAACCATAAGGCGTATGTTCGTAAGGTAAAGCCCGACTATTTCACGGATGCCATGACCTACGTGCGGGTTTCGGTCCTCGAGAAAGAGTCCGAGACGCCGATGGTGGCCGCCGCCGCCGAGCACTTGTGGCACGCGGGTTGGGGCGAGGTGGCGGTGACGGAGAAGGTCGTCGGTTACAAAAAGGTGAAGTTCAATACCCACGAAAATGCTGGGTACGGAGAGGTTCGCCTGCCTGAAATCGAGCTTCACACCACGGCCTGCTGGTTCATTCTTCCCGCGTCGCTCGCGAAGGCATTGCCCTACGGGCGAGCGGCGGTCGTCGATGGTCTGCGAGGCCTCGGCGTGTGCCTCGAGACCGTGAGCACGTTGGCTCTGATGTGCGATCCGCGCGACCTCGCGACGACGCTTGGCGAAGCTGCACCAGACGGAACATTGTCGACGGGTTCGGCGGGCGCCGAGTACGATCCGACGCTCTTTCTTTACGAACATGTGCCCGGCGGCACGGGTCTTTCGGAGCGCATTTTTGAGGACCGCGACACTCTCATCGCTCGGGCGCGCAAGCTCGTGGAGGGGTGCCCGTGCGTCTTCGGTTGCCCCGCGTGCGTGGGCCCCGGAGCCGCGACGGTCACGGTGAACGGCGAGGAAATAGGCCGCAAAACGATCACGCTGGACCTCTTGGGCCGCGTGCACGCGCTGAGTTAAATGACGGTGGCCCGAACCCCGGTGCGAACGAGCCATGGGCGCAAAAGTGTGGCGACGCGGTCGGCGGGATGCGCACCCTCCAAGAGGCGGTCGCGCAGAGGCTGCAGCGCCGCGAGGTACTCTTCGCGTTCGTCGAGGATGGCACCGAGGGCATCGGCGAGGCGGGGACCACCAAGCGGCGACACGACGATGGACGCGCGGCCGTCGCGATCGGTTTGACGAATGGTGCGATCGTTGCCGAACAACCGCGCGATGGCGTCGGGCAACGCTTTTTTATACGACTCGACGTGAACGATGAGCGGCGCAACGCCCGCGAGAACGGCCTCGAGCGACGCCGTTCCGGGCGGAACGAGGGCCACATCGAAGGCGGAAAGCAGGGAAATCGCTCCTAGTGCGGGATCAACCTGAAAAGTTTCGACACCAAAATGTGCAGCGCACTTTTCAATCCAGCGCACCGTTTTCGGAGGAAGATTCGGTGCCAAAAGAACGCGCGCATCGACGGCCCCGCGCTCTTGCCGCAGTCGTTCGTAAGCGTCGAGAAGCAGCGGCGTGAGGCTGCCCGCTTGCTCCGCGCGGCTCCCGGGCAGAATCGCGATCGTCTCCGCCAGGGGCGTGAGATTCAGCGAGGTGCGCGCGGTACTTCGGTCGAGGCGCGTCACTTCGGCCGATGGATGCGCGACGCCGTGCGCATCGAGGCCCTCGCTGCGAAGGTACTCGAGTTCGGCGAGAAGCGGTGTCGCGACGCGATCAAAAGCTGCGCGCAAACGCTCCGGTGCGACGGTTATCGGGGCCAAGGTAACGCGGTAGAGAAGTACTGGAATTCCCCTCGCGCGAAGACGCACCGAGGCTTCGAGACTCCAGTCTTCGCACGACGCCACGACAGCCGCCAAGCACCGCTCTTTTTGCGCCGACGCGATGCACTCCGCCTTCTGAAATTCGGGTACCGCGCGCCGACCACTCGCGAGAGAAATCGATCCGCGACCGCGGGCCATCGCCGCCAGCGCCGCGCCGCCAAGGCCCGCCAAAGGCATGCGCGGCAGGCGATCAAGTACGCGGGCGATCGCGTGGTCGCTCGCGGCATCCGGGGCCACAACGAAGAGTGATGCCTTCTCTTTCATCGATCCTCGAGCAGGCCCATGAGCACGCTGCCGTAACGTTCCGCGCGCCGGGTTCCCATGCCGGCAATCGCCGCGACTTCTACGAGCCCAAGGTTCGGTATCGCGCTCAGTCGATCCGCCAAATGACCAGGCAAAATGGCTAGTTCCGAGACGCCGCGCGTCCGCGATTCCACACCTCTCCAATCGTTCAAACGCTTGCGGCGTTGCTTGCCCCGTTCACGTTCTGTGCCGCTCGGAAGGGCCGCCTCAAGCTGCTCACGCTCGGCCTCTGGAATCGCGTCGTCGGCGCACGCCAATGCTTGCTGGAGAGCCGCCACGAGGGCCGCATCTTTGGCGCGGCCCTGGAGCATCTGCCGGAGTTCGTGCGCGTCGCTGGGCACCCTCCGGCACAGGGCCTCGAGTTCGTCGTTCGGGAGGAAGAGGGCCGGTGCCCGATCGCGTTTGCGGGCCAAAGCGTCGCGCGCGATCCATGCAGAGCGCAGCCATCGTCTCGCACGGTCGTTCAACCCCCGAGCGGAGGTCAGCTTCCACCACCCTGGAATTATGCTGGTCTCAGCGTCGGCATACGCTTTATTGATACGGTACGCGGTCTCCGTTAGCACCTCGTCGAGGAGGTCGACTTCTTCGACCGCGGCCCAAAGGACGGCGTGGATCGCGAGAGGCAGTTCGGCGTCGCCGGCCAAGTAGGCCATGGCGCGCGCATCGAGCGGACGCCGCGCCCAGGCGCTTGCTTGAAGCGATTTGTCAACGGTGACGCCCAGCAGTTCCAGCGCCAAACTGGCCAGCCCCGTTTTCGGTTTTCCGAGCATGGAAGCTGCCACCGCGGTGTCGTGTACAAGTCCGAGGGGAAGACGCGAGAGGCCAAAAAGGCGCGCGTCGTAGGCCACATCGTGCACCACGAGGGGCCGGTCGTGGCGCGAAAATTCCGGGGCAAGCAGCCGGACGTCGACGCGAAAAGGATCGACCACGGAGACGGCACCGCCGGCGCTAATCACGAGGAGGCACAGGCGATCGGGGAACGCCCCTTGCCCCGGGCCTTCGGCGTCGA
>CAMCKZ010000114.1 GCA_945875545.1 Polyangium aurulentum | reverse complement strand
ATCGCCGCAGCGGTGTTGAGCGACGGCGAGAGTTCCCGCCTCGAACGTATTTTGGTGCGCGAGGGCGGCGTCGCCATCGGGGTCAACGCCTCCGTCGACGACCGGCGTGGACCGAGTCTTTTTTCTGTCAGCGCCACCCTCGCGACGGGCATTTCTTTGGCTCGGGCTGAAGCCGCCCTGAGCCGCGAGGTCGATCGCCTCGGCACGGGCGGCCCCACGGACGCGGAGGTTCTCAAAGCCCTCGTGCGCCTCGAAGCCGCGCTCGTCCACGGAATCCAAAGCAATCTCCATCGGGCCTTGGCGCTGTCGTCCCACGAGCTGCGGACCGGCGATGCATCCACTTACGAGAAAGATCTCGAGCGATTTTTTCGCGTGCGTCCCGCGGATATTTCCAGGGCCGTACGCAAGTGGCTCTCGCCGAAGACCCGCGTACGCATGATCACCGAACCGGGCCCGGCGGCAACCTCGGTCAGCGCCAATCCGCCCGTCGCGGAAGTTGCAGCCCCCGCACAAACACCACCTGCGCCCGTCGCCGAAGTGGCACCGGTTCTTGAGCCCCCAGGGCCCCTTGAGGCTCGCCCCGTTCCCGTGCCCGCGACTCTTCACGCGACGCTTCCAAACGGCCTTCAGACGAGCGTTGTGTCGGTTGGATCGCTGCCTATCGTCGAGATTCGCCTCGTGGTTCGCTCGGGAAACGGCGAAGGAAAAACGCCCGCGGTCGCCGCCCTCACAGCCGAGCTTTTGAAAGATGGCGGCACGAAGCGTTTTGGATCGAGCGCGCTGCTTGAGCGCATTGAAGCCCTTGGCGCCGATCTGAGCGTCGATGTGGGCGCAGACGTCACGACTTTTTCCATTTCCGCGACCCTGTCGCACTGGGCCGAGGCGGCGGAACTGCTGGCGATGATCGTCTCCGAACCGGCCCTCGACCCGGCGGAATTCAGGAAAATACGCGCCCGCATGGTGGACGAAGCCCGCGCGCTGTCGCTCTCAAGTGGCCGCTATGTGGCGTCACAAGCCATAGCGCATACGCTGTATACTGATGGTAGTCGCTACGGCTATTTTGGCACCCGCGCGACTGATTTGGAGAAGGTCACCATCGAGGCCGCCGCCGAGCATTGGCGAACGTATTTTACGCCTTTGAATGCGAAACTTTTTCTAGGGGGGCGCATCCCCGAGAGCGAATCGAGCGCCGTGATGGCCAAGTACTTTGGTCCGTGGACGAAGCGCGCGTCTCCTGCGCTGTTCACCTCCGCGCGCCCCGTCTCCGCACCGCCATCCGAGACCCGAGTGCTCGTTCTCGACAAACCGGGCTCTCAGAGCGACGTGTATATTGCACGCTTTTCTCACGAGCGCGCGCACGCGCAATGGCCGGCCCTTTCCTTGGCCCTGGGCGTCCTTGGTGGAGGTGAATCGTCGCGCCTTTTTAGTGAAATTCGTGAGGCCAAAAGCCTTGCTTACAGCACGTCGGCACGAGCGTTTTCCCGTGCAGAAGGGCCCGTGCCGTTTGCGCTTTATGCGGGCACAAAGACCTCCAGCACCCGCGAGACGATCGCCGCGATGTTCGCGCAGATGGAGCTCCTGCGCGTGCGCGGATTTCGTCCGACGGAGCTTGATTCCATGCGGCGTTACCTCCGCGACAGCGACCTTGTTCTGCTCGAAAGCGTGTCCGCGGTTCTGGGCGAAGCGGTCGCAGAATGGCGCCTCGGTCTGACCACCGGAAGCCTCGCCCGGGAGCGGGCTGCCCTCGCCTCGGTTCCCGAAATAGAGGTTCGTGCGGTCGCCGACGCGCTATTTGCTGCCCCATTTCTCGTCGTGGTTGCCGGCGATGCCAACGCCATCGTTGACGATTTGCGTTTCTTTGGCCCCGTCACCGTGGTCGATGCGCAGTCCGGCCTCGTAAAGGCCTCGCATCCGAAAAGAGAATCGCCATGACGAAACCCCAGGCCCCTTCGGCCGTCACCTACCCCGGGCGCGTTCTGCGCTTTCTTCGCGCCTTGGGCCATCACCTGTCGCCCGTGATTTTCGTAGGAAAAGAAGGCGTTACCTCGGGTCTGGCGGCAGAAACAGACCGCGCTCTTTTGGTCCACGAACTCATCAAAGTACGGGTTCAGCAAGAAGCGCCCGCAGACCGTCACGAGGTCGCGAGCGAGCTTGCGACCGCCTCGCAGTCCACGTTGGTGCAGACGCTGGGTCGAACATTTCTGCTCTACAAACGGCACCCCAAAGAAGCGAAAATCCAGCTTCCAAAAGCCCGCGCTTAAGGCGTTTACGCGGCCCGTTTTCGCGAGCCGTCTACGCGAGCAGTTCGATGCCTTTGCGCGTCATCACCACGGCCGTTCCCGGCGGCACGGGTCGCCACGCGTGATGCGCCGGCGGCTCGTCGAAGTCGCTCGCGAAGGCAAAAAATTGCAAGCGGCTGAAGTCCACCGCGCGGCGTCGTAGTTCGTCGACGTCGTCCAGGCATTCTTCGAAGTCGCTCGCCGCAGTAAACGCGCGCACATACGCGCCGGGCCGCTCCACCAAAGCCACCACGCGATCCGGGTCGGCCATGAGGTGATTCATCGGCAGTGGGCTCGCGCCCGTTTGCTCTGCGAGGCTTGCGCAAAGCCGCGAGCACGAACGAAGCGCGTCTCCGATCGAGGTCGCCGAGGCGCCCATATCGAGCAAGCTCTGATCGCGAAGAAACGAAAGTGCGGTGGCAAAAAAGAGCTCGCCGTCGGTTTGCCCGGCGATGACTGACTTCAAGAATTCAGGCAAATTCGCAAAGAGTTCGCCACGAATCGATTGAATGGCGGCGAGGGTTCCCGTTTGCGCATAGAGCCATTGGCGGTAGCGGAACGGCTGCGTATTTTCTGTGCAGTTTGCACCGACCTCCGGCCGACGAACCTGACCCACGAGAACCTCGGCCCGCGCATCGGAGAAGAGCGAGCGCACTTCGATGCACGGGCGTTCGTCGATCGGGCGCCGTTTCAAGAGGACCTCGCCGCCATCGTGCATGCCGATGCCCCAAGCCAAAGACGCTCCGCCCGCACCCGAAACGCTGGCATTCCCGACGGCACCCGCGAGGACCCGTCGGCTGAAATCGCTGCGGTTTCCGATGACTGCAAAGAGGCGGGGCATGGGATCTCCGGTGATGAAGGACGCGCGCTGTTTTAGTGTAGCGGAGGTTCGCCCTTGGCGTCGTGTTCGTCTCGAACGGCCTTCGCGACGAGCTCCTCGGTGCGGCGACGGCGCTCCGCCACGTAGCCCTCGAACCACGCATTGTACACGATGGGCACGAGCAAAAGACCCGTGCCGACGAAGGTGGCAAACACCATCCAGAGGGGCATTGTTACGCCTTGACATCTTTCTTGGCGGCGGCGCCTTCAAGCATTCCCGCCACGATGGCGTCGAGCATGCGGGTGAATCGCTCTTCGTTGAAGCGGGCGCCGGAGGAGAGCCAATCGCGGTGCAGGCCATCGCGCTTGCCTCTAAAATGTCCAATAACATCAAGGTGATCCCCGAGGCCGGCCCAAACAATGCGCCCGTGTATTTGGGAGCGCATGGGCACGACGCCGTCCGATGCGTTCATGTCGGGCATGGCTCCAAACGCCGCGGCTAGAATGCGTTCTGCCTCGGGTTCGAGGCGTTGGGCGGCGCACGGGTAGCGTTCATCCACGCGGCTTGTCAGCGTGTGGATGGTCGAAAAAATCGCGTAGCTCAGCACGCGCCAAGGACTGAGCACGCTGCGGGCAACGGTCTTCATTTTCGGAAGCGGTGCCATGGCCACCACCGACTGGTAACGCACCCCCGGACGGTCGTTTATTCCCGCCTGAAAGAGGTCCATGGCCTCGGGTGTAAGCTGAATAATCGCTGCTTGATCGCCCTTGATGGCGTCGAGGTAACTTCGCACTTCCCGCGACCTGTTGGCGTCGAGAAGGGCGAGAAGCTTGTCGGTCACAGACTCGAGTAAATCGATCTGCATTCCGAGCTGCCGATCGATGCGGCCCACCGAAACCACGAGCTGGCTTGCGATCGTCAGAGGCGGCGTTCCGAGAGCCAAGAGCACGAAAGTGAAGGCGCTCAGGGCGTAGAGGAGCCGCGCACCTTTGGCCGTGGCGAAAAATGTCGCGAGAGGCGTTCCGTGGTTCGGCGTTGAAAGAAGCGTGACGCTTGCGAGGCGATCAACCCAGCCCAAAACATCGCGATCCACGCCCAAATGCACGCTGGGAGACGAAACGATGCGGCAATCGAGCCCGCCCGTCGAGTGGCCAAGCAGGTGGATCGGCCCGCGCGAATCTTTGCAGGTGCGCGCCACGAGGTCGGCGAGGCGCGCCGCGCGACGCCGAATCGATGCGGTCGGCGGAACGTCCACGACGTGAACCTCGGCGATGGCCCCGCATTCCGAGAATCGCTCGATAAGGCCCGCTTCGAGGTGCTCAAAATAGTCGTACGACGCCAGCCGCCCGAAGCCGAACATCCCCGGCGACAAGTAGATTCGGTGGGTCGTGCGCACGCCCCTATCGGTGCCGAAGGCCTCGCCGTTGGCCAACTTCTTCGCCAAGAAACATACGGGGAAAAAACCAAACACCGCGATTGTCAAGAGTAAACGGCACATAATTCATGCCCTTTTATGCGCTTTCCCGTTGCCTCACTATGACACCTGCGTCATAGCTGCTCGCTCCCGCGCTGCATGACACGACCGCATTTTTCCCTCCCCCTGGCTGGCACCCTCGCGACGCTTTTTGCGTCGGCGGCGTCGTTGGGCACGGGCGGATGCTCGCAGGTTCCAGCGCCAGAGCCGCGAGGCATGTTGAGCGAACCGCGGGTCAGCCCGGCGCAACGTAGCCGCGGCGTGGCAAAAACCACGGTAACACGCCGGCCGTTGGCAGCGCGATCCGTCGGCGTTGGCACCGCTGAAAATACCGACGACGACGACGGCGGCGATGTCACCTTCGAGATCGGCACGCCAATTATTTTCGCGCCAGGCCGCATGACCGACGCCGAGTCCTCGGGCGTTGGCGGTTGCCGCGCCGGAATGGTTTCCGTCGAGGGTCGTTTTTGCGTCGACCGTTTTGAGGGCTCGCTCGTGGAGCCGTCCGCGGGCGGCGACGAGGTTTTTCACTCGCCTTACGAGCCCGTCAACGGCCAATCGGTCCGCGCAGTCTCTGTCGCCGGGCGCCATCCGCAAGGGTACATCAGCGGCAAGCAGGCCAAGCGAGCGTGCGCGGCGTCAGGCAAACGCCTCTGCAAGGGCCCCGAATGGCGGCAGGCCTGCGCAGGCCCCGAAAAGGCCACGTGGAGCTACGGCAGCACCGCGGAGCCCGGGCGTTGCAACGATCAGGGCAAGAGTCCCATCACGCTTTACCTGGCCTCGGTGCGCACCCACGACGCCATCTCGTTTCGTTTTTCGCTGCCTCAAGAAATGCCCCGCGGCCAAGATGTGTGGTCGTGGCCCGTGATGAACTCGCCGGCTCTGAACCAATACGAGGGCACGCTTGCGACCACCGGATCGCATGCAGGATGCACCAATGGTTACGGCGTCTACGACATGGTCGGCAATCTGCACGAGTGGATCGACGACCCGGACGGCACGTTTTTAGGCGGGTATTACCAAGACGTTACGCAAAATGGCGACGGCTGCGGCTACCGCACGGCAGCCCACGAATTCGCGTACCACGACTACTCCACGGGCTTTCGCTGCTGCGCCGACCTCGACTGACTACTTTTCAATCGCGCGGGGGCGAACGCCGGATGCAACTCCCCGCGATACCCCGACCAGCCTGACGTTCACGACTACGACTACGGCACGGGCTACAGCCGAGAGCCGCCCGCGTCTTCGTGACTTGCGCCTGAAGACTCCGGGGCAGGGTTAAAATTCCAGCCCGCTTCCCGCAGGGTCGTCAGCACATTTTCAGCCCAAAAGCGCGATCCACCAATGGTGGGATGAACGCCGTCGCGCGTGGTTGCCACCCCAAATCGGCGCGAATCAATCATCACGCACGGACTCGTGTGCGCGGCAATTGCATGCACAATACCCGTATCGTTCGGCACCAGCGGGCCGACCCACGCGCACGACTGGGCGCTCACGGTTTTCACGATGCGCTCAATGGCCGGAACCGCGCGATCCGGCGACGGCAGCGCGTAGTCGTTGGTGCCGAGAACCACGACGACCCACCGCGGCTTGTAAATCACCATCAAGTCGCGCAGGCGTCGGTCGCGCGCAAACCGCTGCACGCCCACGCCGACCCAGGTGTCTTGCGCCACGCGCACGCCCTCGACAGCAAGTTTTTCGCGCAGCATGCGCGCCAACGCAAACGGGCCACCGACCAGCGAATCTCCTACGATCAAGAGAGTTGCCCGGGGCTGTGAAACCGGCGATGTCGCTTTTTTCGGCGCGTGAAAATCGGTAGTGGGCGGCACACTCGGCGGCACACTCGGCGGCACACTCGACGGCCCACGCTCAGCCCCAACGGCAGCTTGCGCCCACGCCAACATGGGGCCGACGACGAGCCACCGGACCCGGGCAAACGGCCCGCTGTTACCTCTCGCGTTGCCCCCCATTGCCTAACGCTCGTAGCGAATGACGTTGTGGCATCGGGTATCGGTGGGCCCGGGGTTTTCGTACGCGTGGGGCTTATCGGCCTCGAAGGCCATGCTGTCGCCCGCTTGCAAATCGACGAGCTCGTCGCCGACGCGCATGCGCAACTTACCCGTGAGAACCACAATGATTTCACGGGTTCCCGGCGAGTGACCCTCCGCCGCGTGAATCGACCGCGGCGCGAGCAGCAGCTCGTAAAGCTCCACAAGCGGGAGGGCACCGGCGGGCACGAGGGGACGCGATTCAAACTTTCCGTCGGGCGATCGAAGGACCTGCGCTTCGGATCGGCGCAAGACCGCAAACGGCTGCGGCGTGGCGTTCAAGAGCTCGGCAAACGGGATGCCGAGACCCGTCGCGATCTTCCAAAGTACGCCCACGGTGGGATTGGTTTTGCACGTTTCGATCTGCGAAAGCGCCGCGCGAGACACGCCCGCTGATCGCGCCAGTTCGTCGAGACTCAGGCCGCGAGCCCGGCGTTTTGAGCGCAAATTTCCTGCCACGCGCTGGGCCAAATCCGCCGCGCCGACATCGTCGCCTGGCGGCAAATCAGCCACGCGAGGCCGCTTGTCTTTCGCCTCGCCCGGCGTTTCAAGACCAGACTGCTTTTTTGGCGCGGGCGCGGGCGCGGCGGCGCGGGTTGCAGTTCGTTTCACAAGAATCTCCAACATTCTAGACAAGCATTGAAGCGACTACGTGTCGATCATTGCCTCGGCTGCCTGACGCGGACTCCCAGCCTACCGAATTTGACGCCCGCTGGGCCTCGGTCGTGAGCGTGATTATTTTGGTATATCCCGCGTACATATACAGGATGCTCTTGCCTAGTTAGAGGCTTTGCCTTAAACGCGGGGTCATGGAGCCTTCGGTTGCGGTCCGTTTCGACAACGTCGAACGCCGTTTTGATGGAGGGCGCCCAGCGTTCACGGGCCTTTCGTTGTCTCTCGATGCGGGCACGTTTTCCGTCTTGCTTGGGCCATCTGGCTGCGGAAAATCCACGCTTTTGCGCCTGGCGGCGGGCCTCGACGAGCCTCAAACGGGCCGCGTCTCCCTCGTGGAAGATGGCCTCGATCGGTCGCCTATCGGCGGGCCTACGGGCTTTGTTTTTCAGGACGCTCATCTTCTTCCGTGGCGCACCCTCGAAGAAAATGTGGCGTTGCCTCTGGAGCTTGCGGGAATAGATCCCGAGGCCCGGCGGCACCTCACGGCGGCGGCCATCGCCCGTGTGGGCCTCGCGTCTCACGAAAAAAAGATGCCCCACGAGCTTTCCGGCGGCATGAAAATGCGTGCGTCCCTCGCGCGCGCTCTCGTGCGAACACCCAGGCTTTTCCTCCTCGACGAGCCGTTTGCTGCCCTCGATGAACTGACGCGCCAGCGCCTCGACGACGACGTGCGTGCGCTCGCGCAAGACCTGCGCATCACCGTGCTCTTCGTGACCCACTCGATACAAGAGGCCGCGTACCTCGCCGACCGGGTCATTGTTTTTTCTCAACGGCCCGCCCGCGTGGTCGCTGATTTCGTCTCTCCGCTGCCCCGAGAACGCACGAGCTTACTGCGTTTTTCCGAGGCGTTTTCATCGTTCGTCGCCGACCTTCACGTTGCCCTCTTGCGCGGCGAATCATGAGCAAATTCGCTCAGTTTTTTGCGCCTCCTGTCGCCGCTCTCTGCCTGCTCGTCGCGCTTTGGGAGGGCCTTGTGCGGGCCCTCGCGGTGCCTGCCTTCTTGATGCCGCCCCCGAGCGCGATTGCGCGGGCCGCGATGGAGAACGGGCCCCTCCTTCGGGCCGCGGTTCTTCAAACCGGGATGACCGCATTGGCCGGTTTTTTGCTGTCAGCCTGTCTTGGAAACGCAGCGGCCTGGCTCCTCGGAAGCTTTCGATTCCTGGAACGTGCATTCTACCCGTATACGCTTTTTCTCCAGACGGTCCCCATCGTGACCATTGCGCCGCTCTTGGTGCTTTGGTTTGGCTCCGGGTCTGCGGCGGTGGCGGTGGCAGCCTTTATTGTTTCGGTATTTCCTGTGATTACTGGAACTATCTCAGGTATGCGCTCTGTTGATCCGAATTTACGCGATCTTTTCCGGCTTTACGGGGCCACTCGCCTTTCTATCTTGACAAAACTCGAAATTCCTGCCGCGTTGCCGCAGACGGTGACGGGCCTTCGTGTGGCCTCGGGGCTCGCGGTGATTGGCGCGATTGTGGGCGAGTTCGTGGCGGGCTTCGCCGACGAGAGCCCGGGGCTTGGCATTGTGGTGCTGACCGCCTACCGCCAGCTCAAGACCGATTTGCTGTTCGCCGCGGTGCTCGGCTCGTCGGCCCTCGGCCTCGCGCTTTTTGCGGGTGTGCAGCTCGCGGGGCACCTGCTGCTTCGGCGGTGGCACCCATCGGCTCGAAGCTGATAGGAGGCGACACCGATGACCCGCTCGTCCTCCCTCGCCCTCGTCGTGGCCCTCGTTGTGGTTCCTGCTGTGGCAATGTTGGGCTGCCGGTCGAAGTCCCACTCGCAGGGCCAGGCGGGGCCGGCGCAAAAGCCGACAACGCAGCCGTTTACCCTGGTTTTGAACTGGCTTCCCGAGCCTGAGTTCGGGGGATTTTACGCGGCGCAGGCGACGGGCGCTTTCGCGAAAGAGGGCCTCGCGGTCACCATTAAGGCGGGCGGTCCTGGGGTGCCATCGCTTCAAATGGTGGCGACGGGGCAAGCAGACGCGGGTATTACGGGGGCAGACGAGATGCTGCTCGCGCGCATACGTGGCGCAGACGTCGTACCCATTTTCGCGGTGTACCAGCACAGCCCGCAAGCGCTCATGACGAGGGAGGAGCGGGGGGTCAAAACGCTCGCGGAAGTTTTTGCGGGTGGCACCGTGGCGATGGAGCCGGGGCTGCCCTACGCACTTTTTTTGAAGGCCAAGTACGGCTTCGCGAAGGTGAAGGTGGTGCCCTACGACGGCGGCATTGCGCGTCTTCTTTTGGAGGGCGATTACGCGCAGCAATGTTACCTCACGAGCGAGCCCTTGGCGGCGGCGCGGGCGGGCACGAAGACCAGGGTATTTCCAATATCCGACGAGGGTTACGACCCCTACGGCGCGGTCGTTGTCGTGCGCCGCGAGGTGTTCGAAAAAGAGCCCGCGCGCGTCGCTTCATTTGTGCGGGCAGCGCAGGCCGGGTGGGCCTTGTATTTGGCCGCGCCGGAGGCCGCGAACAGCGCGATGCACAAGCTCAATAGGGCGATGGATCTTGAAACCTTCGATGCGGCGGCGGCGGCGCAGAGGGCCCTCGTCGCCACGCCGGAAACGAAGGCGCACGGCCTCGGCAGCATGTCGCGATCGCGGTGGAAGGAGCTTGC
>CAMCKZ010000113.1 GCA_945875545.1 Polyangium aurulentum | reverse complement strand
GTGCGCCTCAACGGCCTCGACTCCCTCGCGCTCACAAAACTCGACGTCCTCGCGGGTCTCGAAACCATTCGCGCGTGCATCGCCTACGACACACCCTCGGGCCGCTCGCGTGAATTTCCCGTCGACGATCTCGAAAGCTGCACGCCGGTATATGCCGATTTTCCAGGCTTTTCTCAGGATGTCAGCACCGCAAGGCACCTCGCCGAGCTTCCGAAAGAGGCTCTTGACTTCGTGCGCTTTATTGAGAGCGAGGTCGCTTGTCCCCTGTCCATTGTGATCGTCGGACCGGGTCGTGAGCAGACCATCATTCTTTCGCATCCACTGCGCCCCAGGTGAAAGGGCAGGCGGCGGTTCGGCTCCCGGTCGCTAAGGTGGCCACAAGTCGTCTCCATCGCCTCCGTGCCGCCCTCGATTCCGTTCGTGCGTCGTGCGATCCGGTGGCGCGCATGCGCCTCGATCCGGTTTCCTTCGCCCATGGCTTTTCGTCAGCGAAAGACCAGGAATTGGCCGGCCTTGTGGCCTCGTGTTGCGCCTTCGGAAATGCCACCACGATCAACGCGAAACTCTCGCAAGTGCGCGAGCGCCTCGGCTCCAATTTGGTCGATGCCGGGCAAGACCGCGCCCGTCTCGTTGGGGCCATGCACGGTTTTCGCCATCGACTTTATCAGGGAGAGGATCTCGCGTTTTTGTTGCATGGTGCATGCATTGTTCAGCGCGAACACGGCACGCTCGGTCGCGCGTTTGCGAAGCACTTGGCGTCTGCCCCGGGCCTTCAACAGGGCCTCGCGACCTTCGCGGATGAAATTAGAATGGCCTGCGAATTTCCAAGCTCCGGTGCCAGGCGGGGGCCCGCGCACTTGCTCCCAGACGTGCTCGCGGGGTCTGCCTCCAAGCGCCTTTTATTGTACTTGCGCTGGATGGTGCGCCCTGCCGATGGCGTGGACTTAGGTCTTTGGCCCGTGTCGCCCGCGGTGCTCCTGATGCCCGTCGATGTGCACGTGCATAAACTGGCGCTGAACCTCGGGTTCACGACCGCCTCGACGCCATCGTGGCGCATGGCCGAAGAGATCACCGCGGTGCTCCGAAACTTTGATGCGGCCGATCCGGTGAAGTACGATTTTGCGCTCTGCCATTTGGGCATGGCTGGGGGCTGTGAATCGAAGTTTCTCCTGGATATTTGCGGCCCGTGCGCGATGCGAGACGTCTGCCGCCACGGGTAAACGGGGGCTTACGAAAGGCCATGGTGAGCCTCGACGACGCAGCCTCTTCGTGCGAGAGTCCCAGCGCGATAATGATGACCATGACGAACGCTGTATCGCTTGCGGGCATTCGAACCGACGGCTGGCTCGAGCGAATTGCCGAGGGAACTCCGAGCTACCGATCGATCTGCGACGTCCTCGGCGAGAGCTTCTTTGCGTTTTCGATCATCGTTGGAGCGCGCATTATTTCGCTTGACGTGGATGCACGAAATGCCGACCACACGATCATCGAATTTGCCCTCGGCGGGGCCGATGCGGGCGGCGACGGCGAGGCGCAAAGGCTCACGCTTCCAGACTTTCGTCGGCGTCTCGTCATCGCTCTTATTTCGCAACACGATGAGGCCTCCAAGATTCTCCCGAGCGATGGTGACGTCGACGCCACCCAAGACTTCATCGGCGTGCGCTTTGTGCTGCTCGCCCCGATTTTTGGGTACCGCCTCGACGAACTTGTTTTCAACGATGGCCCACCGAAGATTCGTTTTTCTGGTCCGGCCGGGACCGAGGCTGTGCCCCTCGACGCCTTCCGCACGCGGCTCCGCGGCCATGTGCGCGAGGAGCTCGAGCGCGCGTCGAACACGCAACAAGGTGCCATTGATCTTGCGCGCGTCGACGACGCGGAGTCGGCGGCAAGTCGCGGCGACTGGTCGTCGGTCGTGGCGACCGTGGGCTCCTGGGCGGGTCCACTTTCCGTGTTTATTCGCACGCCAGAAGGGCAGATGTTGCCCGTCGAGGCACGCACCCTTCTCGCGCGCGCCCTCGCGATTCTCGGCACGGCGTACGTGCGTCTCGGCCAGGGCGAACTGGCCGACGAAGTATTTCGCGTAGGTATACAGTATGCTCCAGAGGGAGCTTCCTCGGCCGACTGTTTTTTGCGATTCGGCGCTGCCCTCGCCGATGATGGTCGCCACGGGGAAGCCATCGCATTGCTTCGTCGGGCGCTCGCTTTTGGCGCACCCGCGGCCGCGGTGCTCCCGGTTCTTGCCAGGTGTTTCGCTGAGCGAGGGCGTCACGTTGCGGCCCTCGCGTGCCTGGACCGCGCCGCCGCCTTGGGCCTTCCGTCGAGCGAGCTTCAAGGCTCTCTGTCGCTCGTCGAAAAGGCCATTGGCCCGAGTGCCCTTCGCTGGCGGTCTTTCGTGCGCAGCGGCGGAAAACGCATCACCACCTGAGGCTCCCTTGCGGGGCAAGTCTTCCCTCGGGAAAGTGGTCCCCTTGCGTTGACAGTTCCCGCGCGCACGCCTAGAAGTACTTACCCGCTACGCGCCTTTTCGCGTCGCCCTGAGGCCGGATGCACGTCCAGACCTACGCACCGATGTTCATGTTGTTTGTGGCGGCCACAGCGATCGCCACACTATTTTTTACCCTCGCAACCGTTCTCGGGCCGAGCAAACCGAGCGCCGAAAAAAGCCTTCCGTTTGAATGCGGCAGCGACAGCGACGGCGCCCAGCACGTGCGCCTTTCGGTCAAGTTTTACTTGACCGCCATTCTCTTTGTCGTCTTCGACATCGAGTCGGTTTTTGTCTACCCGTGGGCCATACAGTTTCGCTCCCTCGGCTGGATGGGGCTCGCTTCCATGATGGGCTTTCTCCTCGTGATACTGGTGGGTCTTGTCTACGCGTGGAAAAAGGGCGCTTTGGAGTGGGAAACCTGATGAATGCACCAGTGAAGTCCGTCACCCTCGACGGCAATCAAACCGGTTTCGCAACCACTCGCCTCGAGGCGGTATTGGGCTGGGCGCGCAAATATTCGCTCTTCAAGTACCCGTTCGTTACCGCGTGTTGCGGCATGGAGTTCATGTCGCTCGCGAGCCCGCGCTTCGACCACTCGCGCTTCGGCGCAGAGGCCCCGCGTTTCTCCCCGCGCCAGTCCGACCTCCTCTGGGTTATCGGCACGATCAGTCAGCGGCAGGCGCCGGTCTTGAAGCGCATCTACGAACAAATGATGGAGCCCAAGTGGGTTCTCGGTTTCGGTACGTGTGCAAGCTCGGGCGGGTTTTACGATAACTATACCACCGTCCCAGGCATCGACAAAATCATCCCGTGCGACGTCTACATTCCCGGTTGCCCGCCAAGGCCCGAGGCCGTCCTCGACGGCCTGATGCTCCTCCAAGACAAAATCGCTAGGGGCGATCGAACGCCGGCCATTGTCAAGCCCCGTTTTGATCCCGTCCAGGGTTACCAGTCCGACCTCGTGCAGCTTCGTACGCGCCGTACCGATGGCAGCCCAGAAGGGGGCGCGAAGTGAGCTCTGCCGTTCTTAAGAGGCTCCAAGAGGTGTTTGGCGCGGCCATCGTCGAAACCCATTCCCAGTGGGGAGACGACACAGCCGTTGTAGAAACGGCGCGTTGGCTTCCGATCGCCACGTTCTTGCGCGACGACGCCGCGTGCGCCTTCGAGATGCTGTCAGACCTAACCGCGGTCGACTACCCGGATCGCGAGCCGCGTTTCGAGGTAGTGATTCATTTGCTATCCCTTTCGAAGGGCCATCGCATTCGCATCAAAACCCGCGTCGGCGATGCAGAAGGCGACGGCGCCATCGTTGACACCCTGTGTGGCGTGTGGCTGGCTGCCAATTGGGCCGAGCGCGAGGCCTTCGATATGTTTGGAATTAACTTCCGCGCCCACCCCGACCTACGCCGCATTTTGATGTACCCGGAATTCGTGGGTTTTCCCCTCCGAAAAGATTACCCCGCCGATCGCGCTCAGCCCCTCGTGCCCTACCGCACCGCCGAAGAAGCCGGGCTCACCATCGACAAGGTCGCACCATTCGGTCCGCTCGAAGGCATGAGTTTTGCGCGAAACGACTGGACCAAGCCCGAGCTGTGACAGCCGCGAACTAAAGATAAGATAAAATGGAATCCCTCGACCTGGAACTCGACGAAGGCCTACTGGAGCTTCCTTCGGAGCCAATGCGCCTCAACATGGGCCCATCGCACCCGGCCATGCACGGCACGGTGCGTTGTGTTCTCGATCTTTCGGGAGAAACCATCCTGAACGTTGATGTGCAAATTGGGTATTTGCACCGCGGTTTCGAGAAAATGTGCGAACGCGGAACGTGGGCGCAGGTCTTTCCGTACGTTGATCGCCTCAACTACGTGTCGCCAATGCTCAACAACGTGGGCTACGCCCTCGCGGTCGAGAAAATGTGCGGCATTGTCGTTCCTGACCGCTGCCAGTGGTACCGCATGGCACTCGGCGAGCTCGCGCGCATTTCCGACCACCTGACCTGCGACGGCGCAATGGCCATGGAGCTCGGCGCTTTCACGCCGTTTCTCTGGTTCATCAAGGCCCGCGAAATGATCTGGGACATCCTCGAAGAAGAGACCGGCGCGCGGCTCACGCACTCCTTCGGCCGCATCGGCGGCATGGCGCAACCGCCCACGGCCCACTTCAAAGAGCTCGTTCGCAACAGCATTCCCGCCATTCTTTCCGTCGTGGAAGAGGGCGAAAAAATGCTGCTCAACAACCGCATTTTCGTCGATCGCCTCGAAAACACCGGCAAGATCAGCGCAAAAGACGCCATTTCTTTGGGGTGGACGGGGCCTTGTCTGCGGGCCTGCGGGGTAGCCTACGACATACGTAAAACACACCCGTACCTCAAGTACGACGAGGTCGACTTCGACGTGCCCGTGGGCGTCAACGGCGATACCCTCGACCGCTTTTTGGTGCGGCTCGGTGAAATCCGCCAATCGGCCCGCATCATCGAGCAGGCGCTCGCACGCATGGCCGACGACGGCCCGATCAGCTGCGACGACCCGCGGGTGATGCTCCCGGAGAAGGACTCCGTTTACAATACAATTGAGGGCACCATCCAGCACTTTAAGCTAATTATGGAGGGTGCCAAAATTCCGAAGGGCGAGGTCTACTCGTACACGGAAACAGGCAATGGCGAACTTGGTTTTTACCTTATCAGCGATGGCTCGGGCACACCGTTCCGCGCGCGCGTTCGGCCTCCGAGCTTTTTCCTGACGGCCGGATTGAGTCGGTTGCTTCAAGGTCGAATGCTTAGCGATATCGTTCCGATCTTTGGTTCCATTAACATGATTGGTGGCGAGTGCGACCACTGAGCGGTGAGCGCTCCCACGGAAGTTCCGATGCCAACATTTAAGCTTGACGACCGCGAAATCACCTTCAATCCAGGTGAGACCATCATCGCCGCCGCCCGCACGGCCGGCCAGGAAATCCCCCACTATTGCTGGCATCCGGGCCTTTCGGTCGCGGCGAATTGCCGCATGTGCCTCGTGGAGATTGAGCCGGCCCCGGGCCAGCGCGCCATGATGCTTGACGTCCTTGATTGGGACGCAACCCTCGGCGATTACGTTCCGCGCAGAAAACCTAAGCTTCAGCCCTCGTGCCAGATTGTGGTCACCGAGGGAATGGTGGTTCGCTCAAATTCGTCGCCCCACGTGACCGAGGCCCGCAAATCGGTTCAAGAGTTTTTGCTCTTGAATCACCCGGTGGACTGCCCCATTTGCGACCAAGCGGGCGAGTGCAAACTGCAAGACTACTGGATGGAACACGGGCAGTTTGGCAAGCGCATGCACGACGAACCCGTGCATAAACCCAAGGCTGTGGAGTTTGGCCCCACCATCGTCTACGACGCGGAACGCTGCGTCATGTGCACGCGCTGCATTCGCTTTATGGACGAAGTGGCGAAAGATCCCGTCCTCGAGATGCGCGAGCGCGGCAATTTGAACGAAATCATGGTGGCACCGGGCCGCGAGCTCACGGGTCATTATACCTTTATGGTGGACCACGTGTGCCCGGTTGGCGCGCTTACCACAAAAGACTTTCGTTTTAAATCGCGCGTATGGTTTCTCAAGACCCACGACTCCATTTGCCAGGGCTGCGCCACGGGGTGCAACACGCACCTTGACGTCGATCCTCGGGAAAATAGCGCCTACCGGTTGCGTCCTCGCGAGAACATGGCGGTCAATAAGTTCTGGATGTGCGACGAGGGCATGATGACCTACCGCGCCACGAGCGAGGGCCGCACAGTCGACCATCTGGTCTCGGGCCAAGTCGTGACGTCGGACACCGCGTTGAAAGAAGTGCAGGCGCGGTTTGGCGGCACACCTCCGAACGAGATCGGTATTTTGCTGTCTTCGCAGGCGTCGCTCGAAGACAACTGGGCGCTGTTGGAGCTTGCCCGCACACACATTGGCACGAAGCACGTGTTTTTCACCGGGGCTGCCAATGGCTACGCCGACGACATTCTTATCCACGCCGATAAGAATTCAAATAGAAATGGCGTGAAGCTGTTGGCTCCCCACGCCAAAGACCTCCACGAACTGATTCAATCGGTGGCAGGCGGCGTGGTCACGCGTCTCATTGTGCTCGCGAACGATGCAGACGACGCAGCCGTCGCCGCGAAGCTCGCGGGCCGCCTCGACACAACCATTTACCTCAGTTCGGCGAGCAACCCGTTTGTCAGCGAAGGCCGAGGGATTGTGTTCCCGATTTGCGGATGGGCCGAGGCCAGCGGCACGTACATTAACCAACACGGCACCGCTCAGGTAGCCAAAAAGGCCCTCGAGCCTCGCGGCAGTGCGCGGCCCGGCTGGGAGGTTATTTCCAAGATCGCCGCCGCGTTGGGCTTCACCACCGGGTGGACCAAGCTCAAAGAGGTTCGCGGAAAATTGCCAGTGACGATGTCCACGACCGTGGCCGAGTGAGGGGTTGATGCCAAACTACATTCTTTACGCAATCCCCAAGATTCTGATCATGGTGGGGTTTCTCTTCAACGTCGGAGGAATTCTTACCTGGGTCGACCGCCGTCAGTCGGCGATGATCCAAGACCGCGTCGGGCCGAATCGCGCGGTCATCAAGATTGGAAAATTTGAACTTCGTCTTTGGGGGCTTTTGCACCCTGCCGCAGACGGCGTTAAGTTTTTCTTCAAAGAAGATTTTATGCCTCCCAAGGCGGACAAACTGCTCTTCAGTTTGGCACCGATATTGGCAATGATTCCCGTCTTGTGCCTGGTGGCGGTCATCCCTTTCGGCGACACGGTTTGTCCTGACGCATTGATTCAAACCGTGGGTAATGTCACACAGTTGCCGAACATTGCGCGCTCGGGCCTGTGCACGTTTGATCCGCGCACGGGCCTTCAGCCCATCGACCTGCAGATTGTGTCCCTCGATATCGGCCTGCTGTTCGTCTTCGCGATGGCGGGTCAGGGCATTGTTTCGGCGGCGATTAGCGGGTGGTCGAGCGACAACAAGTTTTCTTTGATGGGCGCACTGCGGGCCTCCAGCCAAATGGTTTCGTACGAAGTCACCTTGGGCCTTTCGGTGGTTGGCGCCCTGATGATTTACGGAACTCTTCGTCTCGGCGACATGGTCCGCTGGCAGAGCGAGCACGCGTGGGGCATTTTTGTTCAACCCGTGGCGTTCTTCATCTTTTTCGCCGCGCTCGTGGCCGAGTCCAAGCGCATACCGTTCGATCTTCCGGAGGCGGAGAGTGAGCTTGTATCGGGGTATTTTACGGAATACTCGGGCATGAAGTTCGGAATGTTCTATTTCGCGGAATACATGGAAATTGTCACGAGTTCCATGCTCGTGGTCACGGTATTTTTGGGGGGCTGGGGCCTTCCGTTCGTCCACCGCGACGGAATCACAATCGCGTTTGGCGAGGGCATGCTGGCCCAGTTGCCGCTGCCTCATTTGGTGGTCACGGTCTTCGGCGTGCTCGCATTTTTCATTAAAACCCTGACCCTCTGCTGGATACAAACCTTCGTTCGCTGGAGCCTCCCGCGGTTTCGCTACGACCAATTGATGGGATTGTGCTGGAAGGTGCTGCTGCCCGTTTCCCTCGCCAACATTTTCGTCACCGGCGTTGTGTGGCTCCTCCTCGATATGGCCCCGCCGTTCGTCGGGAATATGTTGCAGTTGGTCGGCGACGCCACCCAAGGTTTCGTTGCCGTTCTGGTCACGTTCCTCGTAGGGTCCGCCGTTTTCGGCCTCTTTCGGTCGCGCACCAAAGATCCTCGCATCATTGGCGCGTCGGCGGAACTCGTGCGCAGCGCGGGCAAATCGCCTCAATCTCCGATGCAGGCTTAAGCTCTAAGAGGACATTATCCCCATGCAAACGCTAGGTCATACGTTTCCAAAGAAGCGCACCGAGTCCGTGAGTGCGGTGCCCGTCTCTAGGCCTGTGAAGACCTTCGCGACGCAATCGTACCTCCCGGAGATCGTCAAAGGTGTTGGCGTCTCGATGAAGCATTTCTTTACGAATATCCGCGACATGATTCGTGACGAACGCCCCGATCCGGTAATCAACCGCTTCGACGTCGGCATCACGACGATTGCGTATCCGGAGCAGCGGCGTCTGTATCCCGAGCGATTTCGTGGTGTTCATCGCCTTACCCAGCGCGCCGATGAGTCGGTTCGATGCGTGGCCTGCATGTGCTGCAGCACCGCGTGCCCGGCTCAATGCATTTACATCGAGGCCGGCGAGTACGCGAGCGGTGATTCGCGGCGCGGCTATGAAAAATACCCGGTCAAGTTCGTGATCGACGAACTACGCTGTATATTTTGTGGCTATTGTGTGGAGGCCTGCCCCTGCGACGCCATTCGCATGGATACGGGAATGCACGCGGTACCGTACGACAGCCGCGAACAGTTTATTTATTCGAAAGATATGTTGCTATCGTTCACCGCCGGCGACGGTAAGCAAGAGAGCGAAAATACGCGTCACGAACCCGGCGATGCCACGCACCCCGGCGTTGACCGGCTGCATCACCACTGAGAGCGCAAGCGAGCGGGCGACGGTCGTCACGCCAATCCTGCCGCGGAAAGCGGCAAACAGACACGACAGCCTCGCGGCCCGCATACTAATGTGCGTCGAATGTGTCATGGCATACGAAATCTTCTCGCAGGCCTTACCCTCGCGGCCTGCAGCGGCTCCGATCCGAACGCAACACCGACCTACGGCGAGACAGGTCTACCGAAGAACTGCCGAGCCACAGTGCAGGCGAACGTCAATATGTATCGCGAAACGCGGGCGTCCTCCGCCGACTACCGCAGAGTTGTGGATGTGGCCGATGGCGTCATCGCATCGCTCGAGCGTAATTGTGGTGAAAATGGTCATGCCTGGGGAAAATGACCCATGGGCTTTCGCGTGGCGCCCGGGGCGGTCGCTACTTCGCGGAGTCGATGGCGGCGTGCGTGACGCCGTACGTTGCGAGCAGCACGACGGGCAAGAGGGTGAAGTATAGAATCCAGGCTCGTGTATTCGAGGCTGCGACGTCGACCACTTGGACGCTGGAGAGGTCGGACAGCTCGCACGTCGTTTTCGCGTAGTTCGCTGAGGAAATCGTCATGGTTTGCCCCTCGAGGGTCGAAACCACTGGGTGCTCATACACCCGCTCCTGGCCGCGGCAGCTCACCCGGGCGTCGGGCCGCCCGAGGACCTCAAGTACGCGGCCATCGGTCCGCTCGACCCGGGCGATGCTCATGGCGAGGACCTCGGACCTGCCGGTGGTTTGCGAGACCGCCGGGGCCACGGTAATAGTGCTGATCTTGGGCAGCTCGGAGGGTTTGATGTCGGCCCAGACGGTGCAGCCTGCGCTGAGTGTTAGAAGGGCGAAGCGGGAGAGAGCGGGAAGAACACGTTTGATTGGCATGGAAGAACTCGGCGTTTGCGCGTGGCCTATAACGCCCGCGCGTGGGATGAAATCGGCAGACGGGGCGCGATTACGTGAGTTTGGGCCCCAGCGTCCGCGGGACCGGCCGCCAGAACGCCATCGCGGCCGTTCTCGACAGCACGCATCGTGGGCATCGTTGTCTCGGGGAGTCGTCTGCGTGACGACTCGACGAAGAGCGCCAACGACATCTTCGTCGAGAGCCTCATCCCGGTCTCGCTGGGCGTGCCGACCCTCGTTCGTGCGCG
>CAMCKZ010000112.1 GCA_945875545.1 Polyangium aurulentum | reverse complement strand
CGCGCCGCCCGCGAGGCCCGCGCCGCCCGCGAGGCCCGCGCCGCCCGCGTGGATCGCCCCCGCGACCGCCAGCGCCGCGAGCGCACCGCACGCCACGAGCAGAACCCGTGCCGCGTAAGACGCCCGCGCCGGACGCCTGCCCGCGTAGTCCCGCCCCGTGACCTCGCCCGTAATGGCCACCGCTTGCTGGGTCGTCGCCTCCCCCAGCGACACAACTTCCGACGAAATAGGAGAGAAAACGCTGGCGGATATGGTCGATGCCTCGCCCCGATCGACCCCGGGAGACAAGACCTCGAGCAGGGCGCGCCGCATGCTTCGCGCATCGGTGAAACGAAGATCCGCATCCTTGCAGAGTGCACGCATGCAGAATGCATCGAATGCGGGTGGCACCCGAACGAGAGACGACGGCAACGGGATCGGCGCAGACATGTGCTGCACGGCGATCTCCAATGCCGTCCTTCCCCGATACGGCCGCACCGCCGTGGCGAGTTCGTAGAGCATGACCCCAACGGAATAGAGGTCCGAAGCGCGCGACAGCCGATGACCCTGGACCTGTTCGGGCGACATATATTCGGGTGTACCAACGATATACCCGGTCTCTGTAAAAGCTTCCCTCGGGCCGAGCCACGGAGCCGCGTCTTGGCGCCCGGCGTCCAGGTATTCCGCGATGCCGAAGTCGGCGAGTTTGGCCCCCTCCTCGATGTGCCCGTTGTCGCTCGTGCGCTTGGTAAGCAGGATATTTCCTGGCTTTAGATCGCGATGCAGCACCCCGACATCGTGCACCGCCGCGAGCCCGAGAAGGACGTCCGACCCGAGCGCCACCACCCGCTCGAGCGGCAACGCGCCCTGACTTGCGACGAGCGCGCGCAGATCGATGCCCGTCACGTGCTCCATGACGAGGTACGCGGCGCCATCGGGTTCACGCCCGAAGTCGATCACGCGGACGACGTTGCGATGATCGATCCGCGCGAGGGCCGCCGCCTCCAAATCGAAACGACGATGAGCCTCTTGGTCATCGGACAACAAAAGCTTCAACGCCACGTGCGTTTCGAGCGTCGTGTGGCGCGCCTTGAAGACGGCACCCATGCCCCCGCACCCGAGGACCGACACGAGCTGAAACTTGCCCGCAACGACGCGGCCGATGTGGCCGGCCAAGAAAGACGCGTCGACTTCGCTCATGTACCCCCAAGATTTGCACCGCCGGGCCGCGCGGGCAAGGGCCGCCTTTTGGCGCACCGTCCGGCGAGGGCCCTCAGCATTCTCGGCGCTGAACTTGCCCTTAGCGCAAACTCCTGGGATTATGCGCCCATGGCCGATGCGAACGACCGAGTCTATGCGGACCGCGACACGGGTATGCGCTTCATCAGCGCACGCGCGATGGTTGATCATTACATGGAACGCTACGGCCGTAAGGTCGGTCGACCCATGCCTCGCATCGACGCGAGTGGGCGGTCGGAAGTTCGCCATGGGTCCGTCGTCGTCGTCGTCAACGTCATCGAAGACCACGGCGTGCTCGTCATTCATGCGCCCGTCGGAACGGTGCCTGCAACGGGCCGCGAAGCCCTCTACCAGGAGCTTCTAGAGGCTTCGTACCTGTCGACGAGTGATGCGGCCTTCGCCATCGACACGACGTCCAGTCGCCTTGTGGTGCGCGCGTTGCGGCGTCTCTCGGGCCTCGATTACGAAGAGCTCGAAGACCTGATCGACACGGTCGGCGACGTCGCCGACGAGTGGGACGAACGTTTTCGAAGCCGTTAGGTGTGAAGCTCGCCGCAACCGCGGCGCGAACGTCAACGCGGCAGGCGCGGGGTTGGCGGCGCTTCTCCGCCTTCGAGTAGCCGCATCTGTTCCGCCACGCGGCGCTGCACTTCGCGTTCGATCGAATCTTCCGTCGAGCCGCGCGCGCGGATTGCGACGTGAATGCCCCACTGTTTGAGCTTGGCGTAGAACGTCACTTTGGAAACGCCGAGGGCCTGCGCAGCCTTTCCCACGTTGCCATCCATCAGGTCGTAAGCCTGCATAAACGCTCGCCTTTCGACGACCGAGAGAAGCTCAATCACGCCCGGAGTTACAAGGTCCACGTGGCCAACCGACCCCAAACCCGGGCCTCCCGGCGGACCCGGAATACCGTGCACCGAGGGCGGCGGCGGCGTGTGCCAGACCGTGGCGACGGGCCCGCGCTGACTCTGCAGAAATGTGGAGATGGGCGAGTTGCCGATAAGGCGCGAGGTGAGTGCGCTCAAAAGCGGAACATCGGGCGAAAGACGCGATACTTCGCTCTCCATTACGTTGGCTATTTCACGTATATTTCCAGGCCACTCGTAGGCGACAAGTTCTGTCTCGAGGCCCGGGGCGATGCCGTGAACGCGTTTGCCCTGCCGCTCGCCAAATCGCTGCAAATAATGCATGCAAAGCGGTACGATGTCCGTCGGGCGATCACGCATGGCGGGCAGCTCAATCGCGAGAACGCGAAGGCGAAAAAGGAGATCGAGCCGAAACTTTCCCTCGGAGACGAGGCTCTCAAGGTTCTGGTGGGTGGTCGCGATGACGCGCGCGTTGACGGGCCTCTCGCGGTTGCCGCCGAGGCGTTGCACCGATCGTTCTTGCAAGACGCGGAGCAGTTTGGCCTGCATGTCGAGAGGCATGTCGCCGATCTCGTCGAGCAGAATGGTGCCGTCTCCCGCGAGCTCAAACTTGCCCGCGTTGCCGTCTACTTTGGCACCGGTAAACGCGCCTTTTTCGTAGCCGAAAAGTTCGGCTTCAAGCAGTTCCCGCGGCAAGGCGGCGCAGTTGATGCCAACGAATGGCGCGGCAGAATGCACACTTGCAGAGTGAATGGCCTGCGCGAGAACCTCTTTTCCGGTGCCGCTTTCGCCGGTG
The DNA here is from genome assembly GCA_945875545.1 of Polyangium aurulentum. Lineage (GTDB taxonomy): Bacteria > Myxococcota_A > Polyangia > Polyangiales > Polyangiaceae > CAIQDA01. The sequence continues at coordinate 7,369 of CAMCKZ010000112.1, read as the reverse complement.
ATGAGGACCGTCGCGTCGACAAGCGCGGCCTGCCGACCGAGACCGACGGCGGCGCGCATTTTCGCGCTCTCGCCGACGCAGTCGTCGAAGGTGTAGCGCGGGCGAATCGCCGTCACGCGGCGGGCGAGAGACTGCGCCCGTTCGAATTCGACGAACGAGAGAAGAAGCCCACCCGAGGAAGACGCGTCGTCGAAGGGGCGGGCTGTCACCACCGCATTCACCGAGCCGATTTTTACGACCACGCCATCGAGGCGGCGGCTCACGGGAAGTGCCGCTTCGAGATCGCGCAAGTCGTGAAATTGGGAAAGCTTTCGCCCGATCACATCGCGGGCCGGAAGGCGCAAAATACGAAGCGCGTCGGCGTTCGCCGCAAGAATGCCGCCATCTCCGCCAACACTGAGAATTCCCTGACGGATCGCGTCGAAGGTGGCCTCCAGTTGGCGGTGCAATCGGCGCTCCGCTTTGTGGGCCGAGCTGCGGCTCAAGACGAGAGAAATGTAGTCGCCGAGCAGCGTTCCGAGGCGCTCGTCGAGCTCGACAAAACTTCCGCCGCGGGTCTCCCGATCCGCGTAGAAAGAGCCCATGTGCTCGCCCGCATAAATCGGTACCACCAAGTGCCCGCCGATGCTCGTGTCGCCGCGCGGCGCGCTTGATGGTCTGCGCACGGTTCCGGGGCTCGCGAGCTCCGCTCCCACGTGAGGTCGCCAGCGTTCTGAAGTTTGCCCAGAGCGACTTTTTTGCGCGAGCACCTCGTAGGTGTCGCCGTGTTCGATCACGACGACGGCGAGGTCCGCATCGAGAATTTCCAGGCCTAGCGCGCACAGCGCATCGGTCGCGTGCTCCGTGCCTGCGGTCTGTTCAAGGCGCGGAATGCGCTCGAGAAGGAGGCGAAGTTTCGCCGCCTGCTCCTCCACTTTGCTCAGTTCGACGACGAGTTCTTGCACCGCGCGATGCATCTCGTCGATGGCCTCGGTGCCCCGCCCGCGATGAACCCGTCGAAGCTCCTCGTGCGCCGCGCCGGCGATGTTTCGGAGCGCCGATTGGTCCGCCCCAACGAGGGTGCTGCTTCGCACAACGCCCGCAATGGCGCGCTCCGAAATGGCGCGCATCGCCATGAGTGTACCCTGCACAGAACTCTGCACTTGCTGCGCATTTTCCAGGGCGCGCACCGACCCGTCGCCGAGCGCGCGATCCGCAAAACGCCTGCCCGTGCGGCGAAAAATGCGCCCGAGAAGAATGCGATCGCCCGCCGTTCCAACGGTGCCCAAGGCTGTATGTGCTGCGGCTGTTTCGCGTAGTGCTTCTTCCGATTCATCGCCCGTCAGATGAATCCACGCGAGCTGGAGGCGCGCTCGCCCCTCCAAACGGCGAAAGCCATGTGCCACCGCAAGCTCGATGGCGTTGCGCAGGAAAAGACCGGACTCACGGCCTCCAACGAGGCCACCGATGCGCGCCATCTCAAGGAACGTTCGCGCCTGCATCAAGGCGGAGCTCTCGCGTTCGACGAGTTCTTGGAGGAGCACGAATCCCCGATGCGGATCGTCGGCGCTGATCACCAACGCGTCGGCAAAAGCGACATCACGCTGAAGCGATTCGCTCAGACCCGCGGCCTCGGCGAAGACCGCGATGGGGCGGTCGGAAAAGCCCGCGCGCCAGGCCAATACCTGGGCCACGTGCGCGTGTGCCCGCAGCAAGAGCGTCCCCATTTCCGCGCACGCACGGATTGCTCCCTTCATCCAGGACACCGCGCTTGGCCCGTCTCCGGTCTCGATGGCGCCGCCGATAAGCGCGAAGTCGATGCGTAGCCCGGCCTCGCGGTGGGCCCGCAGGACGAGCTGCCGCCGCGCCGCGAACAGGTGTTCGAACGCCTCCGCATCGAGGCCGCTGGCAAAAAAAGGAAGGACGTCGCGCGCGGCCGCATCGGCGAAAGTCAACGGATCGGCCAAGGCCTTTTCCGCCTCGCCGTCGCTCGAAAAAAGACCCGCCGCCACCACGAGGTCGCCTTGAGACTCACGGGCCACGACGACGTCTTGATGATCTTCCGGTGCGCTTGAAATGACGAAACCCCCTCGGGCTAAAAGGTTACCGCAGCCAGAAGGCCAGCCATCCAGAATCTGGCGTCGTCGGCCTCGTCGGCGGAAATGGTGACGCGACGAAGCCTCGCACCGACCTCCACGTGGGGCGCGAGCGGGTAGTCGAGACCAACCTCCCAATCGTAAGTCATTCCGCTCACATACGCGCTGTTTAGCGTTTTGCCGTTGCCCCACGAATAGCCAAAATGAGCGCCGATGAGAGGCTTGAGGACGAAGCCCGGGTACCGGAGATCACCGCCGACAACCGTTCGGTAAAACCAAACCGGGCGACTGGCATCGCGGGTGTTCGAAAAACGGCTGTAGTTTACACCTATCGACGGACGAAAAGACACCGACGACATGTGCACCGGGTAAATGATGGAGCTGTCGAGCGCAAGACTCGACCCGTACTTGACCTCGAGCCGATCGCCCGGAATGGTTGCAGAGACCCCGCCGCCAAATAGCAGCTCCGCGAAAGCGGGCGAGGTCATCGCGATGGTTAGGCCTAGGACGGCCCAACAGTTCGAGCGCATGGTGCTCACGGTCGCACGTTCTTGCGCACCAGTACAAGGGCCCCGATGCCGAGGGCGCGAAGGAAAAAAAGACGCCCACTCCGAAGAGCGGGCGTCTTTTGCCGTCACCGACCGCCGTCACCGAGCGCCGCGTTTTTATCCGGCGGATTCCAGAAGACCGGCCGCGCCCATGCCGCCACCGATGCACATGGTGACGATGGCGTAGCGGGCCTTGCGGCGGCGAAGTTCGTGCAGAGCTGTGGCCACAAGCTTGGCACCGGAACACCCGAGCGGGTGACCGAGCGCGATCGCGCCGCCGTTGACGTTGAGGCGATCGAGCGGAATGCCGAGAGTGCGTTGCACGTAAACCGACTGACTCGCGAAGGCCTCGTTGACCTCGAAAAGATCGATGTCCGCGATCGTCAAACCGGTTTTCGCGAGGAGCTTTTGCACCGCTGGAATGGGGCCGATCCCCATGATGGCGGGGTCCACGCCCACCGACGCAAAAGCCCGGAAATAGCCTAGCGGTTTGATGCCAAGCGCCGCAGCTTTTTCTGCCGAAGCGACGAGCATGGCCGCAGCTCCGTCGCTGAGGGGAGACGCGTTTCCTGCGGTGACCGAGCCCGTGGGAGAGAAGACCGGCTTCAGCCCCGCAAGGCCCTCGGCGGTGGTTTCGGCGCGCACCAATTCGTCGTTGGTGAACGCGAAAGACGTCTTGTCGTTGCCGACAAATTTGATGGCTTGCACCGGCACGATTTCATCCGCGAAGCGGCCCTCGGCCTTGGCCCGCGCCGCCTTTTGATGGCTCAGGGCCGCGAAGGCATCTTGGTCGACGCGGGCAATTTCGAAGCGCCTTGCGACGTTCTCCGCGGTGATGCCCATAGGCGTATATACAGAAGACACACGCTTCATAGCCTCGGGCGAGGCGCTGAGCTTATTTCCTGTCATAGGCACCATCGACATGGACTCAACGCCGCCCGCGAGGACGAGTTCGTTGGCCCCGGAAGCAATCGCTCCGGCCGCAATCGCGAGGGACTGTAGACCGCTCGAACAGAAACGATTGATGGTCATCGCGCTGGTCGTTTCCGGAAGGCCGCCGAGCAGACCGGCGACGCGCGCGATGTTCAGACCTTGCTCGCCTTCGGGCATGGCGCAGCCAAAAATGACGTCTTCGACGTCTGCTGCGTTGAGACCCGGATGGCGCGCAAGAAGGCCCGCGATGACCTCTCCGGCGAGGTCGTCGGGGCGCTTGTGCGCGAGAGAACCTTTGATGGCTCGCCCCACCGCGGAGCGAACGGCGTCGAGAATGACGATATCGTTTGCCATGGTTTTTTCCTTAGTTCCGCAGCGGCTTGTTGTTCATGAGCATGTACTGAATGCGCTCTTGCGTCTTCGCTTCGCCGCAAAGACTCAAGAACACTTCGGCCTCGAGATCGAGAATCTCGCTCTCGGTGACCTCGTGAGAAGCGCCGCTCACGCCGCCGCAAAGAACGCCCGCGAGCTTCTTGGCGATGAGGCCGTCGTGCGGTGAAGCGAGGCCGCCCGCGATGAGGGTATCGACCATCATCTCGAGGGTGGCGATGCCCGACTCGCCAGGCAGCACATAACTGCGTGCTGCGGGAGCGTGGTAGCCCGATACCGCCATGCCAATGGCCTTCGCTTTGGCCTCGGTGAGCTGGCGTGCTTTGTCGAACGACACGCCGTCGGAATTGCGGAAATATCCGAACGCTTTGGCTTCGTCGGCGCTGGTTGCAACCTTCGCCATCGCGATATTTTTGAACGTGTTCGCGACGAACTCGAAGGTGTTGACAACGACGCCCTCAGGAATGGATTCAAGCGAACGCCACAGCATGTTGAGGGTGCCCGCGCCGCCCGGAATAAGGCCCACGCCGACCTCGACGAGGCCCGCGTAAGTCTCCGCCGAAGCCTGCACCGCATCGCATGCGAAACAGAGTTCGAGACCGCCGCCCAGTGTCATGCCGAAGGGCGCCGCTACGACGGGAACCTTCGCGTACTTCAAGCGCTGCGTCGCTTGCTGGTAGCCCTGCACCATGGAACGAATTTGGTCCCATTGGCCTTGCGACGAGGCCATCGCGACGAGCAAAAGATTGGCCCCGACGCAGAAGTGATCGCCGTCGTTTGCCACAACAATTGCACGAAAATCGCGCTCCGCACGCTCGGCGGCGCGCGAGAGAAAGTCGATGACGTCCGGGTCGATGCTGTTGGCCTTCGTCTTGAACGTGATGCCGAGAACCCCGTCGCCAAGATCCCATGCCTCGGCGCCGTCGTTCTTCATCACCGGTGCGCCGCCATAGCGAAGCTCCGGAAGCGTGGCTTCGCGCGGATCGATGACGCGCGCGACGTACTTGCCGCTCGGCAGATCGAAGATCTCTTTACCCTTGTAGAATGCATGCACGTCCGCGTCGTACATGCGCTGCACGGTCTCGGGCAGGGCGATGCCCTCCTTCGTCATGCGCTCGCACGTCGCGCGAAAGCCAAGGGCATCCCAGAGCTGAAACGGCCCGAGTTCCCAGTTGTAACCCCAGCGCATCGCGTCGTCTATCGCCACGATATCATTGGCAATTTCAGGAATGCGGCGCGCCGCATAGACCATCGATCGCGAGGCTACCTTCCACGCGAAAGAGCCCGCGGGGCCTTCGTCGGCCATGAGCTTGCGCACGCGTTCGGCCGGGTCTTCAATCTTGCCGACCTTCTTGCACGCGGCCTTGATGGTCTCGTCGCCGCCCTTCGCTCGGTACTCCAGGGTGTAGGGATCGAAGGTGGCAATATCTTTGCCCGCCTTCTTGTAAAATCCACCCTTCGTTTTATCGCCGAGGATCTTCTTTTCGATCATCGAGGACATAAACGACGGCAACTTGAAGACCTCGCGCTCTTCGTCGGTGGTGAGAGAATCCCAGCAATTTTGCGCCACATGCGCGAAGGTATCGAGGCCCACCAAGTCGGCGGTGCGAAAGCTCGCGCTCTTGGGATGCGCCATCGGTGCGCCGGTGATCGCATCGACGTCTTCAGGCGAAAGCTTGTGCTCGGCCATGAGATGGATCGTCGTCATCATCGCGTGAACGCCGATGCGGTTGCCGATGAAGTTCGGCGTGTCGTTGCCGCGAACAATGCCCTTGCCGAGCTCGTTTGCGCCAAAACGCGCGATCGCGTCGAAGACCTTGGGGTCGGTGTCGGGGCCCGCCACAAGCTCCAAGAGCTTCATGTACCGAACCGGATTGAAGAAGTGCATCACCAGAAAATTCTTTTTGAAATTCTCTGAGCGGCCTTCAACCATCGTGGAAATGCGAAGGCCGGAGGTGTTCGACGCCACGACCGCGTGCGGCGGAAGTACCGCTTCAAGCTTGGCGAAAAGCGCCTGCTTCGGCTCGAGTTTCTCGATGATCGCTTCGACGACGAGGTCGCAGTTTCGAAGCAGTTCGAGATCGTCTTCGATGTTTCCGACGGTCACGAGCTTGGCCCGCGACTTGTGGAAGAAGGCTGCGGGCCGCGCTTTTACGGCCTTTTCAAGACCGCCGGCGGACCAGCGGTTGCGGGCGGAACGGTCATTTGTTTCCGCGTCTGTGAGGTTGGGCGGAACGACGTCGAGGAGAATGACGGGGATGCCCGCGTTCGCCATGTGGGCAGCGATACCGCTCCCCATGACGCCCGCTCCAATGACTCCGACGCGTGCAATCGGCTTGTCCATGCGAACTCCTGGATGGTGAAATCCATCACCGCGAAGAATGAATGAGGCTTCAGTCACTGCGGCGAGGCGCATGGTGGGACGGAATTTCGCTCCACGCAACAGGCTTCCGAGGCGGCGCGGCGCTTTCTTGCGTGTGCCGCGCATGTGGCACAGATTGAGCCACATGCTGGCACGTCTTGGCACATCTCGGGCTGAGCTGGAAATGCGAGAAGGGCTGGAAATCCACGAAAAACGCCGTAAGCTGCGCGGCAAGTTCTCATGGCATTGCTTGTGCAGACACCCCTCGCAACCCGCCTTCGCACCCAGGAGATTTGTTTCATGCGCCTTTCATTCATTCCCTCCGCCCTTCCTTTGCTCGTCGCCGCGGGCCTTGCCGCCTGCAGTTCCCCGGTAAACTCCCCGGTAAACAAAGCCACGTCCGATTTCTCTAGCTCTTCGGCGAGTCTTGTGCGTGCAGCGTCTTGCGCCGATGTCACCGCGTCGCTCAAGGCCGACGCGAACCTCAAGGTTGACGTCGCCATCGATCGCGCCATTGCCATGGTGCGCACCTACGGGGCGGGCGCGTGGTGGCACGGCTATCCCTATGCCGGTGGCCCCGAATTTGCGTACGACTCCGGTCTGGCCTCACCCGTGGCGTCGGCGCCCGGTGCGGGCAATGCGTCTCCCCCGAGCGATTCCACGCCAAAGGCCTCTACTTTCACCGACACGAACACGCAGGTCGTTGGCGTCGACGAGGCCGATCTCGCGAAGACCGATGGGCGTTACCTGTGGGTGCTTCACGGCAGCGCGCTCCGCACGATGAAGGCTTTTCCCGTGGCGGAACTTGCAGACCTCGGCGATAGCGCGGCGGCCAACATCGAGGGGCAGCCGAGTGAGATGTTCGTCCACGAGGGCAAGGCCGTGGTGTTTTCCCACGTCGATGGCACGGCTCTTTACCAAGCGGCCAACCTCCCGAACCGTGGGGACTACAACGATGTGCAAGCGCTCGGCGCGCCCGTCGCGGGCCGATCGGCACCTTGGGGTTACTACCGCGCGCTCACGAAAGTGACCGTTTTGACGGTGACAAATAACCAGCCAAG
>CAMCKZ010000111.1 GCA_945875545.1 Polyangium aurulentum | reverse complement strand
TGATCGACCGCGACGGTCTCCGCCAACGCTGGCACCTCGTGGACATTGCTGAAGGCGGTGTTGAGGTTGCGAAGCGCGCGTTGCGTTCCCGCCGACTGGGCCCACGCGACGGAACTCGGCAAGGCAACGCTAATGCTAACGCTAACGCTAACAACAGACGCAAGGGCACGGGCAGAACGGCGGCTTCGGTCACTCATGGCGGCAGACTTTTCCTCGTGGACGGGAGCACCTCGCCCCGCCTTCGTGCGCCAGCTTACGGACCCATCAGCGGAACTGCAAGAGGTGTCTTTCCCTGGTCTTTTCCTCGCATCTTCAACATGCGCATCCCAGGTTGGGGGGCGCGCGCTCCGCGAAAACCGAGGCTCAAACGCGGCGACGCGACGCTCGAAGTGCCCGGCGAAACGCGGCTCTCAACTCTCGCCCATAAACGCGTAGGGCACGTGGACCGAGGGCACGTAGGTCTCTTTGATGGTGCGCGGCGAAACCCATCGCGCGAGGTTCATGGGGCTCCCCGCTTTGTCGTTTGTGCCGCTCGCACGGCCCCCACCAAAGGGCTGCTGGCCCACGACCGCGCCGGTTGGTTTGTCGTTGATGTAGAGGTTGCCCGCGGCGTGGCGCAGTTTGTCGGCGGCGTAGGCAATTGCCTTGCGATCCGTCGCAAATATCGCGCCCGTAAGCGCGTAAGGGCTCGTCGTGTCGATGAGTTCCAGCACCTCGTCGAGGCGGGCTTCGTCGTACACATACACCGCCAATACGGGCCCAAAAAGCTCTTCTTGAAAAAGCGTGTGCCGTGGGTCTGCGACGTCGACGACCGTGGGCTGAACGAAATAACCCTCGTCGGCATTCGCTGTGCCACCCACAAGAACGCTGCATAGTGCATCTTCATTGATGCGCTCAAGCCATGCAGAAAGGCGCCTGTAGGCCCGCTCGTCGATGACCGCGCCCATGAAGTTTCGAAAATCCGAAACGTCGCCGATGCGCAGTCGCCGGGTCTCGTCGATGACGCGTTCACGAGTCTTTTTCCACAGATTCTTGGGAACATACGCGCGCGAGGCAGCCGAACACTTTTGGCCTTGGTACTCAAAAGCGCCGCGCACAAGTGCCACCGCCAACGACTCGGCATCCGCGGAAGGATGGGCAAAGACAAAATCTTTTCCCCCCGTTTCGCCGACAATGCGCGGGTAGGTTCGGTACGTCGAAATGCGCTCGCCGACCTGCTTCCACAGATGTTGAAAGACCGCCGTGGAGCCCGTGAAGTGAATTGCCGCGAGGTCTTCGCTCGCCAAACACGCATCGGAAATGGGCGCGCCCCGGCCATGAACGAGGTTGATTACGCCCGGAGGCAAGCCCGCGGCCTCAAAAAGCTTCATGGTGAAATGGGCCGCAAGCGCCTGGGTTTCTGCTGGCTTCCAGACAACCGTGTTGCCCATGAGCGCCGGTGCGGCCGGAAGATTTCCAGCGATGGCCGTGAAGTTAAACGGCGTAACCGCGAAGACGAAGCCCTCAAGCTCGCGCAGCTCCATCACGTTGCGCATGCCCGCGGGCGAAATCGGTTGCTCGTTCATGCGCGACGCGAAGGCCACGTTGAAGCGCAAAAAATCGACAAACTCGCACGCGGAGTCGATCTCGGCTTGGTACGCGGTCTTGCTCTGACCGAGCATCGTCGCGGCGTTGATGGTGGCCCGCCAAGGGCCCGCCAAAAGATCGGCTGCTCGCAGAAAAATGCGGGCGCGTTCCTCGAACGGCATGCGCGACCAATCGTGCTTCGCAGACTTTGCGGCGCGAATGGCTTCCCGGGCCATCGGCTCTCCGCCATCGTGCAAATGCCCGCGTATCCGCGCGTGGGCGTGGGGCTCGCGCACCGCGATTCGCGCGCCAACTTTGCGCTCAACGCCCCCAATTACGTGGGGCAGATCAAGGTTCTGGGAGCGCTGATCGTCGATGGCGCGCTTCAAACTTTCGCGTTCCGCCGTGCCCGGTGCGTACGACAAAATGGGTTCGTTGGCGGGAAGCGGAAGCGTGTGCGGCAAGTCCACGAGCATGCGAAAAATCTTACCACGCGCCGCGGGCGAGGCGTGAGCGGCGGCGCGAGAAAACAGCGTCTCGACGTTCACCCTTTTCAACGCGCGTTCTTGCAGCAGCGAAACCCCGTGGAATAGTCGTGGTAGCCAAAATGGTGGGCCGAGGTTCGGTAGTGACAGCCGTCGCCGTTGATGTGCGTATCCAGGTAATATCCCCCTCGAAACGTTCCGCTCGGGTCGTCGGTCCACTCGTGAAGATTGCCCACGAGGTCATAGATTCCGTTTCCCGAGTGGCACCGTTTATGAGACCCCGTGCGCGCGAGCGTGCCCTTCACTTGATTCAGGCGCGGGTCGTTCATGGCCAACGGCTCGTAACGCTGGGGGCCAAGGTCCGCGAAGATTACATCGAGGGGACTCTTGCCGTGGTCGTTGCACGCGCCGTTCTGATGGCTCTCACCGTAGGGCCACGTGGCCTTGCGGGCGCCCTCGCAGGCCCCCTCGAACTCGACCTCCGTGCAAAGCCGTTTACCTGCATTTTTACACGCCATTTGCGCTTCTGCGCCGGAGATGTATGCCTGCGGAACCGACCGCGCGCGGGAGATCGCCTGCACCTTGAGCCCCTCCACGGAAACATACGGTGAGTGGGCCTTCGTCTTCTGGCGAGGCAACATTTCGACAACAAACGCCTCCCATCTATCCATGCAGAATGCACCCACATGCGCCATCTCCGCGGGGCACGGCGATCGCTTTGCCTCGGCGTCGCCCATGCCGGCCCAGAGCACCAAGGGCCCAACGAGGCATGCCACACCGAGCCCACCGGAAATGAGGCCAAGTGCAGCACATTTGCTGGCCGTTCTCACCCGACTTTGATGCGTGGGAGGCTCGGAATGCGCCCACTCGATGGCAAGATCGACGAGCGCAAAAGAGACGACGACGGCGGAAGGGATCGAGGCGGGGCCATGTTTTCGCGCACCGATGGCCGATGGACCTGCGCCACCGACGTGCGGTTTCGGCCGTTGCGCTTGGACTCGTAAAGAGCTTCGTCCGCGGCCTTGAAGAGGCCATCCCACGAGCCGTCGCCTTGGGGCCACGACGCCACGCCGAGAGAACACGTGAGCTGAAACGGCCCGAGGGGAGAGGAGAATACGGTTTCGGCGAACGCGACGCGCACGCGTTCTGCCAGCAAATGTGCTCCCTGTGAGTCTGTGTGGTCACACAAAATCACGAACTCTTCGCCGCCGAAACGCGAGACCAAATCGGGTGCCCGTTTGGTCTCTTTCAGAATGCGGCCGAGACCCTTGATGACCTCGTCGCCGACGTCGTGGCCGTAGGTGTCGTTGACCTTCTTGAAGAAATCGATGTCCGTAACGAGGATCGAAAGGGGCTGATCAAAGCGCTGCACCGCCTCGATCTTTTGCATGCCGAGCTCCAGCATCGTTCGCTTGTTGTAGAGGCCCGTCATGCCGTCGGTGGTGGCAAGCTGCTCAAGTTTCATCACCATTCCCGCGTGCGCCAAAGACACCGCGAGATGGCTGGCGAGCACCTCCAAAAGGGAGCGAACTGTGTCGCCAAACGCCCCGCGTCGACGCGAACCAAGAACGAGGGTTCCTAGCGTTTTCTCGCCTGAAATGAGCGGCAACACCACGAGCGACGGAACGGCGGGCAGCGGGTGTTCCTTCGTGAGCACCGAGTGGTTAGCCGCGTCAAAATCGCCTCGATACGGGAGCGAGACGCGCATCTTGACGGCGGACGAAACAAGCCCGCTGTTGGGCGAAAAGGAGAGGCCTTCGAGGTGCGACATATCGATGCCGTCGGCGCACCGCACGGCCCTCACGGTGTGAAGCAGAGGTCCGTCCTCGGACGCGCACGTCAAGATCGCGAAGTCGAGGCCCGCCATTTCGTGGGCCGCCGCGATCCCGGCTTCCACGACACCGGCTTCGTCCGTCGCCGCACTAAGCGCCTGCACGGCTCGGTAGAGTTTTCCCTGCTCAACGCGCGATTTCTCGAGCTGCACAAAGATACGCTCGTTGCGGATTGCGCGATGGCAAAAGCGCGCCGCCAAGCACCCGAGAGCCTCTGCTTCTTCGTCAAACGGGCGGTCGTCGAGGCGGTCGATGGCGAGAATGCCGACGAGTTCCCCGCCATCCAAAACGGGCACCGCGAGAAGGGCGCGCACGCCGGGATCGTCTGCGTAATACGGCACCGAAAGCACACCGCGCTTGGCGTGAAAACGCGCCGGCTGCTGACGGGCGACGAGCGCGCCGAGCACCCCGGAGCCCAGCGGAATAGGTGCATCTTGCACGCCATGCGCAAAGGTCACAAGTTCACTTATTCGCAGTTGCTTCTGATGAACCCAGAGAAGTACCGCCGTGTGCGCGTCGAGACTTTCGCGCAGAAGCGAAAGCGCAAAGCGCACAGATTCGTGGATTTCTTCAACACTTGCTTGCCCGAGCCGCTCGTCGTCGCGCCCTTCGGTGCTCGCGCCATTCGTCGGCGCAAGTAGCCGGTAGCTGCGGGCTTCGTCGCGCATCCGCGTCATAAACTGCTCCGCGTGCGCCTTCGCAAAACGGCGCGTCCGGCTGATCTCGCGACGCACCACCAACGCGGGGATCGCCAAGAGCACGACGTCGGCCAAGAGGCTCGGAAGGGACGCGCCCATCGCCCATCGCGTAACAAAAAGTGCAAGACCAAGGCCACCGACGGCGGCCGGTGCCAGACAAGCCGCGCCGAGAACCAAAAGCGCCACGCGAGGCACCTCAAGTTCTTGCGAAAGACCCGGAAACGCCTGATAAAATGCCGCCCAAGCGGCGAGCGCGGCGACGGCCAGGTCGAGGTCCGGCCAGGCCTGCCCGCGCCGGTGCGTAGCGGCCCATCGGTGGGCCCGAAAGAGAGCAAGCCCCACACTGGCCACGGCCATCGTTTGAGGCGCGCTATCGGGCGCTAGGACGACCAGGACAAGGCCCGCAACCGACAGCCCGAACGACCAGCCCGCCCGCGCCAATTGGCGCAACGCCACGAACGCCGAAACCAACTCACCGCTCATGGATCGGGCGTACGGGCACGGCCTGCCGATGGCCAACTTCCTGCGAAGACGAGATGCCTTGACAGAAACGGCAGAAGGCTTATCTCGCGGAGCATGTCGTCTCCGCAGGAAGTCCTCCCGTTTCAAGCCGAAGTTTCTCAGGTTCTCCGGCTTGTGGTCCACTCGCTTTATTCACAGCGCGAGGTGTTTCTTCGGGAGCTCGTCTCGAACGCGTCCGACGCCCTCGACAAGTTGCGATTTCGCGCCATCACCGAGCCTGCGCTGCTCCACGGCGACGAGCGTTTGAGCATTCGCATTTCCGCCGACGAAACCGCGAACACCCTCACGCTGACAGACAGCGGCATCGGCATGAGCCGCGAAGAGCTCGTCAAGAACCTCGGCACCGTGGCGCACTCGGGCTCGAAGGCGCTTCTCGAAGAATTGAAGAAGCGCGGCGACGGCTCGGCGCCTTCCCTCATCGGGCAGTTTGGTGTGGGTTTTTACAGCGCTTACCTCGTGTCGACCAAGGTCGTCGTCACCTCGCGCGAGGCCGGCGGCACCGAGGCTTTCACGTGGACGAGCGACGGCGAATCGTCGTTCACGATCGAGCCGTCGGACTACGCGCCTAGGGGCACGCAGATCGTTTTGCATCTGTCCGAGGCGGGCAAGGAGTTTCTCGCGGGCTGGCGCATTCGCGAGGTCGTTCGTCGCGCGTCGAATTACATCGGCTACCCCATCGAGCTTGAGACCGAGAAGCGCGGCGAAGAAGGCGCGCCGCTCGAAAAAGTTTGGGAGCGCATCAACGAGGCAAAGGCCCTTTGGCAGCGGCCGAAGAGCGAGATCACCAGCGAGGAATACGAGGGTTTTTACAGGGAAGTCGCGACTGGCGGCGGCAAGCCTCTCGCGTGGACGCACTTCAAAGTGGAGGGCACGACCGAGTTCGCGGGCCTCCTGTATTTGCCCGAAGAGCGCCCCTTCGATTTTTCGTTCGATGGCAAACAGCGCGGCCTCAAATTGTTCGTCAAGCGCGTCTTGATTTTCGATGACTGCGCGGAGCTCGGTGCCCCGTGGGCCCGCTTCGTGCGAGGCGTCGTGGACTCAGACGACCTGCCGCTCAACGTCTCGCGCGAACTGCTCCAAGACTCGTCGCTGGCGCGCACGATCAAGAAGCAAACGACGAAGAAAATTCTTGAGCTCTTGGAAGAAACGGCGAGCCTAAAACCAAGAGAATACGAAAAGTTCTTCCTCGCGTTTGGCAGCTTTCTCAAAGAAGGATCGGCCAACGATTTCGAGCATCGCGAACGATTGGCGAAGCTCCTTCGTTTTCGTTCCACGTTCACCGTCGCGCCGGTTGATGCGCCGGTTGATGCGCCGGTTGATGCGCCGCTTGATGCGACCTCCGGCGACGCAGCCCCGGTGCCGAGCGATTGGGTAAGTCTCGTCGAGTATGTGACCCGTATGCGTGAGGGTCAGTCCGACATTTATTACCTCGCGGGCGACAAGGCGTCGGCGGTGTCCTCGAGCCCGCACCTTGAGAGTCTCAAGAAGCGCGGCTTCGAGGTTCTGCTCCTGACGGACCCGGTGGACGCATTTGTGTTCGAGAGCCTTCGTCAATTCGAGGGAAAAGACCTGGTTTCAGCCCTTCACGCGGATCTCGAACTCGAGACCAGCGACGACGAAAAGAAGGCCCACGAAGAGGCAGAAACGTCCGTCAAGCCGCTTCTCGATAGGGCTTCGGAGTTTCTGAAGGGGAAGGTCGAGGCCGTGCTCGTGAGCCAGCGCCTGACGGATTCTCCCGCGTGTTTGGTCCTCGGTGAGGGCGGCCTTCCGGCTCATTTGGAGCGCATGCTGCGCGAGGCGGGGCAGCCCGTGCCGCCGCAAAAACGCATCCTAGAAATCAACCCGTCCCACGTGTTGGTCAAGGCACTGCTTGCCTTGGATGCCAAAGAGCCGGGCAGCGACCGCGTTCGTGAATTCATCGAGGTTTTGCACGATCAGGCAGCCCTTCAACACGGCGCAACCCTGGAAGATCCCAACCTTTTCGCCAAGCGGGTCACAAACCTCTTGACAATGGCCGCAGAATCCGCATTGGCCGGTTAGCCTGGGCACCACGCCTCCGCGCGTGGGAGCGAAACCACCCGCGGGGGGTTGACGACGCATGGCTCGCGGGTAGGTTGCTACCCCATGCGTTTTCTATTTTGTCTGGCCGCCCTTGGTGCCGCCGCCTGCGCCGCCGATTCCTCGGAACTTGAGGCCCCGATTCCGCCGCTTTCGGACGCTTCGGCGCCACGCGATGGCGCATCCACCCGCGATGGAGCATCGGTGCAAGATGCAGCTAACCCCCGCGACGGTGCCCCCGCCGTCGACGCGTTTTCCCTGGCAGATGCCAGCGATGCGGGCGTGGACGCCGCTCGGGATTCCGCGACGCCCGTTGATTCCGCGACGCCTGTTGACGCCGCGCCGCCCGTGGATTCCGCGACGCCCGTTGATGCCAGCGATTCGGGCGTGGACGCCGCTCGGGATTCCGCGACGCCCGTTGATTCCGCGACGCCCGTTGATGCCGCTCCACCAAGGGACGCCGCCGACGCCGCGCCCGCCCCGTACGCGCACACCATTGCCATCGACGGCGTGAACGACTTCACCGCGGCGGAGAGTTTCGCCACGAGTACCAGCGGATATACGCTGTATGTAGCGTGGGATGCCGCGTATGTGTACTTCGGTGCCAGCGGCAACGATGTGCAGACGACGGCCGCCGCGAGCAAGTGGTGGCTTCTTTACCTCGGGGGTCCCGTGGCGTCCGGCGGAAGCAGCGCGGGCACGCCGTACAACACGCAGGCCCCGGCCCTGCCCTTCCCGGCCCATTGGCACGTGCGCTGGAAGACAACCAACGACTACACGAGCGCGTTTTCGTACGGCGGTTCGGGCTGGGGCGACGCCGGTGTTTCCTTCGCGAACGGAGTCTTCCGCGGCACCGGAAACAACTTTGTCGAACTGCGCCTCGCGCGCGCAACCCTTGGAAATCCCGCATCTTTGCGCGTGGTGAGCGCGTTTATCAACGAGGCGCAAAATACCGAAGCGACCTTCGCTGGAGCGCCCGCGAGCACGTTCACAGACGGGTACAACCCTGCCTATACAAAGGCTTACCTATTCACGTTTTTAGCTAGCCCCGCCGCAGCCACCGTCATACCATGACGGCCCGCAGTGCACGCACTTCTCGCGTGCGGACTGCGGGCCGATGCTGGCGAGGGCTGGCGATGGCTCGGGAAGGCGCGCTGCCTCAGACCGCGGCGAAGTTCGCCGACGCGAAGTCCCAGTTCGCGAGATGCGTCAAGAACGTCTCGATGTACTTGGGGCGCGCGTTGCGAAAGTCAATGTAGTATGCATGTTCCCAAACGTCGATGGTGAGCAGCGGTTTATGCCCGTGTTTCAGCGGGAAATCGGCGTTTCCGGTCTTGGTGACCTCGAGCTTTGAGCCCGTCCAGACGAGCCATGCCCAGCCCGATCCGAACTGGGTGGTGGCTGCGGCGGTGAAGGCCTCGGCGAACTTTTCGAAGGACCCAAAATCGCGATCGATGGCTTCAAGGAGCGCGCCTGTGGGTCGCCCGCCACCATTCGGCTTCATGGAATTCCAGTAAAAGGTGTGGTTCCAGATCTGGGCCGCGTTGTTGAACACGGGGCCTTCGCTCGAAAGCGCGATCTCCTCGAGGGATTTTTCAGCCTCGGGTTTTCCGTCGAGGAGCTTGTTGAGATTATCGACGTAGGTCTTGTGATGCTTGCCGTGGTGGAAGTCGAGAGTCTCGGGCGTGATGTGCGGGAGGAGAGCGTCTTTGGCGAAGGGGAGCTCGGGAAGCGTAAATGCCATGGAATTGGCCTCGAAATTGGGGGTTGGGGTTGGGCGCGATGCGCGCTCGCAGTGTCATAGCGCGCTTCGGCCGCGCTGGGGAATGCGCTCTCCGCGCACCAAGTGACGTCGCGCGTGCCGTCGCTATTGCCATCGGGCCCGTACTCCGCTAGCGAGTCGATTTCGCGCACCGCGGGGTGTAGCTCAATCTGGTAGAGCGCCTGGTTTGGGACCAGGAGGTTGCATGTTCGAATCCTGTCGCCCCGACTTTTGCTGCTGCGTGTGCGGGCGCCGCGTGTCGCACGCGTAGGCACGGTGCCTTCGGCGAAGCCGCGTCGTGCGCCCCGTGGTACCGCCCAACCCAGGCCGCCGAAAGGCGCGCGGGTCGGTGCGGCTGGTTATCGGCTTACGCGGCACATACGTCTAGTGCGCGAACGGCGAACGGCGGCTACGGAGAACGACCGCGCGACGGATTCTCCTTCGCGGAAGCGTCGCTCACCGCGTTTTCCGTTCTCTGGCGCGTCGCACATCGCCGTTGCTTGGTCGCCGCCGCGAGCTGCAAACTCCAGGGCGCTCTCGCGTGTCATGGGGATGGTCCCGGCTTCGCGGAAGCACCAGGCGTTTCGCTGGGGTTATGCGCGGTTAGGGCAAACAGGTCATACGAACCTCGGCACTGGGGCACCATCCACTTCCGCTTGTTATACACGTCCCATAATCGAGCGAGACGGGGTCATCGCCAGGAACGGGTTTCCAGACGAGGCATGAATCGCACGAACGGGGAAGCGGTGCCCGCGCGCTGCAATCCCCAACGTCGGGGAACTCGACGCAAGTCCCATAGCCATAATCCGCCGAACGTCCTGTGCACAAAGGCCCTTGGCAGGAGCCGCACCCAGGTCCGCACGCGTATTTAGGACACTGTGCGCCAGTGGCGACTGAGAGCGGGCGACCGTCGTAGGGCGTGAAGTCCGCGTAGCGGCAGGCTTTGGTCACGCCGCGTTTAAAAAGTGCGAGGCACACGTCTTCCGCGACGCACACAATTCCTTGGCCGTCGATGTGTGCGCAAACTTGACCGTCCAAACAACTGCCGCATGATCGCTGAGGCGTAGGAATATCGGGGAGGCATATGCCAACGGTGCTGCGCTCGTGGGTGACACGGTCGAGCACGTTCACGCAGCCGCGGCCGGGGCACTCGCTTGCGCTGAGAGCAGGACATACGCCCCCACAGATGCGCATTCCAGACGCTGTGGTGCAGCCATTTGCCGCAGCGCCGTCGGCAAGAGTCGCCGAATCGGGGCCGCTATCGCGAGGATTTGCGCCATCGGAACCGAGGCCGCCGTCGATGCCCGTGGCCCCGCCGTCTGTCTCCGAGTCCAACACGGCCCCGCCGCAACCGCTCGAAAGGGCCAGCACGGCAAGAAGTAGGAATCGTAACAAAGCTATCGACATCGCGCACCCCCTGGAACATTGGCGGCGATGCGCTCGCAGTCGGCGATGCAACGGGTCACATACTCGTGCGCGCTTGGAGTAGTCGTCAGATCAAGGCAACCCTCGCTTGGCGCGCACTGGTCGCAACGCGGGTTCTGTGGGACGCAAATACCCCACGGATGTGTTGGAGATCGCCCGGAACAA
>CAMCKZ010000110.1 GCA_945875545.1 Polyangium aurulentum | reverse complement strand
TCGTGCGCATGTCTCTGAAGTGGGGCGGCCGCATGATGACGAGCGGGTACGCCCATCGCTTGGCGCAGCGCGCATCGATGGTCGGAAAGAATACGCCGCTCGCCGTCATGTCTCCCTTTTACAAACACATGGGCTCGATCGACGCGGGCACCTGGATCGCCCTCGCGCAGTCGGCCCGCGACCATTCGGCGGCCACGTTGCTCTCGGCTATTCGCGTTCCGACACTCGTCGTCGCCGGCGGCCGCGATACGCTCACTCCGCCCAGCGTCGGGCGCACGATGGCCGAGGGTATTCCGGGTGCCGATTACCTGGAAATTCCCAATGCAACGCACACAGGCCTTCTCGACGAAGAGACGGCCATCGTCGGCGGCGTGCACCGATTTTTTGAGCGCAACGGCCTCTCGCGCGCGGCAGAAACCCCGCGCCAAGTCACGTAATCGAACGCCGTTTCAGTGGTTTTTGGGGCCGACACTCCGGTGTTCCGGCGGCGTGTATACTACATGTACTTCGACGGGGACGCGGCCCTTGCGAATCATGTGAATGGCCTCGCCGGCACCCTTCGACAAGTCGATGATGGTGTCCTCGTCGGCGTAGGGTCCGCGGTCATTGATGCGAACGCGGACGCGGAAAGGTTCATCAAGCCGCACAACCTCGACTTCGCTGCCGAGGGGCAATGTGCGGTGCGCGGCGGTGAGCTGCGACGCGTGAAAAACCTCGCCGCTGGCGGTTCGCCTGCCTTCGAAACCTGGCCCGTACCAGCTTGCAAAGCCCTTCTGGCGGCCCGGCGAGCGTGCCGGCTGGCAACCACACGCCCCGACGAAAAACAGCGCCACGAGGCCCAACGCGCGTCCGGCGGTCATCCCCCGCCATGTACCACAACGCATCGCCGTGAATTGGCTCTGCTTGACCGTCCGCCGTCACGGGCTTATCCGCATTGGGGTGAGCGATCTTTTGCCCTCCGGGCTTCCCCTCGAAACGTTTGAAGATGTGGCGCGAGGCCTCACGCCGAGGGTTCGCGAGACCCTTGACGCGATGGAGGGGCGCATCGATACCTTTCTCGCATCGGTCATGGGCGAGTCGTTCGAAGACCGGTTGTCACGCATTGATTTGCACTTGGGGGCCGGCGGCGTCGACGATTTCGGCCTCGATCCCAAGTGGGCAAAGTACGGCTTTTTTGGGGCTGCGGTGCTGTACCGGCACTACTTTCGCTGCGAGGTTCAAGGCCTCGAAAATGCGCCTGCGGGCCGTGCTCTTTTCATCGCCAATCACTCGGGGCAGATCCCCATCGACGCGGCCATGATTGGTGCCGCAATCTTTCTCGAAGGCGACCCGCCGAGGGTCGTTCGCTCGATGATCGAGAAGTGGACGCAGACGCTGCCCTTCGTGTCCACTTTTTTTAGCCGAATGGGTCAGGTGGTCGGACTGCCAGAAAACGCGAAGCGCCTCCTTGAAAGCGAGGAGGCTCTGCTCGTCTTTCCAGAGGGTGTAGGCGGCGTATCGAAAACGTATGATCGCGCCTATCAGTTGGCAGAGTTTGGCCTGGGTTTTATGCGCCTTGCCATCGAAACCAACACCCCGATCATCCCCGTTTCTGTTGTTGGAGCCGAGGAGCAATACATCTCCATCGGGTCGCTGCCCGGCGTCGCGAAGATGCTCGGCCTGCCGGTGCTGCCGATCATTCCGCAACTGTTTGTGCCCGGCGGGCAGCTCCCCCTTCCGGTGAAGTACCGCATCGCTTTTGGCACCCCGATGTTTTTCGATGGCGACCCCGACGACGACGACGCGGTGCTCGAAGAAAAGGTGTGGGTCGTGAAAACGGCCATTCAGCAGATGCTTCACGACGGCCTAGCGAAACGAAAAGGAATTTTTTTCTGATGGGTGCATCAGCAAAAACGGTTTTAGTTACGGGCATTTGCGGCCGCCTCGGGCAGCTCGTGGTGCGCCAGCTCCATCGCAGTCACCGCGTGATTGGCGTGGATCGGCGCCCGTTTGATCGCCTTCCGGCCGACGTCGTGCATCACGAAGTGGACCTGCGAAAGAAGAAAATTCGCGACGTCTTTCGCACAGAAAAAATTGACGCCGTGGTGCACCTCGGAGTCATGCACGATCCGCGAAAGTCGTCGGCGGATCACCACTCATGGAACGTTGCCGGGTTCGCCAAACTCTTGGGTTACGTGGCTGAATTTGGGGTGAAGAAACTCGTGATGCTTTCGAGCGCCAACGTGTACGGCCCGCATCCGAATAACCCGCAATTTCTCACAGAAGACGCGCCACTCCTCGGCGGCGCGAGCTTCAGCGACATTCGCGATCTCATCGAGCTCGACCACCTGGCCCAGGGCTTTTTTTGGAAGCATCCGGAGGTCAACACGGTCATTTTGCGTCCGGTGCACATCGTCGGAACGGTGCGCAACGCCGCCTCAAACTTTCTGCGTTTGCCCGTCGTACCGACCCTCCTCGGATTCGATCCTCTCGTGCAGTTGGTTCACGAAAACGATGTGGTGCGGGCCCTCATCTCGGCGGTCGAATCCGACGTTCGGGGTATTTTTAATCTGGCGGGCCCCGAGCCTATTCCCCTCTCCCGCATCCTATCCCGCTTGGGAAAACCCACGATTCCCGTGCCGCACACTTTCGCGCAGCCGCTCCTGCGGCGCCTATGGAACATGCGGCTCACGAGCTTTCCGCCGCCCGAGATGGACCACATTCGGTACATCTGCATGGTCGACGACGCCCGCGCCCGGAGCGAGCTCCACTTTCAGCCCGCGCACGATCTCGCGTCCACCATCGAGGCCGTCAACTGGGGCCGCTGGTAACGCGTTCGTGAGCGCGGCCTGGGCGAAAAAAGTTTAGCGGGCCGGCGCTTCGAGGACGGGCGGAGCGCTCTTCTTTACGCGCAACTGGTAGCGGATATCGTGCATAGGGTAGATATACGCAAAATAGTGCTCGTATACGACATGGTAACGTTCGCACAGCGGTACAATGAGCTTGTCGAGGATGCGCATGATTGTCCCGGGAAAACCGTGATAAAAGCGGCCGTAACCAAAGCTCACGAGCTCGAAGCGGGCATCGGTGTACGCGTATTCACCGAGCGGTTTTAGCGGGTCAAAGTAGTCAAACGTCGCTGACGTTCCGGACCTCCGATGGGTCGGGTCTGTGGCGAAGTTCAGACTCGACATAAACGGCATGCGCACGTCTACGGTGGTGCCGTCTTTCGAGACGCGAAACACTTCTTCCATGACGCCAAAAAAATCGTCCACGTGCTCCAAGATGTCTTGGGCGCGCACGTGGTCGAAGGTGGAGTCTTGAAGAGGCCACGGCCGAACATCCAGGTTGTGAATGACGTCGGCGTGGCTTCGCGGATTCGCGTCGATGCCCGTGGCGTTCGGAAGTTTGTCGCGGCCGCAACCGATGTCCAACACGCGCGGAGGGCTATGGATAAGGTTGCTCATGATTAATTAGTTTCCAATGTTTTTGGGGCGCGCCCGAGCAGTCGGTAAACGACGGCCAACTGCATGATTGTGCTGACAGCTTCCATTGTTGCAGTGGCAACCGCTGCCCCAATCGCGCCATAGCGTGGGATGAGATAAAGGGCCAACAGAAAGTAGATGAACAAATTGCAAATAGCCACAATCATTATCGTTCGAAACTGCCCGAGGGCGACGATGTACGTCGTGGAGAGCATATTCAGAAACACGAAAAACGCGCCGACAACGAGGACGCGAAAAGGCCAGATGGCGTCGGAATACTCGGGAACAAATCGGTGGAGCAGCGGGCCTGCGAGAAGCCACGCCCCGACGGCGATCGGCAAAAATCCAACGGCGACGCGGGCGACGGACGTCCGATAAGAGGCCTGAAGCGCCGCGTGCTTGCCCTGCGCCGCGAGCAGGGCCACCGCCGGCAGGGCGCTAACCACCACGGCACCCGCAATGCCCATGACGGGCCTCAGAAGGCGGTCCGCGGCCGCGTATTGGCCTTGCACGGCGGCACCTGCGTCGTGGAGAAAAAAATACGATGCGCGCATGTAAAGCGTGACCACGAACTCCAGCACCGCGGCGGGCCACCCGAGGCGCAAGAGGTCCCACGCGAGCGCGCGATCAAAGTAAAGGCGCCCCGGGTAAATGCGCTGCGCCCACCGAAAGTTCAAACCCGCCGCCACCAATGCGGAAACGAGCGTTGCCAGTTGAAATCCGAGGGGCTGCCGATAGAGCCAAAATGCAGCGTATGCGCTCGCCAAACTCACCATGCCGATCACCGCCGGAACCGCGATGCGCCGGTGGATCGTTTGGTGAAATTGGAACGGCAATAGGGAAACAACCGACGCGGGCGTGACTACCATCGCCGCCGCGCAGACGCCGAGGAGCGGCAAGAGGTGACCGCGGCCCAGAGCGAGGGTCAGTCCAAGGCCAATCGCGATGGCGCACACCGCGGACACCATGCGAATGCCCAAGACCGTGCCCCGCAGCGCCCCATCGCACGCCCCGCGCCGCGCTGCAGTGGTAAGGGCGACGTTCCCGAGCCCCAACGCCGCCAAGGCCTCAATTGGCTCCACGAACGCCTGCGCTTCCGAGAGCCGACCGAAGCCCGCGGGGCCGAGCGAAGTGGCCGCCAAAATGATCGCGTAGCCGGCAAACACGTCGCCCGCGGCGTCTCCGAGCACGAGGCTCGCGGCGTTGCGCACGATGCGGCGACCGGCGCTCATTTCGACAGGCTTTTCGCTCATGAATGCGTCATCGAGGGCAGGGGCGTGGGGGGCCAACGGCTACCGGAATTGCGCGTCTTTGATAAAGGTGTAGACCGCAAGCATATGGGCGCATCGACGCTGCCCTGCAACATCGATCAGACGTTGAATCGAAAGTGACAAACGTCGCCGTCGCGCATGACGTACTCTTTGCCCTCGATCGCGAGTTTGCCCACGTCGCGGCACTTTGATTCGCCTCCGAGGCGAATGAAATCTTCCCACCAAATGACCTCGGCCTTGATAAAGCCCTTCTCAAAATCCGTGTGGATGACGCCGGCGGCCTGGGGCGCTTTTGCCCCAACTTTGATCGGCCACGCGCGCACTTCTTCTTTGCCCGCGGTGAAGAAAGTCTGAAGCCCGAGCAGCTGGTAGCCCGCCCGCGCAATGGCGTTGAGACCGGGCTCTGTGAGGCCTGACGCCTCCAAAAACGAGGGGCGATCGGACTCATCAAGTTCAGCAATTTGCGCTTCGAGGGCAGCGCAAACGGTGACGAGCGGTGCCGCGTGGGCATCGGCGTAGGCCTTGAGGTTGACCCAGTGATGGTTGGCTGCGGGGTTGGCCAAGGTGCCTTCGTCGACGTTGGCAATGTAGAATGCAGGCTTCGCCGTGAGGAGCTGCATGTCGCGCAAAACGTTGGCGGCTTCCAGGTGCTCGGGCAGCGTGTAGGTGCGCGCAGGCTGTCCGTTGTTCAGGTGCGCGAGGAGTTCCTCGCCCATGTCGACCGCGAGTTTTTCGATGGCGCTGTTGCTCTTGGCGGCCTTGCGTCCGCGGTCGACGCGCTTCTGCACCGTGTCGACGTCTTTGAGGCACAGCTCGATCAGCACCGTCTCGATGTCGGCCACCGGATCCACGCGATTTTCCACGTGAACAACGTTTTCATCTTCAAAACATCGGGCCACATTCACGACCGCGTCGACCTCGCGGATGTGCGCCAAAAACTGGTTTCCCAAGCCTTCGCCCTTGTGCGCGCCGCGAACGAGGCCAGCGATGTCCACAAAGTCAATCGTGGTCGGGAGAATGCGCTGAGCATGCACGACGGCATCGAGGGCTTGAAGTCGCGCATCGGGAACGAAGACGACGCCGACGTTGGGCTCGATGGTGCAAAACGGGTAATTCGCGGCCTCCGCTTTTGCAGAGCTAAGCGCGTTGAAGAGCGTGGATTTTCCCACGTTCGGCAGACCGACAATGCCAATTGAAAGACCCATGATGCCTCGCTGAACTTCGTGAAACAGCGCCGCTAACACGCGCACCGATAGCGAAACAAGCAGCGAAAAATCGACCCAAGTTCACCCGTCCGTCGGCTTCTGCCCAGCGCGGGCATCACGCGCCTAATCACGCGCCTGGCCACTCGCCGCGGGTCGTGATCGGTCCGTTATCCATGCTACGCACTGGTGCCCATGGAGAAGTCTGTGCCCCTCGGCTTTCGGCTTCCGGCCCTGCTTTTCCCGCTTCTTTTCTTCGTTCCGGCGCTTCCGCCCTTCGTCGATTACCCGCAGCACATGGCCTTGGCTGGGGCCCTCCGGCGCTTGGGTGACCCGGCGTCGTTCGCACACACGCTCTACGAGGCGAACCTCTTCACGTACAACGGCCTCTTCGATGAACTCGCGGCCTTGGCGTCGTCGCTCGTCGGCGTCGAGGTGGCTGGGCGCGTGCTCATCGTCGTCTCTCTCGAACTCTTCGTTCTCGGCACCTTCGCGCTCTTTCGGCGCCAACGGGCAGACGCCATTTCTTACCTCCTTCTCGTGCCTCTTTTGCCGAGTTTTTCCCTCTTTTGGGGCTTTACCAATTACCTTCTCGGGGTCGGTCTCGGGGCGATCTTCGTGGCGCTGCTGGCGCGCACCGTGGGTTCTCGGAACCGGCGCGCGGCACCTAACTTGTGCGTCGCTTTCGTTGCCCTCGTGATGGCTCACGCCCACGTGCTCGCCGCGATCGTGTCGCTTCTCATGGGCGGTGCGTGGATTCTGAATGAAGCTCTTCGCGACGAAAGAGCGGGCTTGAAACGCTTCGGTCGCATGGTCCACGGGGCCGTGCTCGCCGCACCCGCATGCGTCTTTTGTATTGCTGTGCATGTGAGGCAATTTGCGACCCATCCTTCGACGTACAGCGTTTCTGGCGAGGTCGGATTTGACTCCATCGGCCTCAAAATTCTGTGGTTCGGAAGCCGCATCACCGGCGCTCTCCGTTCGCACCACGACGCATGGCTGGCGTGGGGCGCGGTTGCCGTGGCCATCGTCGCCTCGGTCGCCGCAATCCGAAATGCCGAGCGCCGGCGCGTGGGGCTTCCGCTTTTCGTGATGGCCGCGGCGTACCTCGCGGTCCCCAATGTCTTCGTCGGCACGTACCTCGTTTACCCGCGCCTCGCGCTGTCCGTCGCGGCACTTCTGTTGAGCGTAGTCCCGGAACTATCCGCGAATATGTCCAGGTATTTTACAGGGATTTCAGCGATGCTTGCAGTTTGCACATTTTTCGTCACCGGTGCCGCGCTGGTGCGCTTCGATGCCGTCGCGCGCGACCTCCAAGAGGTGCTTCGCGCGCTGCCCGCGCATGCGCATGTGACGGCCGTGCACGCGGTCACGACGACCGACGGCTACGAGCTGCCCGTCCTTCAACATGTCGCCGCGTACCATGTGGCTACGCGCGATGCGCATGCGGCAGGTCTCTTTGGCGTGTATGCGTCGCTGCCGCTGCGCTTTCTCCGCGATGACGGTGGCCCGCGAGCGAGTTGGCTGGAGGGCGATGGTCATCTCTTTTCCCTGGACGATCCCTATGCAAAACGCTTTCCGGTTCGGCTTGTGGTCCTCGCCAGCGCACAGGCGAGCCTGCCGTTGTGGGCCCAAACGAATCATCGGCTGATTGCCGTTCGCGGCCAGTTTGTTGCCTTGGAGGAGCAGCAGGCGGCATCGGAAACGGACGCGAAACATCGAATCCCCTAGTCTCGGGGCTGCTCACCCACGGAGGCATTTTGGAGTTCCGCGAATACGATCTTGGCCCGTTCTTCGACGAATTTTTTCTCGCCGTCGGCGATGCTCGGCCCGGCTGCCGCGTTCTGGCGCGGGCGTTGTCGGCGATGCACCGCGACGAAGTTCTTGCCCGCCAGCGCGCCGCCGAAGAGGCGCTGCTCCACATGGGCATCACCTTCAACGTCTACGGCCACGAAGCTGGAAGCGAGAAAATATTCCCGTTTGACGTCGTTCCGCGCATTGTTGAAGCCCGGGAATGGAGCTCGATTGAGAAGGGGTTGAAGCAGCGCGTCCTGGCCCTCAACGCGTTTGTGGCCGACGTGTACGGCGATGGAAAAATTTTGAAAGATGGCGTCGTGCCGCCGCACATTGTTGCGTCCGCGGCCGCTCATCTTGCCCCGTGCCACGGCCTGAAACCACCGCGCGGCGTGTGGACGCACATCGTCGGCGTCGACCTCGTTCGCGACGACGCGGGCACCATGTTTGTTCTCGAAGACAACCTCCGCTGCCCGTCGGGAGGGTCGTACGTTCTCGAAAATCGATCGATCATGAAACGCCTGTTTCCGCAGGCATTTGAGCAGTCTCGCGTGCGTCCCGTCGACGCGTACCCCAGTCGTCTTTTGCAAATGCTCCATGCGGTGACGCCGGCGCACTCCGAGACGCCCCGGTGCGTCGTGCTGACCCCGGGCATCTACAACTCGGCCTATTTCGAACACGCGTTCCTCGCGCTGCAAATGGGGATTGAACTCGTCGAGGGACGCGACCTCGTCGTGAGCGACGGCTACGTGCAACTAAAGACCACCCGCGGGCTCGAACGCGTCGATGTGATCTACCGCCGCATCGACGACACCTTCCTCGATCCCCACCACTTCAAAGCCGACTCAATGCTTGGAATTCCTGGCATTCTAGATGTTTATCGCGCTGGCCGCGTCGCCCTATGCAATGCCCCGGGCACGGGCGTGGCAGACGATAAAGTAGTGTATGCGTATGTTCCAGCCATGATTAAGTACTATCTAGGGGAAGACGCTATTCTACCGAATGTTCCGACATTCCTCTGCGAGCGCGAGGCGGACCGATCGCACGTTCTTGAGAACCTCCACAACCTCGTCGTGAAGGCCGCCAATGAGAGCGGCGGGTACGGCATGTTGATTGGGCCACAGGCGACGAAAGCCGAGTGCGCCGAGTTCGCGGCGAAGATAAAGGCCGACCCACGAAACTACATCGCGCAGCCACTTTTGCAGCTTTCGCGCGTACCAACATTCGTCGATGGAGTGCTCGAGGGCCGCCACGTCGACCTTCGCCCCTACGTGCTTTACGACGGCGACGAGCCCTGGGTGCTGCCCGGCGGTCTCACGCGGGTGGCCCTCAAAAAAGGCTCTTACGTCGTGAACTCGTCGCAGGGCGGGGGAAGCAAAGACACATGGGTCGTTGACAGCCACACCGATCTGCCGTCGACGCCTGCATCGATCGGGGGTGACCGGTGCTGAGTCGTTACGCCGAATCTCTTTACTGGATGGGCCGTTACGTGGAGCGCGCCGAGAACACCGCGCGCTTCGCCGACGTAGCCGGAAGCCTGGCCATTGATGAACCATCCCGCGCGGTAGAACGCTGGCGATTGGTGGTTGCGGCCGTGGGTGAACTCGAACGGTTTGATGCCATGCACGCCGTGACGACGGAGCGCGAAGCGATGCGCTTTTTGTGCCTTGAGCGCAGCTGCCCCAACGCGATTTTCTCATGCCTCTTGTCTGCTCGCGAAAATGCCCGAGCGATTCGGCCCGCGATTTCAAGCGAGCTTTGGGAGCAGGTGAACCGCGCGTTTCTCTTTCTTCATCGCGCCGCTCAAGACGAAGGGGCCCTCGCGGTTCCGAACGCTTTTTTGGCCGCGGTTAAGCGTGACGCACACCTTTTTTGGGGCATCCACGACGGCACCATGACCCACGGGGAAGGCTGGCATTTTGCTCGCCTTGGCGGTCTCATGGAGCGCGCAGATCAGATAGCACGCATACTGGCAGCATACGTTGGTCATGGCGAACTCGCGTCGGAGTTTGTGGCGGACCACGAGCCTCGTCTCGGTGCCCTTCTCAAGAGCGTCAGCGGCTTTGAAATGTACCGAAAACGCTTTGGTCATATTCGTGATGCGAAGGTCAACGCGTTCCTTCTTCTCGACCCGGAATTTCCTCGGTCTGCGCGCCATTGCTTGACCTCCGCCCTCGCATCTTTGCGGGCCATTGCGGGCGCTCCGCTGGGGGTCGAATTGCGCCCGAGCGAACGCAGTCTCGGGCGCCTCGTGGCGGCATTTGATTTTGCCGAACCGAACCCCGCGGTGCCTGAAACGTTTCGCCTCATCACGCAGCTCCAAGACGGCCTTGCCGCGGTGCACGAGGCCCTCGAACACGATTTTTTTTACGCGACGGCCAGTGCCCAAACCTCGATCATGAGCCAAGATTCCCAGGGCCGCACCGGGGCTTAGAAATCGGTGGGGAGACGCAAACGGTCTCGCGTGCCCCTCATCCACCGACTCCCTCGCCCCACCGCGTGCTGATACGATCGCCGCATGATCGAGCTTCTAAGGTCGCCCCGGCGCCTCTTGCTCTTCCTCTTCGAGGGCATTCTTCTTGGGCTCACGGTCGTGAGTGCGGCGTGTCTTCGCCTCGGCGTGCATGATGCACTCATCTCGCCGCATCTCAGGAAAAAGGCGCTGCTTTACGCGCTCATTCTTGGCGGCGCGGCCTACTACACGGGCCTCTACGATCGCGCGGGCATTCGCGGAAAGGCGAGTGTTGCACGGCGTTGGTTGACGAGCGCCGTTGTCTCGACGCCGATTCTTTTCGTTGCCTTCTTTCTCTTTCCCCAGTTCGCCCTCGGACGAGGAATTTTGCTGGCGAGTATCGCTCTTACGATCACCATTCTGCCCGCGTGGCGCGTCTTCTACGACTCCACGGCTCGCAACGTTGCCACGCCGCGCAAGCTCCTGATCATGGGCACAGGCGAGCTCGCGTTGGAGATTCGAGACCATCTGGCGCTCCATCCTGAAACCGGTGATGCGTGCGTTGGCCTTCTCGCGCGGGATCGGTCCAGTGTGGATGCGGAAGCGGGCGTGGCGGGCATCTACGGCGAGCTCTTCGAG
>CAMCKZ010000109.1 GCA_945875545.1 Polyangium aurulentum | reverse complement strand
TTTTTGTCGCGTGTTACGGCGACGACACCGTCGTGAAGGTCCGCGCCGACACCAAAACGGTGGTCGCAAGTTTTGTCGTCGGGTCCAATGCGTTCCCGCTTCGCGTCACCTACGGGCCCTATTCCGTCGTATTGTCGCCAGATGGTTTGCGTATGGCCGTTGGCTGTACAGACTCCAAAGACCTGCGCATTCTTGACACGGAAACTGGCGCAATTCTTTCGGTCATTCCTACCGATGGCCCAGCGTTTTTCCCTCGATGGGGCGTTGGGGGAGCGGCGCTCGCAGCCCTTTCGCAGAGCCCGGACCAAGTGATTTTTTTGTCCGAAGATTCGCCCAACTCGTTCCGCCGCCGCTCGGTTCTTCATCTCGACGACCGGTGCATCAAGCCCCACGAACTCTCGCCCCTCGACGACACGAGCGCCGCCGTCGTGTGCGAAGGTGATCATGTGAACCCCGGCTCGATTGCCTTCATCTCGCCAAACGAGATTCTTGGCGTCGGCCAAGTTGGCGTCTACCCCGATCGAATGGCCACGCTGCGATGGCCATAAAATGCTCCGTCACGCGCCCCGGGTGGAGGGCATTCACGTCGGCCTTGCTCGCTATGTTCGGCGCAGCGGCGCCCATCGCCGGATGCGCGAGCGGCACAACCACGCGAAGCGCAGAGGCCCGGGGCGAGTTCCTGTTTGCAAGCACTTCTGTCAGCGATTTTGCACACAATTCGTTCGCTTGTTCGACCTGCCACGGCACCCTCGTGCGCGGCCCTTTCGACCCGGGTGCCAAGCTCGCCGGGGCCCCGTCGCGCGCGCATTTTTGGGGCGGCGCCGAGGTCGATTTTCTGCGCTCTGTGAACCAGTGCCGTCGCGCATTTATGGGGGCCTCGACGGAGCTGACCGCGAGCGACGGCGACGCGCAAGACCTCGCCGCGTTTCTGCTCGGCAAGTCGGCCGACGGTGCCACGGAGCCTTTCACGATGGTCTTGCGCATCGACGCGCTGCCACCGGGCGACGCCAAACGAGGCGAAGCGGTGGCCACGAAGGCCTGCGCGCGATGCCACGGCGATGCGAGCGGCGCGGGCAGACTTACGCCACACATACCATCGATTATTACAGACTTTCAGAACGCACACATCTTATATACGCCAAGTGATCGGCGCTTGATTTTCACGGAAAAAGTCAGGCACGGCGGTTTTCTGGGGTACGGCGGAAGCATGCCTCCCTACGGGCGCGAGGCTCTAAGCGACCAAAATCTTTCGGACCTTCTGACCTACGTCGGACTGTAAGTCTCCGCTACGCACCGTGGAGGCGCGCGGCGATGGCGGGCTCGGTTCCGGCACCAATCGACGCCGACACGCCGTCCGCGAGCTCTCGAAAACTCCGCGCTTCTTCCGCGTCGAGGCGCGCGCGAGGGCCTGACAGCAGGTAGAGCACGCCGCAGATTTCCCTGCTTTCATCCTCGCGAAGCAGCGCTGCCGCACACGCGCCACGCACCGCTAGGCTTCGCTGCACCGCCTGCACATCGATGGCCCCAAGGAGGTACGGGTGCACGTCGTCGGCCGCGAGCACCTCGCCGGGAGCAGCCACAAGAGCCGCGACGAGATCAACCGCGGGAATCTCCGGCGCCACGCGAAGAACCCCCACCCGATCGACCAAGAGCTGCGTCGCGGGTCGGTGCCAATCGAGGGCAAATGCGCCCCCATCGGCCACCGCGAGGGCGGCTCCCACGCGATTCATCTGCGCGCCGCCCGGCCCGGACAGACGCGCGAGAACCCGGCGCAAAAGGCGCATTCGCGCGCCAAAACCCGGGTGAACGACGGACCGAATGGGCCCCGAACACACCCCCAGGGCCAGCGCTAGGGCAACCCACATCGCCGCCGGCGCCACCCCAAGGCCCGCCATGCATAAAACCGCCGTGGCCGCAAGAACAAACACGCCGTAGCTCCCAAACCAAGCCGATTCCCACGTGCGCACAACGAAAGCGCCCGCCGCGAGAGCCGTCGTTTCTTGGCCCGGGCGCGCCACCAAGGCCACGGCCAGCATCACGAAAATGGCCTCGCGCAACGCCGCGCGAAACGGCCGCGTCGCCCGCGAGGAGGCCGCACACGCCAGAATCGCCACCGCGGGAAAAATGACAATCGCCGCGGCTCGCGCGCCCCGGCCACCGGCGAGAAGCGAGTCGGCCCCGCGCAGGAGGCCCAGGGTGCCCGCCAGAGACGCGAGGCACGCGAGGGCAGTGGCGAACCCACCGAAACGCCGGTCAGGCTTGCAACCCCCATCCTCGGCGGCGTGGAGGGCACTTGCGACGACCAGGGCCGACACCACCGCCGACCCCAGCGCCTGCGGACGAAATCCCGCGGCCCACCCGCCCCACCCGCCCCACCCGGCCAACCCGACCAGAGCGTCGCCGCCGAGGGCCATCAGCGGCGGGGTGCCGAGCGCTGCCACGACGCCGACCCCGTGGTGCCGCGCGAACGCCAGCACCGCCAACAACGCCATGGCCGCCGGCGGAATCGGAGCGAAGGCCGCGACCCCAATCAGGCCCAACTCCCACTGATGAAGCCGCCGTTCGTCTGCGGCGAAGACGAGGGGGTTCATGGGGCAAGAACAAAAGGGAGAGATGCGGGAAGCGCGGGAAAACTCAGAAACGGCGCGATCGCGGCGGGAGGTCGCCGTCGGAAATGTCGTCGTCATTCGCCTCGCCGCTCGGCGGGTGAGCGGCATCGGCGGCGCGAAGTTGGTCGCTCATACGCCGGATGCTCCTCGTAAGACCGCGTATAACTTCGAGCAATACCTTGGGATTGTGCTCGCCAAACTTGATGAACGTTTGGCGGTCGAGCACCAAAAGGGTCGCCCCGCCCTCGAGCCCGGCGGCCGTAGCCGTGCGCGGACCCCCATCGAATATCGCGAGTTCACCAAAGTACGACCCGGGTCCGAGGGCCGCGACGTCGCGGGATCGAGAGCCAACGCCCTGAGAAATGCCCACCGTCCCCCGCAGAATGACGAACAGGCACGAGCCCACCTCGCCCTCCGTAAAAATGCGCTCCGCCGCACGGTACGTTTTTTCTTGGCAGTTTTCCGCGAGGGAACGGAGGTCGTCGAGGGCCACCAATCGAAACGCGGGCAGCGAACGCAGGTGAAACAGTTTATCGGTCGTCGAAAGGGCTGTGGTCATCGATCGGCTCCCCCAAAGACCCGCAGGCCCCTCGCGCACGCATGGGCGTATTTTGAACCATCAAACATCTCGTTCTCGCCCCAAATTGTGTGCACTTTGTAAAACACCGCCGACCCGCACACCCTGGCATTCTGCCACACCATGGGTTTGCCGCGGGCCGGGCTTTCGCGCGCATCAGCGCCTCAGCGCCTCAGCGCCTCAGCGACAGAGCGCCTCTGCGCCTCAGCGACCGAGCGATTAGAAAATATTCATATCGTATTGCAGGCCAACCATGAGGGTAAATCGGTTGACCGGCGACAGATTCGGTGCCGACAGGGTGTTGCTGGCGTCGGGCTCCTGCTGGGGGCCCACGATGTACGGCGCCCGGTTGTGGAACGAGTTGTTCAGCATAACCCGGTATTTCAGGCCCTCAATCTGCGGAATATCGCCGATGGCGGTGATGCGCAGATCGACTTGCGCCGGTGCACGCGAGGCGTCTCGCCAAGCGGACCCAGCGCCGCTCACGTAGGCCCCGTTGCTGTCACGCGCGCCGATATACGCGATAGCCCCTGACAATACGGGAAATGGTTTCGGAAACTCGTAGCTTGCGTGGATATTACCGAAATAGCTCGGCGATAGCGTCAGGTTGCGGCCCCCCTCGGGGGTGTCAACCTTGGTAGATGCCACCGTGAGCGTGGCACCGTAGCGAAGTTCGGCGGTGCTGCCTTCAACGAGGCCGTTAAAGCCATAATTCGTAATACTGCTGCTGTTGGCGTACCAGGACATTGGATCGCCGCCGGGGCTGCCGTCTGCGGTCTGGCCCGAGTCGACGGAGGCCACCATCGAGTTGAATCGGCTGAAAAACAAGCCGCCGAGGGCGCGGATCTTGCCGAAGCGACGCTCGTAGGTGGTCTCAGTGGTGTAGACGCGCTCGGGCTTGAGACCCGGGTTCGCGAGGCTTTCGCCGGGCGTCGCCGAAAATCGTTCGTAGCCGGTTGGCGTGCGGAATGCCGAGGAAAAGACCAGCTTGACGATGCCCACGTCGGGCCGAGACCATACGGCCGCAAAGCGGGGCGAGAGCGCAGGCGAAAAGTCTGTCTGGGCGTCCATACGGAGACCCGCATTGAGTTGCCACTCGTTGTTCAGTTTGGCTCGCTGCTGCACATACGGGGCCACAAGCCATTCGAGGCGATCATAATTATTTAGAATTGAACCGTAACTGCGGCCCGTTGGCACATCGAGGAAGTTGTTGCCGTCGCCGATGCGGCGCATGCGGTTGTCGAGGCCTACGAGTAGCGGGTAGCGGCCGTCGTCGGTGAAGTCGTAGGTGGACTGAAGCTCCAGCCCGCCCCACTGAGATACACCGAGGAGTCGTTGAATGAAAAAGCCCTGTTTGGGGTCGCCGGGGGTGGGCACGTTGATGCCGCCGCCGTCGGTGCCGTAGTTGCGCGAATAGGTATCAATCTTATAATCGTAGGAGCCGCCGTAAAGCCGCGCCATGGCCGAGATGCGCTCCGTGAGGATTTTTTGCCACTTGAGTTCACCGATAATCGAACGATCGCGCTCGAAGCTATCGGCGGAATTGAAGTCGCCTGCGGAGATGCCGAAGCTGTCTGCGGCGGGCTGGCTGCGGGTGTACTGTGTGGCTTTAAGGAAGGTTGTGAATTCGCCCCAACGCGCGGTTGCGAGCAACGTAGGAACTTGGACGCCGTAGGAGTCTTTTGCTCGCCCGCCCCACACGCACGGAGCGAAGCTTCCGGGTCCGTAATTTGGCGTGCCGTCTTTGCACCGACCCGACCCATCAATATCGTTGGGGTTGTACTGGGGCGCGTAACCAAAGGTCGGCCCCTTTTGCGCGTAATAGTCGAGACCGACCGAATACTCGCCGTCTTTACCGTTAAGGACGAAGGGCTGCGCCGCATTCACACCAATACGAACCGTACCGCCTGCGCCGTCGGCGCTGAACACCGCGGAACCTGCGGAGTTGACCGGCGGTGAGCCGGACATTTCCAGAATACCGTGGACGCCTTTGGCGTCTTTTGCACCCTTGGTGACGACGTTGATGACGCCGAGCATGGCGTACGAACCGTACAGCACGGAGCCGGCACCGGTGATGACCTCGATGTGGTCGATCATTTCGATGGGAATGCCCGAGCCCTGCTCGAAGTACGCCGTTCCGTTGTACGGCTCGTTCATGATGTTTCCATCGACGACGAGCAGCACGTGGTTGCCGTAGTCGGCGGAAAGGAGCACGCCGCGAGCACCCACTTCGACGGCGTGATGCGGGTCTTGGGAATACATGCCCAAGGAGAGGAAGTTGAGGGCCTCAGCGAGCGTTCGAAGGCCGTAGCGGCGCAGGTCTTCGGCCGTGACCGTGGTCGTGGTGGCGGGGGCGTCGTCGGCTTTTTCGGCGGTGCGTGAAGCCCCGGAAACCACGTTTGAGTCGAGCAGAGACTCGAGGTCGAGGGAGCCGAGCGTGTCGCCATCCGCCGCTGCGGGCGTCGGGGTTGCGCTGGCGGGCACAGCAGAAGCGTCGGGCGCAGGCGCGGGCGTCTCGACCTTGGCCTCAGCTGGCGAAGTCGCGGGCGTGACAACCGGTGCGGCGGCCTCGACCTTGGCCTCAGGCTGGACCGCGACGGGCGAAGCGGCGGGCGAAGCGGCGGGCGTGACAACCGGTGCCTCGGCCGAGACGGGTGCCGCGACGGGCGTGACAAGGGGCGTGGCAACGGGCGTGGCAACGGGTGTCGGCGGAACGGCAGGCGGCCTTGCTCGGCCCCTTTTCTTCTTCTTTTGCGCGACAGACTTGCCCATGCCTGGGCGCGCGAACTGCTGGGCCGCGACGTCTTCGGCGACGAAGGAAAAGGCAACAGCAGCAAGCAGGAAAGCCGGGCGGATCATTCGTACACCTTCATGAGCTTCAAAGCCTCGGCGCGAAACGCCGTGTTTTGTTTTTTGGCCTGGGTGAGATGCACCAGCAATTTCGGCTTACCGGACACGAGGTCGAAACCCAAAACCGCTCCCCTGGCTACATCGCTCGCAACCGCCGCAACCGTCAGCACGTCTTTCCCGTTGAGCGCCTCGGCGATGCCCGCCATCTCGCCGGACAGCCCGCTCGAAACGTAGACAATAGCAATTTTTTGTTTCACCACTTCGTCGGCCAAAGCCTTGGCGCTCGCGTAGGCCATGCTCGACTCTTCGTGGGGCGCGCCGCCGACCTCGGCCAGCGAACCAAATGCCGATTTTGCTTGATTGGCGACCTTTGTTGATCCTACGTCGTCGGCCTTCAAGAGGAATAGAATCTTCCCCTTTCCTGCCGCCCTGGCGGAGTAGTTTCGGTCATACCCAACGATCTTCGCGGTTAGTTCGGCTTGAAGGCCGATCGGGACGGCGGGATCTTCAGCGAGGCTCACATGCGCCAAGCTGGCCATCAACAGCGCCACACATGCGGCCCTGGACTTTTGGTGAAAGCTCATCGAGTAACTCTTAGGTGAAACACCGGGCCAGTCTCGCGCATAAGGGCTCGCACGGCAAGTGTCACGAATCGGCCTGTCGAATAACAAAGGTCGTGCCTTTTCCGGCCTCGGTGATGACGTCGAGCATGTAACCCGCGGACTCGAGATCGCCCTTGACCGCCGCCATGCCTACGCCGCGGCCGCTGATGGCGTCGACGACCTCGGTGGTGGACACCCCCGAGGCAAAAATAAGCTCCCACTCCCGGCCCGGTGCCACGTTGATTCCTAGAGACTCGGCTTTGTTTCGTAGCGCCCGAATGTTGAGCCCCGCGCCGTCGTCGCCGACGCGAACAACGACACCTTTCTCCGCAGTTTCGCTCATAATCGTGACGATGCCGATGGGCTCTTTGCCGCCGGTTTCGCGAACTTCGGGTGCCTCGATACCGTGCGCAATCGAGTTGCGAACCATGTGCGTGAGGCAAGCGCTGAGCACGCGTGCGAGGGTTGGAGGAATCAGCACATCGCGGCCTTCCACGACGAGCGTGGCGCGCTTGCCGAGCTCCTCGGCCCAAAGCGGCGTGCCCTCCACAAGACGGCCCACAGCCTCGCCGAAGGGCCGCGACGCAAGCCGCGCGGCGATCTCTGCAACGATGTCTTTGCGGTCGCCGACGGCCGCGAGAAGGCGGTCGATGTCGCCGCGGTTGACCGTGGTCTGCTCGAGGATCGCTTCGCCGATGGGCGATGCATCGACGAAAGTTGAGCGCACCTCGTTGAGCGTGGCGCGGGCGTCGTTGATGCCTTGATGCAGCTCTTGAAGAGCCGCCCCAATGGAGGCGGAGCCCTCTTTCAGGGCGGTGGCGCGAAGCGCGTCGAGATGATTTTCCATCGCCGCGCACACATCTTCGAGTTTTTCAAGTTCAAACGCCCTCGCCTCACCTTTCACCGTGTGCGCATGCTGAAAAAGACTCTCGATCTCAAAGGGCCGTAGCGCGCGATCTTCGGTGCCGAGCTCGTCTTCGAAGCGGGAAAGTCGCTCGTTGGCCGATCGCATAAACGAGATAAAAAGCTGGGCCCCGCCCGCAAGAAGCTTTTTCATCAAGGCCATTTGCTGCTCGTGCTCGCCCGCTTGCGCCGCCATCTGCTCTTCGAGGCGACGCTTTTCGGTTTCGTCGGTGGCGAGGAGCATTACGCGCAAAATTTTGTCGCCTTCGACGATGGGCCGAAACTCGAGGGTCACGTTTCGTTCCGCGTCGGTGCCCGGATTCATCGTCACTTCGGTGGGCGCGAGCAAGGCCCATTCGTCCCACTCGTTCGCGGGCTGGTCGAAAATCGCCGCGGACCAAAGTTCGAAAGCGCGAGCCGAGTCGTCCCACGAAGGGCACGACGAAAAGATGAGCTCGTAGACCGCCTGCCCTTCAATGTTGGGGCTGAAAAGCGTCTCGGCTTGGCGCGAATGTTGGCCCACCACACGCAGCTCGGGCCCGAACGCAAAGATGGCCTGGCGCATGTTGTCGAAGAGTTGCTGCATCGAGCGGTTGATGGCGGCGAGGCGCTCTTCGCGATCAATAATCGCCGCGGCCATGCCGTTGAAAGCCACGCCGAGCACACCGATTTCATCGCCCGAAGAAATAACAACGGTCGCGTGCTCGCCCCGTTCCACGCGCTTTGCGGCACCGGTGAGACGCAGCAACGGATTGACGATTTGCAGGCGTGCAAGGGCCGTCAGCACGAGAATGAGACCCGCGGCGAGACTCACGGACATCGTCAAAAGGCGCTTGCGGCTCTCGACGTAATCGGCATTCTCTTTGGCCAAAGAGAAGTCGACGGAGACGACGCCGATGAGCTTTTTTGCGACGCCCTCTTGGCTTTTGAACACAGGGCGGACGACGCGAACAAACAGTGGGTTGAGGGTCGGAAGGGATTCAACCGTTGACAGGTCAGCCTGCGGCTTGACGCCGTCGTACGTGCCACTGATTGCGTAAGACACGTAGAGTTTGCCGTCGGGATTTTTCCACACGCCGGCAGCAACGATTTCCGGGTTGCCCGTGAGATTGGCCAGGGCCGTTTTGCCGCTGTCTTCGTCGTCGAAATCGAGGGGCGCACTCATGCCCTCGGCAAAAAGATCCGACACGGCGGCCGCAGCCTTTTCTTTGGATTCCAGCAGGTTCTTTCGCTCTCGCGCCGTGAGCTGGAAGAACAAAATGCTCATGGCGGTGACGAGCACGACGACCGTGGCGAGCGTGAGCTTCGCGCCGATGGACAACGAGCGACGTGGCCCCGCGGTTGGCAGACTGCTGGGCCCTTGAACTTCCGACATGCGCCTTGCCTTTTCACCCCGAGCACACCCGCACCCGGTCGGAAGAAGCTACGCTTAAACAGGGCGCTGGTGCACCCGCGAAGTGACATCGGCGCGCATTGCGGATTTAGGCGTCGAGAACGGCGGCGACGGTCGGCGACCACTCGCGGGCCATTCGCACGATGGCGCGAGCACATTTCACGGCAATTCCCACGGGTTCGCGCTCACGGCCAAGGGCCATAGCCACCGCGTCGGCCACAAACCGGTTGGGATTGCGATCTTCCTCGATGCAACGCACAGCCAGCTTTCGCGCCAGCTCAACCTCCAAATGAAGCGTGCACTCGTGGAGCGAACGGCCCTCGTTGCCCGCAACCTGTTCGCCCCAAAAATGCGGCGTGCGCGGAGCAATCCACGATGCGCGAGGGGCACCTTCCGGCGCTAGCCCCATCGGCATTTCATCCGAGGCCAGCGAAAGAGATTCAGCCGGTGGCGGCTTGCGAAGCGATACCGTTACGTTCTTGCGGGCCATGGGCGAGTTCCTCTACGTCGTCAAACAGGGCAAACACTTCTCGCGCCGCCGGATCGCGGGGCGAAAATCGCGTGGGACCAAGCCCGGCTGCGAGCGCCTCTTGGTACGCCACGCGTGCGCCGAGTTCCGTGCGCAATACAGGCAATCCGCTTGCCTCGAGCACCGCGCGCGCACTGCGAGCAAGGGCTGTGCGCCCCTGCTTTCGGGTGATGACAACGGCTGCACGCAGGTTTTCGCGGTACGCCCGAAGCTCTTCGAGAACCTCGAGCGATGCGCCCAAAGCCCAGGCATCGGCCGCGGAAGCGCCACATGGAAACAGCGCGACATCGGCCACGAGGAGGGCCGAACGTTGCACGTCGCCAAGGCGCGGCGGGCAGTCGATGATGACGTCGTCGTAGGCCTCGGCCATGGCCCTCAGTTGCCCCGGCTTGTGCATATGAGCGCCCATGGCAATGACGGTTGGCACCGCGTTGCCGAGCTCCGCGGCGACGTCTCCCCACGTGCGCACGGTGCCTTGCGGGTCGGCGTCGACGAGCAGCACGCGGCGACCTCGATCCATGGAAGCAACCGCCAGTGCAATCGCTGTTGTGCTCTTGCCCACGCCGCCCTTCTGGCCCGTCATCGCGATAATCATTCCCCTGAAGCACCACGGGCCGAAGGCTGGGGCCAAGTTTTTCACGTCGCGACTTGACCCGCTTTCCGCCCCGTGTTGAGCTTCCGAAGGAATGAGTGAAGGTTCATTCAGTAAGCCGCGACCTGGAAAAAAGGCTTCCGTTCATCCTTTGGAGGATGCAGACGGGTCGGCCGCGAAGCGCACCGGCGACAAGCGCGAACGCATTCTGCGCGCGGCTGTAGAGGTTTTTGCGCGCCAAGGTTTTTACAACACGCGCGTGAGCGAAGTGGCGAAAGCAGCGGGCGTCGCCGATGGCACGATCTACCTGTACTTCGAGTCGAAAGATCAACTCTTGCTTTCGCTCTTTGAAGACCGAATCGGCAAGCTCCTCGCGTACCTCGCGAAAGAGATTGCTCTGCTCGACTCGCCTGAAGAAAAGCTCAAGAGAATCATCGAACTTCAACTCGGCATTTTGGACGGCGAACGCGATCTCGCGGAGGTCGTCACAATCATCGTGCGGCAGTCGAATACGTTGCTGCGCGAGTATGCCGCGCCGACGTTCATCGCGTACCTTGATGCGATCGCCGCGGTGGTCAGCGAGGGTCAGCGCGAGGGTGTTTTTCGCTCCGATGTTTCGCCACACCTCGTGGCTCGGGCAATCTTCGGCGCCCTCGATGGCATCGCGCTCACGTGGGCGCTCGGCAAGCCCGAGGTCGGCGCGCTCAAACGCTCCGCGTCGCAGTTGTCGGCGCTGATTCTTGGGGGAATTCGCTCGCCGTTGTCGGCCGCACGATGAGCAAACGCCTCGCGGATCGGGCGCGCATTTTGAGCGAAATCCGGGGCTTTTTCGCGTCTCGCGGCTTTCTCGAAGTCGAGACGCCCATTGTAGTGCCCTCGCCGGGCAGCGACCTTCACCTCGACGCTTTTCGCCTCACGGGCTCTCGCGAACTTTACCTCGC
>CAMCKZ010000108.1 GCA_945875545.1 Polyangium aurulentum | reverse complement strand
AAGCCTGGCACCCACACTCCACGCGGTAGCCCACAACGGCTCCATCATCGATCTCGCGGCACTGCGCGGCCGCCCGGTCATCGTCTATTTTTATCCAAAAGACGAGTCACCGGGGTGCACGAAGCAGGCCTGTGCGCTTCGCGACGCGTGGGCGACGCTCGCCAAACGCAACGTGGTTCTCGTGGGTGTCAGCTCCGACAATCCCGAATCGCACCGCGCTTTCGCCGAGCACCATAAACTTCCGTTCGCCCTTCTCAGCGACGCAGACGGGCGCATCGCAGGCGCGTTTGGCGTGCCGCGCTTTCTTGGATTCACTGCGCGACAGACCTTCGTGATCAACGCCGAGGGCCGTATCACCCACGTGCATCGTTCGGTCGATCCGCTCACCCACGCCGCCGAGCTCGAAGCCGAGGTGCCGTAACCATGCGAGCCTCCCGCGACGGCATCGATCTTCCAAAAGCGGAGGCCCTCGGGGTCTGGCAAAAGTTCAGTGCCTGGATGGAGGCCCACCCGGGCGATCTTGCTGGATTTGCTGAAGAAATTGGCGCAAAAAGTGTGCGTCCGACCCTCGACGTTCGAGGTCCGGTGCTGCTCATTTCCGGGAGCGAAGTGCAACAGGCCTACGGGAGCGCCGAGGGCATGGCGGCCGCCCCGGCATCAAGGGCATCAAGGGCCTCAACGGCGTCCGCGGGCTCGTCGTCGCGACCAACGACGGCCAAGAAGGGCGGCGCGAAGGGCGAAGACCCGGGGTCACCGCGCGCAAAGAGACGCGTCTCGTAGCCGATGATTCGAAGCACCGTGACAGCCGGGTCCGTCGATGTTATCGCGCCGCTGGCCTCGGTCCGCGCATGCTGCGGAGCGGCGCGTCCTACGAGTCCTACGAGCCCATGGCCATGCTTTCGAATGCCCTCAACGTTGGCAATACCGTTTTCGGCGACGCGCACGAGGCAGTAGCGAGCTTCGCCAGCGGCGGAATTGACGTCGACTTCGACGCCACCGTCTTCGCGCATGTTGGTGTTTTTCTGGTGCTGCTCATCGTCTTGAAGCCGCTCCTTTTCGACCCAATGTTGGCACTTTTCGAAGAGCGCGAACGCCGCACCATCGGCACGACGGGCGCTGCCAGGGCCCTCGACGACGCCGCCGAAAACGCGCGAATCCAGGTCGAAACCCAGATGGCCGCCGCCCGCGCGCAAGGTGCCGAGGCGCGTGCCGCCCTTCGCCAAAGCGCTGCCAAAGAAGAGGCTTCGATTTTGTCGAAAGCGCGAGAAGAGGTCGAGGCCATCACCACGCGGGGTCGCGCTGCGAATCTTCTTGCCACGCAGCAGGCGCACGCAGCCCTCCTCGGCGAAGCCGGCGAACTAGCCTTTTTGGTTGCAAGCAACGCCCTCGGACGAAAGGTGGGTTCGTGAACGCGCATTGGCCCTTCGCATTCATCTTGGTCTCGGCATTCCTCGTGCCGGTTCCCGCCGCTGCGCAAGTCGCGCAAGTCGCGCCTGCGGGCACCGTCGCTCCGGTCGCCAACGAAGCTGTCGCCCCTGCCGAGGCCGTGCCATCGGCCCCGAGCCCCGTCCCTGCCCCGATCGCCGATCCGATCGCTGCCCCGCACGACGTTGCTGCCCCTGACCATGCCAGCCATGCCAGCCATGAGGGGCACGCAGGCCCGGCCGCGATTCGTTGGCTCCCGTCCGACGAAGGCACCGGCGTTCCCTACGCCTACATGCTCGTGAACTTCGCGGTTCTTCTCGCGATTTACGTCAAGGTCGGCAAAAAGCCCGCTGCGGACGCCCTAGAAAAGCGACGCACCGACTACCTCACCAAAGTTGAAAACGCCGATAGGCTTCGGCGTGAGGCGGAGGCGCGGGCTGAAAAATACCAGCTCAAACTCGCCACGCTCACGCAAGATCTTGCGGAAGCCCGAGCCGCCCTCGACGCGTCGGCAAAAGCTGAACACGCTCGAATCATCGCCGAGGCGCACGAACGCGCCGAGCGCCTCAAACGCGACGCAGCGTTCATTGTGGCGCAAGAAGGGCGATCGCTTCGCGACGAACTCCAGCGAAAAACCGTCGCGGCGGCCATCGATGCGGCGGCCACAATTCTGGCCGAAAACGTCAACGTGGCGGACCAAGAGCGGCTCGCCGAATCGTTCTTGAATAGCCTTTCCGCAACGCCCCTTTCCCGTGAAGCGAGCCAGTCATGAGCCTTGCTGTCGCCACGCGCTATGCCCGGGCCCTCGTCGATCTCGGCGAGGAAACCGGCACCCTCGACGCCCTGCTCGCGGAGCTTGAGGGTGCGGCCGCTGTCTACACGTCGAGTCGTGAGTTGCAGGCGGCGCTCGCCAATCCACTTCTCTCGCGCGAAGTCAAGCAAAATATCGTTGTCGACGTGGCCGGTGCCCTAAGTCTCTCAAAACACGCCACAAATACCGTGCGGCTCCTCGTCGATCGCCGCCGCGTCGCCATGCTGCCGGCCATCACGCGCCGGCTCCGAGAGCTCGTCGATCGGCAGCGCGGCATCATCCACGCCGAGGTCATTTCGGCCGTTATCCTTTCCGAATCTTTCTACGAGCGTCTGCGCGACGAGCTCCAGAAAGTCACCGGCAAACAGTTGTCACTCCGTCGTTCCGCCGACGCGTCGCTCATCGGCGGCGTGGTGGTGCGTATCGGCGACACCGTCATCGACGGCTCCCTCCGGACCCGTCTCGATTCACTCAAGCAAAACATCCTTTCGAACTAACCGGGTCCCACCGGCTATTTCCCCTACCGCGAGTCCGAGGAATCCATGCAGCTCCGCGCCGAAGAGATCTCGCAGATCATCAAGAAGCAAATCCAAGGCTACGAGCAGGTCACGCTCACGCAAGAGACCGGCACCGTTCTCAGCGTCGGCGACGGCATCGCGCGCGTCTACGGCCTTGAAGGTGCCATGTCAGGCGAACTCCTCGAGTTCCCCGGCAACCTCATGGGCCTCGTGCTCAACCTCGAAAGCGACAACGTTGGTGCCGCGCTCTTCGGCGACTCCACGCACATCATGGAGGGCTCCGTCGTCAAGCGAACGGGCCGCATCCTCGATGTTCCCGCAGGTGAGGCACTTATCGGCCGCGTTGTCAATGCCCTCGGGCTCCCAATCGACGGAAAGGGCCCCATCGACTCGCCGCACCGCCGCCGCGTCGAAGTCAAGGCACCGGGCATTATCGCCCGCCAACCGGTCAAAGAACCGCTGCAAACCGGCATCAAAGCCATCGACGCCATGGTCCCAATTGGCCGCGGTCAGCGCGAGCTCATCATCGGCGATCGGCAAACGGGCAAAACGGCCGTCGCCCTCGACGCCATTCTGAACCAAAAAGGCCAGGGCGTTCAGTGCTTCTACGTGGCCATCGGCCAGAAGCAGTCCACGGTTGCCGCGGTCGTGGCGAAGCTTCAGCAGTTCGGCGCGATGGAATACACGACCATCGTGGTGGCAGGCGCGAGCGAGCCCGCCCCAATGCAATTCATTGCACCCTACACGGGTGTCACCATGGCCGAGTACTTCCGTGACAACGGCGGCCACGCACTCTGCGTCTACGACGACCTTTCAAAGCAGGCCGTGGCGTACCGCCAGCTCTCGCTGCTTCTGCGCCGTCCGCCAGGCCGCGAGGCGTACCCCGGCGATGTATTCTACATCCATTCGCGCCTTCTCGAGCGCGCTGCAAAAATGGCCGAACGGTGGTCCGTGGTCGCCAAGGGCGCGGGCTGGAACGGCCGCGGAGATGCCAAGGTTCACCAAGGCGAAAACGGAAAACACGACGCGGAAGCCGAGCTAAAGGGCAAAAACGAGGGCTTCGAGCTCGCGCGCGATCCTCAATCGGGCGGCTCGCTAACGGCGTTGCCGATCATCGAGACGCAGGCCGGCGACGTCTCGGCGTACATCCCGACGAACGTCATTTCGATCACCGACGGCCAAATCTTTCTCGAAACCGACCTCTTTTATTCCGGCGTTCGCCCGGCGATCAACGTCGGCATTTCCGTAAGCCGCGTAGGCGGCAGCGCGCAGATCAAGGCCATGAAGGGCGTTGCAGGCACGCTCAAACTCGACCTCGCGCAGTACCGCGAGAAGGCCGCCTTCAGCCAGTTTGCCTCCGATCTCGACAAAGTAACCCGCGACCAGCTCGAACGCGGCGTGCGCCTCGTTGAACTCTTGAAGCAGGGCCAATACCAGCCGCTCTCGGTCGAGAAGCAAGTTGTCAGCATTTATGCAGGCACCAAGGGCTACTTCGACGTCGTCGCGGTGAGCGACGTGCGCAGCTTTGAACTGGGTCTTCTCGACTTCGTCGAGACCCGTCATCCACAAATCTTCGAGACCATTCGCACCAAAAAAGCGCTTGATAAAGACACAGAAGAAACGCTCAAGGGCGCGATTCTGGCGTTCACAAAGGC
Organism: Polyangium aurulentum; assembly: GCA_945875545.1. Classification (GTDB taxonomy): domain Bacteria; phylum Myxococcota_A; class Polyangia; order Polyangiales; family Polyangiaceae; genus CAIQDA01. The sequence goes on along the minus strand of CAMCKZ010000108.1, from coordinate 6,593 downwards.
CTTCGGCGAGAAGAAGGGCTGAGGCGCCGATGCCTTCCCTGAAGACCATTCGCAAGCGGATTGTGAGCGTCAAGTCGACGCAAAAAATTACGCGCGCGATGAAGATGGTGGCAGGTGCGCGCTTGGCCCGGGCGCAAGCGCGGATCACCGCGTTGCGGCCCTACGCGCACAAGACGGGAGAGGTCCTCAAGCAAGTCGTCGCCACGATGCCCATGGCTATGCCGAGTGGCGATGGGCCCGTGCACCCGCTGCTCGCACGCCGCGGCGAGGGTCGCGTTCTGTTTCTGCTCATCACGAGCGATCGTGGCCTCTGCGGCGCCTTCAATTCGAATGCGTGCCGGGCCGCCGAGCGCGCCTATCGCGAGCAAATTTCCAGGTCGAGCGTTGTCGAGTTCGCGACGGTCGGCAAAAAGGGGCGCGACTTTCTCCTTCGCCGAGGCGTCCCGGTGGCGCAGCACTTTGAGGGTATTTTTGAACGCCTGGACGCCGGGTCTCCGCAGATCATCAGCGACTGGGTGATGGCGCGGTTTCTTCGCGAGAAGTACGACGCCGTCTTCATCGTCTTCAACGAGTTCAAGAACGCCATCTCGCAGATCATTCGCGTGCAGCCTCTCCTTCCCGTACCGCCCGTTCAAGGGTCCGGCACCGGAGAACAGGGCGGCCTTGAGGGCGCTGGCGAAGGCGCTTCGAACCTGCTTTTTGAGCCCCGCCAAGACGTCGTCCTTGAGCGTTTGGTCCCCACCTACGTCGAGGTCACCATTCATCGCGCGCTCCTCGATTCAAACGCCGCCGAACACGGTGCGCGCATGTCCGCCATGGATTCCGCCACGCGAAACGCCAAGACGATGATCGGCAAACTCACGCTCCAATACAACCGGGCTCGCCAGGCGACGATCACCAAAGAGCTCATGGAGATCATCGGCGGCGCAGAGGCCATCAAAAAATAGGCCTCGAAGATTCATCTTCGGCGTGCGGCGCGAGGCCTCAAAAACGCCACGATTGCAATGGTCACGAGCCAAGCGGTCGGGGCGTTTTTCTTTTTCGCGCCAGCAACAGCGCACTTGCACGACGCCTCTTTTTGCACGGCACCGCCCTGTCCGCCGTCGAAAACGGGCTGGGGGCCGGCGTCGACGGCATCTTCGATACCGACGGTATTTTTTAGGAACGGCCACTCAGAAGCGCACACGGGAACACCTCCGTCGCCCGGGCAATCGCGCGGACCCTGAATCTGATTCAGGTGCAAAATCGCGTCAAATGTTTGGCCTTCGTCCGTGGATCGCCCGGCCGCAAATCCGTAGGCATCGAGGGAGCAGGCAAAGAGGGTATTGCCTGCATAGTGCAAGCATCCAATGGGCACGCGGTTGATGGTCGTGAACGCCATGTCGGTCGTGGAGGCGCGCTGAAGACCTTCGCGAAAGGCGCCTACCCAGAGGGTCTGGCCGTCCGCGCTGAGGGCGAAACCTTGCGGCGGCGAGCCCGACCAAATGACCCGAAACGAATCACCGGCGTCGTCGCTGATGAGAATGCGCCCCGCGTCCGAACCGCTTGTGCGCAGGTAGATTCGGCCCGCGCGAAGGGGATCGATGGCCGCCAAAAACACGCCACGCTCACCCATGGAGTCGAGGGAAAACGGCTTTCGCGTCCACGTTTGGCCGCCGTTCTGAGAGACCAAAAGTACACCGGCTCGCGCGCCACCGGCCTCCGATTCACCGGTGACATAGATGCGCTCCGGGTCGATCGCGGACCTGTCGAAACTTTCAACAATGACGTCGCGCGGAAGCTCGCTCGAGGTTTGTGACCACCCGCGACCGCCGGGTGAACTGGACCAAATCGCGCTGATGTACTCGGGCTGCCCCACGACGGAGTTCACGTCGTAACTGCCCGTGAGCGCGTCGAGCACCGTGGCGTCGGCGTTCGCGGTCGAAACATCGACGACGACCTGTTTGCCCAAGGCCGCATCCCGCGTCCATGCGCACGTGCCCTCGTCGGACTGGGAAATTCCATCGAAAAGACCTGCGACGAGGGTTCCATTTCGGTGCCACGAAAGGGCCGGATCCACGGACCCCGAGTACCCGACAGCGCTCTCACAGGTCCAATCCCAGTGGGCACCGCCGTCGTCTGACCGAAGTATGCCGAAGGTAGTGCGCAGGGCTAGGTGCTGCGTATTTCCTGGCTGTACAACAAATTGATTCGTCGCGGGAAATCGCCCGTTCGCCGAGGCGTCGCCGGCAAGCGCGATGACGAGCGCGAACATTTGCGCGGACCTGCGCGAGACCAGGGGCGAAGCGGGCCATGTCATGGTGAAGACCTTCGGACGCCCACGATGCGAATCTCGTCGGGCGAAATATTGTGCAGATTGCATGTAAAATAGGGAGCCAGCGACTCGAGCCACCCGAGCGGGCCAACGACACACCCCCCGATCGTGGCACCGGAACGCTTGTCACAGAAGACCGCGTAGCCGTCGCGGATGGTCAAAACTCCAGGTATTTCGCTGGTGAGCGGCACCGCCGAGCAGCTTTGAAACCACTCAAGGGTCGGAACCTCCATCACCAGCGGCGCGCCCGCACGGAGCACCCGCGAAAGTTCGAGGGCCAAACGGCGAGGAGATTCCCTGTCAGGCGGGTGCGCGAGGGTGCCATGGAGGGCGACCGCCGCACCAAAGGCCCCCGCGGCGAAGGGGAGCGGCCCCCAGAAATTGGCGCGGGTCAGCACGCCACACCGCGCCCTCTTCGCGCACTGATCGAGCATCTTTTGCGAACAATCCACCCCGAACGTCGCGAAGCCCGCATCCAATAGCGTCGGCAGTTCACGGCCTGTTCCAACCCCCAACACGAGAAGCTCGGTCGCCGTTCGCGCGCCCACGCCCTCACCCGCGGATGCCGCCTCCGGTCCCCCGTGCCCCGCCAGGTGCCCCAGGAGGGCCGCCATGCGCGTTCGGTGCGCCAACCCGTCTGGGGCGTACACCCGGTCGTAAAACGCCGCCACCGCGTCAAAAAACGCCGCAGCGCCGACACGCGATGGACTGCTTAGGTCATCTTGACCGATGCTCATGGCGAGGCGTAGTCTTAGCCCACGGCCCTTAAGCTTCCCACCAATGGTGCAAGCGGCGGCAACAGGTTGAATTCATGGGCGAGTACGACGAGGAAAAAACCTGCGTCACGCAGATTGTCAAACCGGGCGGAGCTGCCGACGGCCCCGCAGGAAACGACTGTCTCGTGGTGATTTACTCCACCGACCAAAAGGCGCTCGGTCGCCGTTTCGTGCTCGACACCGAGACGGTGCGCGTCGGTCGCGGCTCCGACAACACCATCGTTCTCGATGGCGATTCGGTCTCGCGCCGCCACTGCATTTTCGAGAAGCGTTCGGGCTCGTGGTGGTGCGTCGACGACACCTCCACGAACGGTTCGTACGTCAACGACGAACGCGTGCGCCCAGGCAGCGAGCTGAAAAACGGCGACAAGATCAAGATCGGCCCAAACATTCTCAAGTACCTTTCCGGCCTCGACGTCGAGAGCCAGTACCACGAGGAAATTTACCGAATGACCATCATCGATGGTCTCACCGGTGCGCACGTGAAGCGCTATTTCCTTGAGTGCCTCGAGAAAGAATTGAACCGCGCGCGCCGCCACAAACGCCCTTTGTGCCTCGTCATGTTCGACATCGATCACTTCAAAAAAGTGAACGATACCTACGGCCATCTCGCCGGCGATCACGTCCTCAAAGAGTCTGCTCGCATCGTGCAGGGCCGCGTACGTCGCGACGAAATTTTTGCCCGTTACGGCGGCGAAGAATTCGCGCTGATTCTCCCGGAGACACCCATGGAGGGCGCCATCAACCTCGCCGAAATGCTGCGCACCAAGGTGTCCGAGGCCCCGTACCTTTTCGCAGACCAGCCCATCAGCATCACGATCTCACTCGGCATCGCGCAACTCGTCGACGACCGAATGAGCAGCACCGATCTGATTCAAGCCGCCGACGACAAACTTTACGCGGCGAAGCGCAACGGTCGAAATCGCGTGGAGCATTAATGTTTACTGTCGGTCAGTCGGCACCTCAGCTTCTCACCGAGCTTCCTGGGCCTGCGAGCGAATGGTTGGCTGAACGCCTGCTTGCCGTTGATTGTCCAGCATTTGAGGCGCGCCGGGGCGAGCGCGAGGAGCTTTCGGGTGCGTCCCAGTCGCCGATTGTGTACGGCGATGGACTCGGCTCCAACGTCACAGACGCCGACGGAAATGTGCTCGTCGATCTCGTGGCAGGCTTCGGCAGCGTGGCGTTTGGGCACGGCCATCCGAAGCTCGCGCAGGTCCTCCGCCTGCAAGCAGAGTCTTTGTGGGTGGCCCTCGGCGACGTCTACGCGTCCGAGGCCAAAGTGCGTCTGTGCGAGCGCCTCGCGGGCCTCATGCCCGAATCCGGCGCCCGCGTCATCCTCGGGAGTTCCGGTGCCGATGCGGTCACCGCCGCCCTCAAAACTGCCCTCGTCACAACGCAAAAACCCCGCATAGTTGCGTTCGATGGCGCTTACCACGGGCTTTCGCATGGGCCCCTGGCTGCATGCGGTCTATTTCCAGGCTTCCGTGACCCATTCGCCAGTCAGATGGGCAACTTTATCGATTTCGCCCCGTACCCTGGCATTCACGGGGCCACCGCCGACGAGAGCATCGCGGCTGTTCGCACACTGCTCGCCGATGGTTCCCACGGAGCCGTGCTCGTTGAACCCATTTTGGGTCGTGGCGGCTGCGTGGTTCCTCCCCACGGGTACCTCGAAGAACTCCGTGCATTGTGCACGGTTCATGGCGCGCTTTTGATTTTCGACGAAGTGTGGACGGGTTGCGGACGCACCGGCGCCATGGCCATTTCGCTCTCGCGAAGTCTCCTCCCCGACATCATCTGCCTTGGTAAAGCGCTGGGCGGCGGGTTTCCGATCAGTGCCTGCGTGGGGCGCGCGTCCGCGATGGATGGCTGGTCGCGCCTCGGGGGACGAGCCCTGCACACGGCCACGCACTTCGGCCTTCCCCTCGGCTGCACGGTGGCTCTCACGGCCCTCGATCTGCTGATCGAAGACGACCTCTTCGCGCGGGCTGAAAACATCGGCACGTGGTTCATGCTCGAACTACGCGAGGTACTTGTGGGCCTCGGCGTGAAGCGCGTCGATGGCCGCGGTTTCATGATCGGCGTCGAGGTTGAGGGTGGTGCCCCGAGGGCGCTCGCGGTGTCGCGCCGCGTGTTGTCGAAAGGCTGGATCGTCCTCACGGGCGGCATCGACGGCGCCACCATCACGTTGACCCCCGCGCTGAACATCAGCCAAGACCTCCTCGAAAGTTTCGTGGCGGTCCTCGCCGCCGCCCTCCGCGAAGAAAAGTGGTAGTGCGCCCGTCATGGGCGCCGGTGTTTGTCCGCTTTCTTCGCCTTTTTCCGTAGAGGCAAGCAACCTCTTGCACGGGCGATCGCAGGCTTTTGTGACTGCGTTCGAAGATGCAACGAGAGCGCCCGAGTCCTTCGATGCCCTCGCCTGCGACCTTGCGCGGCACCAGGCGGCCTCGGGCTATGGGCGTCTTTCGGAGGCGCTCGGGGTCGATTTATCGTGCCTGTCGCGAGCCGATCAAATCCCCGCCATTCCCGCCGAGGCCTTCAAACACACGCGCATCGCGGCCCACGACGCGGCCCTCGACACCGCCATTTTTCGCTCGTCGGGCACCATCGGCCAGGGTCGCGGCGCCCACTTTTTTCGTCACACGAGAACCTACGATCGGGGGGCTCTGGCCTTTGCGCACGCGGCCCTTTCGCCGCACCTCGGATCGCGTTTTCCCGTGCTCGTCCTGGGCCCGCCCCCGCACGAAATGCCCGATTCTTCCCTCACGCACATGCTCTCCACGTTCGTGAGCGCTTTCGACGATCACCCGGTAACCGACGAGAGATTTTTTCTGCGCGGCGACACATTTGATCTCTCCGCGCTCGACGAAGCCATTGCGCGCGCATACGTGCAGTCTGCACCTATTTTTTTGGCGGGAACGTCCTTCGCCTTTGTTCACCTTCTTGACGCCCTCGACGGCATTTCGATTTCGCTCCCGCCGGGAAGTATCGTGATGCAAACGGGCGGCTTCAAAGGTCGCTCACGCGTTGTCGAAGCCGAAGAGCTGCGCTCGCAACTGGCGTCGCTTTTTTGCCTGCCCGAGCGTTCCATTATTGCCGAGTACGGCATGACGGAGCTTTCGAGTCAGGGGTGGGAGGGTCCACTTTTCTCCTGCGATCTTCCTCACGGCACTTATGTTTTGCCCCCGTGGATGCGCGTCGACGCCGCAGACCCCGCCACGCTCGCACCGCTGCCTGCGGGCCAAACCGGCATTGCCCGCGTCACCGATCTGTTGAGCGTCGACAGCGCCGTCGTCGTGCAAACCGCCGATCTCGTGACCGTCACTCCCGAGGGCGTGGCCCTTCACGGCCGCGCGCCAGGAGCGGCTCCACGCGGGTGCTCCATCGCCATCGACGAACTTCTCGGTTCCTAGTGCCGCAAACGATGGGTGCAGTTTGCATTGATTCACCGGCACGCGACCGGGTGAAAAAACTTGTGCATGCGGCGAGAGCCCTGGTGCAAG
>CAMCKZ010000107.1 GCA_945875545.1 Polyangium aurulentum | reverse complement strand
TGGGACCTTGCGTCGCGTAATTCTATCGTGCGGCCGCATTTTTTCGGTTCTGCTGCTGTCGTCGGGCATGGCGAATGCGGCATCCGGCGGCGAAGCGACTGCGACGATTTCGTGGGCGGCGTCCCTGCTCTTGGGTGCTGCGGGTCTGGTATTTGCCTCGGCTTGGATGGGCAAAAACGATCCAAAAGCTCCTCGCATTTCGGTGACGAAAGAACTCTTGCTGGGCCTTGCGATCGCGGTCGCGGCTGCCCGGTCGCGCGCATTTCCGGCAACCGCCGTCGCCGCCTTGTTTTTGATGATTCGCGAAAATGAGGCCCATTACGTCACTGAAAAAAAGCTCCCTCCTTGGCTAGGACTCTTGGGTGTTGCCGTCGCAGGGTTTGCTTGGCCGATGCTCCCCGCGGTGGTGAAATTGGCGGTCTTTTTTTTCGCCGTTCTGGTCGCTGCGAACTTGGCGGTCCATTGGTGTGTCCGCGCCACGCAGGCACGCGACCCATTGGCCTTCGCCGTGCCGATTACCTGGTCTGTCGCCGTGGGGGTCAGCGCACGCGACTACCTCGCAGCAACCTTGGGGCACCACCCCGTTTGGCCCCTCGCCGACGCACCGTGGGCGCTTTTTGGTGGCGCCGTTACGGCTCTTTACCTCGCGCGCACCCACACCCGCGGTGAGGCCGACGCGGGCAGATCGATCGCCAACGCCGACATGGCTCGCACCATCGACGCCATGGGCGAAACGCTGGCCGCGAGCGAGCGCTACCACCAAGATGTGTTGGCGCAGACCATCGCCGCCATCGAGCAACCCACACACTTGGCCATCTCTTCGCTCAATGGCCTGGCGGATTCGGCCACGCTCGGCCTGCATGAGCGAAAACTCTTGAACCAGGCGATTCGCATGGGGAAAGAGGCCTTGTCCGGCGTGTCGGCCATTTCGACTGCCCTCAGGCTGCGAGAGGGCACCCTCCAACTGACGCGCATGGCCGTGGATTTGCGCGCGTGTTTGGACGATGCCATCGCCTCGGTGCAGCGCCAGAACGACGTGCTCGTGGCTTCGTTCGATGTAAAAATGGAAGATTCCCTTTCCTACGTTTTTGCGGACGTCGATCAACTTCGCCCGTCGCTCACCACGCTGCTGGCCCACGTTTCAGAGAATTCGCGGGCCGGGTCTGTGCACATTCAGCTCGCACAGACCGAGGAATACGTAAGCGTCACAATCGACGACCATCGCTCCGCCTGCGAGGCCGCCGTGGAACTGCTCCGGTCCGCGAAAAGTTCCGTAACCTCCAACAGTGCAAGCCCCGCCCTGGACCTGCGCCTCTGGGTTGCGGGCCGGATTTTCGTCCTCCACGGTTTCGCCATCGCGTGGGAATCAAAGGGAATTCCATCGGGCTCCCGGTGGACCGTCAAGCTGCCCCGCATCCACGCGTCGGAGCTGCCGCCCCTGTCGGGATCCTCGGTGGTGACCGCCACCCTACGCCCGTCCCAGGGTCAACTTTATACAAAAGACTCGCTGACAATACCCTCGCCCGAATCGACGGTTATCAAGTCCGTCAAAAGTGCCCCTCTCGCCGGTGCGTTGAGACCCGCGGGCATTCCCGTCATCGGCGAAGTGAGTGTGCCCGACAGCGTCACGTTTCGCCCGTGGCCAGAGATGATGACGATCCCGCTTTCATCGAGGGGGAACAATTCCCTGGCGCCGAAGCGCATGCCGAGCATTATGCCCGCATCGCTTCGGGCGAAAAACGTGGTCCTCGCCCCTCCTCCGACGCTAAAAGAGCCCGATCCGCTGGACCGCCGCGTCCGCATTCTGGTGGCCGACGACGATCCGGTCGTACGAAATGTGATTGCCGCTCAGCTTCTGGACCTGAATGCCGATGTGGTCATGGCCACCGACGGCGTGGATGCATTGGCGCATATTCAGTCGAGCGAGCCTTTTGATCTTATCTTGAGCGACGTCTTGATGCCCCGGCTTACGGGCGTTCAACTCTGCATAATGATGCGGGCGATGTACACCGCCGCCGAACTTCCCTTCGTTTTGATGTCGAGCCGGAGCGACCAAGACGACGTAGCCCGCGCGTTTGAGGCCGGTGCGAGCGATTATCTCGTCAAGCCCACGGTCAAGCGCGAGCTGCTCAAACGTATCTCCACGCACTTGCAAGTTTCGAAAGAAGCCCTGGCCCACCAGCGGTTTGTGCCGCGCGAATTTTTGAAGCTTCTCGGTCGCGAGCGCGTCGCCGACGTGCGTCTCGGCGACCACGTGTCGATGGATCTTACCATCCTGTTCGCCGATATCCGAGGCTTCACCACCATGAGCGAGGCTCTCGGGCCGGCGGAAACTTTCCGATTTCTCAACAACTGCCTTACGCGCATAGCTCCGCATATTCAGGCCAATGGCGGATTCGTCGATAAATACATCGGCGACGCGGTCATGGCGATTTTTCCGTCGAGTTCCATGGGTGCCGTCCGCGCCGCCATTGCCATTCAACGTTCCGCGAGCGCCTACAACACCGAGCGCGGCCTCGCGGACGATGACCCGCTATCGTTGGCGATTGGTGTGGGAATCTTTCGCGGGCCCACGATGCTCGGCACCATCGGTGAACCTCGGCGCTTTGAGGCCACGGTCATCAGCGACGCCGTCAACGTTGCCGCGCGGCTCGAAGCCCTCACGCGCAAGCTTGGCGTACGCGTGCTCGTGGGCGAGGCCGTCTTGAGCGACATCTCCCGGGCCGACGTGGCGTTGCGGCCGCTCGGGCGTGTGGTGGCGCGTGGTCGCGGCGAACCGGTCGCGATTTGCGAGGTCCTCGACGCCGAAGATCCCGTTGTGCGGGCGCAAAAGATCGCGGCGATGGCCGATTTTTTGGCTGCCACCGATGCCTACGAGCGCGGAGCCTTCGAGGAGGCGCTCGCCGCTTTCGACGACGTCTTGGCGCACAGCCCCAACGACGGCCCGAGTTGGGTGTACCAGCTTGCCTGCCAGCGGTACATTATGGGTGACGATCGCACGGGTTTTTCCGGCATTTTGGCCCTCAACGACGACAAAAAATAGGTCTCATTTCGCTCACGCGGATTCGAGGCAAGCCAACAGCGACCGCGCGGCCTGGGGAACGTCGAGGGGGGCAGTCAGAAGACTTACGACCAAAACTCCCGGGGACGAAAAGCCGAACAAAGCCCCGGGTAACACATATATACCATATGCGTCTAATAAGCGTATGGCCAATACGCTGTCATCATCGCAGGGAACGCGAAGGACCGCCGACCACCCTGCTTCGCGCGGCAACACGCTGACCGTGGTGCCCGAAAACGCTTCGCGCAAGGCAGCCTCGGACGACTCGATGCGCCGGGCCAGGGCGTCGCGCGCGAGGTCTTCGTGGGCCAGTAATTCCCCCAAGGCGTGGCTCACCGGTGCCCCAAGCGAAAGCTGCGCATCCAAGGCAAATTCCAAGCGGGAGCGAAGCTCGGAACAAAAGGACGCCGGGCCTCCGAGCAGCATCCACCCGCATTTGACCTGAGGCAACGCGAGGCGTTTTGATAGCCCATCGAGCACCACGTGGGGGTGCGCGTGGAGCACGTCGCGGGCCGACAGCGTGCGAATGCGCTTGCCGCTAGGTGGATGCTGGGAAACGGGGAACCGCCCCAAATCGTCGCTTCGGCTCGTCGAAATACGACGAGTATTCCTACCTCGCCCTGCACTAGCTTTGGGAGCGTCCGCGTTTCCCAGCACACTTCTAGGTGGATGCTGGGAAACGGGGAAGCGCCCCAAATCGTCGCTTGGACTCGTCGAAATACAGAGCGCGTTCTCGAATGAGACAGGCCTGCCTCGCCCTGCCCGAGCTTTGGGAATGTCCGCGTTTCCCAGCACACTTCTAGGGGCCTTCGCAAAAACCTCATCGGCAATAATTGGCAGACCGAACGCCGCGAGCTCGTGAAGTTCGGCCACCGTAAGGCACGAGCCGGTCGGGTTGTTCGGCGAAACCACGAGGATGGCGCGCGTTCGTTCATTGCATACTGCACGTACCGATTCGACATCGAGGTGCCACTCTCCGGCGAACCCCAATCGATACGGACGGAGCTCAATTCCCTCCCATCGCGCGAGTTCGTCGAAGAGCGGGTAGCTCGGCGATGGCACCAAAACGTTGTCGCCGGGGTTGCAAAAGATCTTAAAAAGATTGGCGTAAGCCTCACTCGACGATGCCACGAGCACCGCATCACGCGCGGGCACGTCAAGGCCCTCAAGCGCCAGATGCCGAACGAGGGCCTCCCGCGCGGAAGCCAGGCCCAAGGGCGACGGCTCGTAGGCCAGCCAGGAATTCTTGGCGAAAAGTGGCGGGATCGAGGCAGGCGGCCAAGGAAGGTTCGCCGTCGTGGGGTTACCGTGCGACCAGTCAAACACGGGCAACCGGGCCTTCAAACGCTCTTCGCGAAGGAGAGCAAGCGGGTGCAATTCGCCTGGTAATTCGCTGCGTTTTGAAAAAATACCGGTGCCCACGGTTGAAGTGTTGGCTCCGTTAGACCGTCGGAAGATTTCGGAAGCGCACGCGCGTTGGGCGATCGGCTGCGGCCCCGAGGCGTTTCTTTTTGTCGGCCTCGTAGTCCGCGTAGTTGCCTTCGAAAAACACGACGCGGCTGTCGCCCTCGAAGGCGAGAATGTGCGTGGCCAAGCGATCGAGAAACCAGCGATCGTGGCTGACCACCACCGCGCAGCCCGGGAACGCCAGCAACGCGGACTCCAACGCGCTCAACGTCTCGACGTCGAGGTCGTTCGTGGGCTCGTCCAAGAGCAGCAAATTCCCGCCTTCTTTGAGAAGTTTGGACAGCTGCAACCGGTTACGCTCGCCGCCCGACAGATTCTTCACGAGCTTCTGCTGATCGCTTCCGCGAAAATTAAACCATGTGCAGTATGCACGTGAATTTATTTCTTTCTTGCCGAACAGCAGAGTCTCTTCGCCGCCGCTTATCTCTTGCCAAACGTTGTTGGTGCCGACCAGCCCATCGCGTGACTGATCGAGGTAGGCAACCTTGACGGTGGGCCCGACGATGATGTCTCCGCCATCGGGCTTTTCGTGACCGGTGATGAGGCGGAAAAGCGTGGATTTTCCCGCGCCATTTGGCCCAATAACGCCAACGATGCCCGCGCGAGGAAGGCGAAATTCGAGATTCTCGAAGAGCAACTTTTGCCCAAAAGCCTTTTGCAGCTGACGCGCCTCGAGGACCAAATCGCCCAAGCGAGGGCCTGCGGGAATGTGAATTTCCGAGGCATCGGCGGGGCCTTTTGCGGCCTCGGCGGCGAGGTCGTCGTAGGCTTGAAGGCGCGCTTTGCTCTTCGCTTGACGAGCCTTGGGGCTGGCCCTCACCCACTCAAGCTCTTGCTTCAACTTGCGTTGACGCGAGGATTCTTGCTTCTCTTCGATGGCCAAACGCGTGTGTTTTTGCTCAAGCCACGCGCTGTAATTGCCCTTGAACGGGTACGCAAAACCGCGATCGAGTTCGAGGATCCACTGGGCGGCGTTGTCGAGAAAATACCGGTCGTGGGTGACCGCCACGACGGTGCCCTTGTAGCCCTGGAGAAATTGCTCGAGCCAGTGAACCGACTCGGCGTCGAGGTGGTTTGTGGGCTCGTCGAGGAGGAGCAAGTCCGGGCGCTCGAGCAAAATGCGGCACAGGGCGACGCGGCGAAGCTCACCACCGGAAAGATTTTCGATGCGTGCATCTGACGGGGGCAAACGCAGGGATTCCATCGCGAGATCGACGGTGCGATCGAGGTTCCACGCGTCTTGCGCATCGATCTCGTCTTGCATACGACCCTGGGCGTCGAGGAGCTTTTGCATCGCCTCGTCGTCCATGGGCTCGCCGAGTTTCGACGAAATATCATCGAAGCTCGCCAAGAGATCGCGGGTCTTCTTGACCGCTTGTTCCACCGCTTCGCGCACCGTCTCGGCACCGTGCATGTCGGGCTCCTGCGCGAAGTACCCCACGGTCGCATTCGGGTGCCTGCGCACGTCTCCGGTGAACTCTTTATCGACACCGGCCATGATGCGCAAAAGGCTGGATTTTCCCGAACCATTGCCGCCAATGACGCCTATCTTGGCACCCGCATAAAATGCGAGCGTGATGTTCTGAAGAACCTTCTTATCGGGCGGATGGACGCGCGTTACGTCCTGCATCTGAAAGATGAATTCGGCCATGGCGACCCCGTCTCTAACACGAAGGCGAGTCAAACTTGGACCGGCATTTCACCTCGCCGGAGAACAAACCCAAGCGCTCCACACAACTTTTTAGCAGCCGCCCTTGCGCCGCCGCCGCCCCATTTTGCTCCGCCAAAACTCCTTCATCGATCGCGGCGTTGGCCCCGTCGTTTCGCTCGCTCCCCATCACCCATTCGGCGACGGCGTTGAGCACGTTTGCCCAGCTGAAACGCGTGCCTGGACCCGCCTCGATGTACGCGAAACAAGCGGTTATTTGAAGCAATTCAGCGAGGATGCGCGCTTCGGCGAGGGCCGCCGCCGCCTCCGCGCGCGAGGCGTGGGCGCCGGGAAAAAAGGCTTCCTCCGCAGCGTCGCGAAAGTCGCCGCGGGCCTCCGCGAGCACCTCCGATGCGTCGTCATGGGCAGCGTTCGCCGCATCGATTTCGAGGACTCCCGAGAAGTTTTGCGCCCGGGCACGTACCGCTTCGGCGACGGCGCTTCGCACGATCGCGCGCCGCCGATAGACGACGCTTCCGGAGAAAAGCGATGCGGCAAAAGTGTTCGTGAGAGTCGCCGCGAGGGCGCCGCATACAACGGCCGTGAGACGTATGCGAAAGCCATCTACGCCCGTCGAAAATGGCATCAGCATGACGTACAACGTGGAAAAACCCGCGGTTACGTAAGCGGGGCCCGCCAGCACGCGAAGGCACAAGGTGAGGCTCGCGAGCACGGCTGCGGCCACGGCGACGGCAAAAAAAATACTGGGACGAGGGTCCGGCGAGAACGCCAAAAACAGTGTTCCAACCGCCGCGCCGACTGCGCTCGCGGCCACCTGTTCAAGCCCGCGACGCAGGCCTCGCGCGGCACTCGGCGCCACGCAAACGAGGGCCACGAACGCCGCCGATAACGGGTCTTCGTTTCTTAGAACGCTGGCGGCCACCACCGCGAGTCCGACGGCCAACGCGGCTTTCGTCGCCATCCGTTGCCCGTCGAGAAGGCGAAATCGGCTCGGCCCTTTCGTCAGCATATGTGCAGCAAAAGATCGCCTACGGGCCACGCCAAACCCGGTGCGCCACGGGGAGTTTCGGGTCCAAATCCGCGTCAAGTCGTTCCCGCGCGTTGGGCGAACTTTCGTCGATGCGATGATTCATGCTGGAGACTCTTGCCAGAAGTGGGGGGTTACCGGCATAGGAACGCATGCTCTCAATCGACTTGCACGGGAAGCGCGCCTTTGTGGCGGGCGTTGCGGATGACGGCGGCTTTGGATGGGCCATTTCGAAGGCTCTCGCGGAGGCGGGCGCAGGCATCTCGGTCGGCACATGGCCACCGGCCTACAAAATTTTCACAACGATGCTTCGCCGGGGAAAACACGATGATTCGCGGCCTCTCTCGAACGGATCCATGCTGGAATTCGAAGGCATCTACGCCCTCGATGCGGCCTACGATTCCCTGAGCGACGCGCCGGAAAACGTTCGAACCGATCGCCGTTATGCCGACAAGGGGGACTTCTCCATTGAGGGTGTGGCGCGCACGCTTTTGGAGAAGCACGGTCCTGAGAGCTTCGATGTTCTCGTGCACTCGCTCGCGAACGGGCCCGAGGTTCGGAGGCCGTTGCTTGAAACTTCGCGATCCGGTTACCTCGCCGCAGTCGGCACGAGCGCGTACTCACTCATCTCATTGTTGCGAGCATTTCGCCCTCTTTTGCGCAAGGGTGGCAGTATTTTGTCCATGACGTACATGGCCTCGGAGCGCGTGATTCCAGGTTACGGCGGCGGCATGTCTTCGGCGAAAGCGGCGCTCGAATCCGACACGCGCACGCTGGCCTACGAAGTCGGCCGAGCTCACGGCTGGCGCGTGAACACCATTAGTGCGGGGCCATGGGCGTCGCGCGCGGCCTCGGCGATAGGATTCATTGACGACATGGTGCGGTATGCCGAAGCCAATACGCCCATCGCCGAAAGTCTCGATGCACAAGAAGTTGGAAATGCGGCGGCATTTCTTTCGAGCCCGCTCGCCAGCGGAATTACAGGGGTTACGCTCTACGTGGACAAGGGTTTTCACGCCATGGGCAAGGCCGTTGCGTTCCCTTCGCCGCCGCAGCCAGGCGCAGAGTCCGTCGCAGAAGCAGGCGTACCTGTCGCGTAGGGGCCGAACTTTTTTCGGCGGTGGCCCGCGCAACGTGCACGTGAAAGGTGCCTGTGCAACACGTCTGTCCGAGCGTCTGTGAAACATGCTTGCAGACCGTGACCGACGGGCGCAATCACGGCACCGTCCGCCGCTCAGTTTTCCCTTTTTTTGTGCGGAGTATTTTTCATGAACATCAATATTTTTCCTGCCATTCGCGTCGCCGGTATCGCCGGATTTTTCGGGTTGGTATCGCTCCCAGCCCTCGCCACGAATTACCAAATCGACGGCGCTCACAGCCGCGTGGGCTTCAGCGTGAAGCACATGATGGTGACCAACGTAAAAGGCGCTTTCAAGGCCTTCTCGGGCACCGTGTCCGTCGACGACGCGGACGTCACGAAGGCTTCTGTCAAAGTTGAGATCGACGTGGGTTCGATCGACACCTCCAACGAGAAGCGCGACGAACACTTGAAGGGCGCCGATTTCTTCGATGCGGCCGCCCATCCTAAGATGACGTTCGCGTCAACCTCAGTGCAAAAGCAGGGCGGGAAGCTCCTCGTGACCGGCGACCTTGCGCTCCACGGCGTTACGAAGCCTGTCACACTCACCGTCGATGGCCCGTCAAAAGAGTGGACGAATCCCTGGGGGCAAGTCGTCCGCGGCGCGTCTGTCACGGGGAAACTAAGCCGAAAAGATTTTGGCATTTCGTTTAGCAAGGTCACCGAGGCCGGCGGCGTGGTCGTGGGCGACGAGATCAAACTCGAATTCGACTTGGAGCTCACAAAAGTTGCGGAGGCAAAGCCCGCTGACGCAAAGCCCGCGGACGCAAAGCCCGCGGACGCAAAGCCCGCCGACGCCAAAAAGTAGCCGGCCGCGCGACGCGTTTTGGTGAGGGGTAATGCTCGGTGGATCGAGTTTTACCCCTTTTTTTTTGTGCCGATGTATGCGAAAGGGCCGGCATGATGAACCCATTGACGAAGTGCTCTTTCGCGCTCTCGCTCCTCGTTGGCGCGCTCACCCTCACCGGCTGCGCGCACGGCCCCTGCGCGTGCACGAAGCCGCACGCGGCGATGGCGCCGGCTGTCAAGGCCCCGGGCGAAGCGGTCGTCGGCGATCGAAGCACGTGCCCCGTTTCTGGCGAAGAGTTCACGGTCACCGCGAGCTCGCCAACGGCGGTCGTCGACGGCAAAACCTACTATTTTTGCTGCCCAGGCTGCGACAAGAAGTTCACCGCCAGTCCAGCCACCTACCTCAAGAAGTAGTCCGCGGCCCGCGAAGGGGCGCCGCCGCGAGGCACCGATCAGTTTGACCCTCCCGTCAAGAATTTATGACGCTATTTCGCGTTCACTCAGCCGACCGGTGCTTTTCGATGGCGGCCATGGCGGCGACGGCCGGGCATGCCCGCGGCCAGCATGGGCCACGCGTTCTTTTTTCTTTTTTTGGTCGCTTTTGATTCTCTGGTCTTGTCCCCGTCGCGCACCAGTGGCAGCATCGCCGCAGGAGATCGATGAACCATGAGCCGATTCGTCATCGACGAAGCCGCAGAAGCCGTACGAGATACGTATTCGTCCCTCGTATGGAAACGGCCGTCAGAGCCAGGTAAGTATACGCTCGCGGAAGCGAAGGCGTATATCCTCGGGCTTGAGGGTGGTTGGCGTCTGCCAACCAAAGAGGAGCTGAAGAGCCTTGTGGAGAAGAAGAATCGACCGACGATCGATCGGGTGATTTTTCCAGACACGAGCCCCGATCCTTATTGGTCCAGTTCGCCCGTTGAGGTCGACGACGGCGTGACGTGGACGTTCGATTTCGGGCACGGTTACGCTTACGACCGCGCCACCAAGAGTGACTCGGCGCGACTGCGGCTCGTCAAAGGCTGACACGCGCCTTCATTTGGCCCCAAAGACGGACCGTGACCGGTTTCTGGGCACGAAGCTCGCGACGCACCTCTCGGAGCGCCGCGATTTCTGTTTCTTGCCTGGGGCTCCGCCCGCGTGGCCAACCAAATGACGGGGCCGACCAAACGACGGGGCCAACCTCCGATACGGCCGTTTCGTGTGTTTTCGCTGCCCTCGCTCGGGTCCGTGCGGCGGCCGGTATTGGGGACCCGGCGGGCGTCCCGCGAGCATATTGCGCCCAATATGCGGAGTCTCACGCCGATACATGGTAACGTTGCGACCTCATGGTTTTGGCGGGCCCTCGAATCCTCTATGTCGCGCTGAGCTGCGCGGCGAACCTCCATCAGGCTGAGGCCGTCCTGTCATCGTGGGGCGCGGACGTTGCTGCGCCCAGTCGCTTGGTATTTGCCGCAGACGAAAAACTCGGCGCGTCCCTCGGCGACGCGCACGTTTGGGCCTGTGTTGCGGCGGGCGGACCCGACGACACCGCGCTCGGCGAACCCCTGAAGTTGCGCGACGTTTTTCGCCGGGCCTTCGCCGAGCCAGCCTGGGACTACGTGGTCATCGTCGACGACACGACCTTAGCGGTTCCTCGCCGCATTTCGGCCATGCTCAGCGCCGTGGACCGTCGGCTGCCCTGTTTTTTTGGCGCAACGCCGGCTGCTGTGGTCGAAAACAGTGTTGTTGCGGCGGCCTCAGGCGACAACAGTGGCGCACCACCAACGCTCGCTTTTTTTCCTCGCGGCGGAGGCTATGCGCTCACGCGTCCCGCGCTCGAATTGGCGCAGTCCCACATTGATGCGGCCCTCTCCAGCCACGGGAACGCCGATGCACTGTTGGCCCTCGCGCTTAAAAGCGCCCGCGTTCCCACACGCGCCGTGCGAGACTGGTTTCCA
>CAMCKZ010000106.1 GCA_945875545.1 Polyangium aurulentum | reverse complement strand
GCCACGTCGTAGGTCTGGGGTCAGCATGCCGTTAGACGATTGGAAGAAAATCGTTTCACCAGTGAACGGTTACGTATCGAAAGCCGCCGCACCCTGGCACGCATCACCTGGAGTAGGATCGCGCCCAGCTCCTCAAGGCACACGTCGTGCACCGAGCGGCGGTAGAGCTCTTCTCCGGGGGCAGGGAAGTAGAACACCCCCGCGCGGTTCACCGTTTCGCCCTCCAGACCGGGCCCGCCTGGGCAATGAGCTCCCCGAGCCAACGACCGTGCCGCGCTGTCCTTTGACGATGAACACGGCGTCTGGGTCGGGCATACTCACAGTGCGCTCTGTCGCGGAAATCTTCCGATTATGCCGAATCTGTTTGTCGCAATTGACGAGAACCTGCCAAGTTTCGCCGCATCAGACTGGAAGCGAGACAATGTCTTCTCGATGGCAATAGGCTCGCGCGAGGGTGAAGCAATCGCGTGAAGAAGACGTGGGGCGCCGATTCGTCGTTTTATGCGCTGTGCGCTGCGCCTGAGGGGTTGACGAAGTGAACGGCCATAGGCACAGTGGTCCGTATGCCGCAACGCCCATTGGCCGACGAATCGCTCAGCGCGAAAGACGCGGCGATCCGTGATATCGTCCTCGCATTGCCCGACCCGGACACGGACGACCCGGCGACGAGCGACGACCGGCCGCAGGCGCCGCAGATGTTGCCCGTGGCGAGTTTCGTCTCGCGAACGAGCCTCCCCTGGAAGCTTCGCCGCAGCTTGACCATGAAGGCCGTCGACCGGGCCTACAGCGAGTACCATGCGGCGTGCATGCAAGGCGAAAACAAGAAGAGCAGCGCGATGAAACGCCTCAGCCTGAACTTCTACAGCGCGCTCGACGCGCTCTTGATATCGAAGGGTAACTCGTGGGCCAATGTGCGGCGCAACAAAGACGGGTTGCTTGAAAAATGGCACGTCTACTTGGCGTATGAGTGGTCGAGCGAGTGGAGTATCCTCAACGTGAAGGAGACCGCCGAGGTCACTTGGCAGGTTGCCCGTGCACGCTACGGCGTCGTCTACCTTCTCGGCAATACGACCATCTCCCTTGAATGGGCCCCCATTCTCCTCCAGGGTCTCGCCGACGTCGGGGCCGCGGGCGCAACGATAGGTCTCACCGCGACCTCCGGCGTCACCGGTATGAAGGACGTGCTCATTGCGCCGGGAGCCGCAGCCGATACCACGCAAGATGCCATGATTCAGAAGCTAGCGGGCACCTCGGCAGGAAAGGTGACAACGGGAAGCCGGGCCCTCGTGGCGGGGGTCGGCGGTGCCCTCAAAAAGCCGTCGGGGTACACCGCCCAGGCGAAAGCGGAGGCGGAGAGCGTTCAAATTGTTACATCACCGGGCTATTACGTTCCGTCATTTCCGACGACGCGGGCGACTTTTGACGCCATATGCCAAACGCCTATCAACGGCCCGGAGGACATTCCCGGACTCATCGTTGGCGGGGTCATTGGTGTTGGCGTGGCCGTCGCCATCGACGTCGTGGTCGAAACCGTTCGCACGATCGGCCAGAACCTGTACGCGGCGGCCTGCGACTTCCTCAATTCGTTCGCGAAAAAGTGCTTTAAGAACGATCTTTATCTTGCTCGTTTGATAGGCTCTCAACTCAAAACCATTGCGGGCATTATCGTCGCCGAAGTATCGAAAGCCGCCGCGCCCTTCGTGGGAGGCGTCGCCAAGCTCGCGACCGGCCTCGCACAATGTGTGAAGGCCGCCAACGACAAGCACGATCTGTGGCTCGATCGACGGCAAATCACCATCGTCGATGGGCACTTCTCGCTCATCAGCGGCAGCGTTGAACACGAGGTCGCGTTGTCCGCGGCCAGTGGACTGTGGACCATGCTCAAAGGCGTCGGCGACGTTTGCGGCAACGTCCTCCTCCCGGGGTGCGGGTCCCTTGTGTCGGTTCTCATGACCGCCCTCGAATGGGGCGCGCGCCTCATTATGCGCCTCGTTGAGTCGGATCGGCTCCAGAAGTTCTTCGCCACGGCGAGGGAACTTTGGCAGACGGAGCGCTCGAAGGCCGAAGTCGAGCAGTATGAGGCGCATGGCACACTGGCGACTCGCTATGTACCTCGGCGCCAAGACGATCGCGGGAGCATCATCCATCGCCCTGGAGCGTTCAAAGAGTTTTTCGAGAGCGGCTGCAACGCGAGCCCACTCATTCCGATGCTGACGCTGAATTCAGGCATTTGCGGCAGCGTTTATGAGCAGATTCAACTTTGTGGACCGGGCGGCAGGGTCATCGGCCAGTCCGAGTTCGATGCCGGCGTACGCTATTTCTCTCGCCTCAAACGACTTTCCGTCAAGCACATGGCCGCATCGGGAATGACGTTTAAGGGCGACAACCCGTTCGTCAACGAGCTTGTCAATTTCTCGGTGCGCACGCATCAGGGTCACAGCGCGGGTGAGAAGGTTCTCTCCGCGCTCTCGGCGTAAGCATGTAGCGGTTCAAACGCAAGCGAACCGGTGGCGTACCGGCTCCGTCAGCCACGGAGAGAACGCCGCCGGCGGCTCCGTTAACGCGACTGGCCCAAGTGCCCGCGCGACCAAGAGGGCGCGGCGAATGGTCGCGATGGATTCGTCGAAGTGCCGCTCAGGCCGCTGCGGCGATCGCGTCGTCCTCTTGCGCCCTTCGGGCGAGCTACAGGGTCTTAATGGCCGAGGCGGCAAAGCACGGAGTAACCAAAACCTTGTTCCGTGGAAATATCGACGGCTCGAAGGCCGCACGTTTTCAGCAAACGAACAATTGCCTCTCTGGAGAAAAAGTTAATATGCTCGTGCCAGTGCCGCTTTTGTTGGCGTGCCAAGCCCGGCGATTCTTCGTTTATGCGAACCAACTCTTCGTATGGCAATTCGATGTAAAGCACGGTGGCCTTGCCCATCATTGCCGCGATTTCCTTGAGCGTGCGCTGCGGGTAGGGAACGTGCTCAAGAACGTGCATGAGCGTCACCAGGTCGTATTCATTGCCCGCGGCCTCGTCGGCAGATACGCGCGTGGCACCATCAACGAGCAGTTTGCTTGAAATGTCAAACACGTGGTGGGTTGCCAATTGACCCTTAAATGGCGTGTTGATCCCCGTGTCACCGCCCCAATCGAGAACTCGGGTCGGCGCGCTTATGTGACGCTTGATGTAGGTTTCCACCGCAGAAATGTGGGCAAAACCGGCCTCGCGTCGCCACGTGTTATTGGCCGTATACCCGGGTTCGTACTTATCGCGCAGCGCGTTGTATTCATCGCCTCTGTACCCACAATAGAGGGCCGCCATTTCCGTGTCGTCAAACCGGATATCTAAAAATATCAATCCGCAATCGTCACACGTCAAGGTGTTGCAAACGGAGTACGCCTGCCCGGCTTTAATATCGCGCAGGCCCCAGTCCTGCGTAATCTCAACTGGAGTCCACCCGAACACGCGTTCGGCAATGAATGGCATTAATACAGCGGGGTTCTTGCGGATGCTTGCGCTGTTGCAGGCGACGCATATCTTGGCAATTCGATGCGCGTAGGCGTCATTCATGGATAAAAGGTATTTCTGGGCTGCCCCTGAACCCAACCATTCGCAACGTTAATCGGCGGGCCGCAGGAATCTGCCCGAATCGCAGATATACCAAGTATATGTGCAATAGTGTGTGCGATGATACGTACAAGCTACGGTTTATACATGCCGGCTACGCCGCCGAAGTCGCGCTGCCACTTCGCCTTGAGGGTCGTGAAGTCGGTGACCTCGACGAGGCCCTGGTCGCGCAGGGCGGCGAGGGGCGCGAACACGGTTTGATCGACGGTCGTCGGGCCGTTGGCGGGTTTCAAATCGGCGGGCTGGATGTTCCAGCTTGCGGTCAGCATGGTGGTCGTGGGCACGGTGCCGGCGGCGTAGAGGGCGACCAACTCTTGAACCCCTGCCACGTCGTTGTGCCACGCGCCGAAGGCCACGATGTTGGCGGCGGGATCGTCGACGAAAAAATTCTGAGGAGCCTTCGGACGCCATGCGCCGCTGACAAGCGGATCGTTCACGTGGTTCGGCGTGCCCGCGCCGATGAGGATGTCGCCTCGCCACACCGCGGTTGGGTATTTTAGGCCGGCGACGGGAACTCGAAACCGCTCCCAGTGGGCAAACTGCGGGAGCGACGGATCCCAAATGTGACCGCCAATCACCGTGCTTCCGCCGACGCCGAGCTTCCCAAGCAAATACGCGACATCGGTGTAATTGTAGCCGCCGGCCTCGTGGGAATGCGGATCGATCGCGGCACCGAGGTCGTCTCGGAGGTGGACGAACAGGTTGTGCCCGCGGGTTGCGGCCACGAGCGCCGCGTCTTCGTAGAGCAGCGCGGCCTCCAGGTACTTCCAGTCGGGCTGGAGCACCCACTTGACGTTGCGCGCCTTCGCCAGCGTGGCCACCTCGATGAGTTTCGCGCGCAACGCGAGGTAATCGGCCTTGTTTGGCGCGCTGCCCAAGGTGCCGCTGGGGGACGTATCCTCGATGTGCGTGAAGAGTACAACCTCCACAACTTTGGCCCGCGCGCCGGCGTCGCTGTTTCGGGCCGCGTCGCCGTTTCCGGCCGCATCGCTGCCCGCTCCCGCGCCCGCGTCCGCAGTCGCCGTGGCACCCGCGACCGACGAGCCCGCACACCCCGCCAGGGTCAGCACGCCCCCAAGGGCTACACAAAAGAGGTGTCGTATGGTTTGCATGTGGTTGCTGTTAATTCGTTGGTCGTACATGGGATGTGTTGGTGTAGTATACACATAGGTGGAGAAGCGGGAGTCGATCGCCTCGTCGGCGGAGGAAGCACCGCGATGCGAGGGCGTTCATTCGGGAGCGATTGCGAGGGCTTCCCAGAGTATTTCCAAGCGTTCCTTGAGGTCGGCGTTGTCGGGCTCTTCTTGGCACGCCGAGGTGAGGGGCGATCGCGCGCGATCAAAATCTCCGATGGAGAGGAGCTGGTCGGCCTTTCGCGCGTGGGCTTTGCCCTTGGGCGTGGCGGCGAGATCTTCGAGGGTGCGCGGTTTCGGACGGGGCTTGGCCGCGACCTCCATGAGCCGCAGTTCGCCGCGACGAAGTCCGTCGTCGTAGACCGCGCGCGTCGCCGCCGAGTTGAGAACGCGGTACGCCTCGGCGCCCCGGCGAAAGATGGCCTCGGCCTTTTCGCGGCACGCCAACGGCTCGTGGTCTTCGACTTCATCGGGATGAAATTCGAGGGCAAATGCGTGAAAAGCGGCCTTCACGCGCGCCGGGGCTGAACTTGTTTCGATGCGCAACAGTTGGTAATAACTCCAGCCGGGGATCGCCGCGAGAACGCGATCCAAAAATACGGTGCGGTCGGGCGTTTCGGCGCTCACGCGAAGTACGCCCCGAGCATTCGCTCCTGCCGCGCAGACATCTCCGCGATGTCGTCGTCGTCGTCGCGGGTCGCCAAGAGCCGAATTTGCGCCGACGTCTGAAGGCCCGTTTCAACGTCTTTTGCGCTCACGTGAAGAATGCCGCTCACGTCGAGCTCGAAGGTCACGTCGATTTGCACGAGGCCTCGCGTGGCCGGGCGCAGGCCCGCGAGCGTCACTTCGCCGAGGAGAGCATTTTCGTCAAAACGCTGGGAATCTCCCTGTGCCACGCGCACCACCACCGACGACTGGTGATCGGCCGCGGTGGCAAATCGCATGGTGCGATCGCAAGGCACCGGCGTGTTCGCGGACACCAAAAACTGCGCGTAGCCTCCGGCGGTCTCGACGGCGAGACCAAGAGGCGTGACGTCGACGAGGAGTGGCAAACGGCCCCCGAGCCGCAATCCCTCGTTGCCCGCTTGAAGTTCTTGAGCCGCTTCGAGAGAGAGTGCGGGCAGCCAACCGAGGGTCGGGATGCGCGCGTTTTCAACGGGCGGCGGAGGCAACGATGGCGCTCGAACCGGGGATGGAAGATCGCTCCGATCGACCGTGGGGAGCGCCGACGCCGGGGCGTTCGCCGAGAACAGAGACCCCACAAGCGAGGGCCCACCAATCGCACCAGACGACGCCGCTGCCTCGGGAAAAGGCAGGGTATTCACCGAGCCGAAGGGATCCGAGGAGGGCAGCGCCTCGGGGGTAGGCGAGGCCAACGGTGCAGGAATGGGGCGAGACGAAGCGCTCACCAACGGGCGCAAAGCAACCTTGCCGAGCGACGCTCGCCGCGCGCGACCGCGATCGAGACTTGCGGCCTGGAGCGCGGCGCCGAGGGCTACCACGCGATCCGGATCGAGAGAGCAATAAGGCTCCTTTTCAAAGAAGGCCGCAACGCGCCGGGAGACCACCGGTGCGCGGGTTGAACCGCCCACGAGGATGACGCGGTCGATGTCTTTTGTGGTGAGCTGCGCTGTGGCGAGGGCCCGCTCGCAGACCCTCATGGTGCGATCCAAATAGGGCTGCGCGAGCTGTTCAAGTTGTACGCGCGACAAGGAAAAACCCATGGTAAGCGGCGGTGCGCCCGGGTCGCGCACGAGGCCTGAAACCTCCACGCGCGTCTCTGTATCGACGCTCAACGCGCGCTTCACTTCCTCGGCGGCGAGCAGCAGCCGCGAGAACACGGCGGTGTCTCCGCGCGGATCAAAACGGAACGACTTCGAGCACTCGCTGGCCATGCGCAAAGCGATCGCGCGATCGATGTCGTCGCCGCCGAGCATGGAGTCGCCCGCGGTGGCCACCACCTCGAAGACGTTGCTCGCCAGATCGAGAATGGTGAGGTCGAAGGTTCCACCGCCCAAATCGAAAACCGCAATGCGCTCTTCGGTACCGAGCGCGAGGCCATACGCGAGAGCCGCAGCGGTGGGCTCGTTCACAATGCGCAGCACCTCCAAGCCCGCGAGTTGACACGCAATTTTCGTGGCGCCGCGCTGCAAATCGTTGAAGCTTGCGGGCACTGTGATGACCGCGCGATCAATGCGTTCGCCGACCACTTTTTCGGCCTCGGCGCGGGCGTGGCGGAGAACAAACGCGCTGATCTCCGGGAGCCCGTAGGCCACGCCGCGCACATCGACGGAGACGCTTTCGCGTGGACCTTGCACGAGCTGAAACGCCACCTTCGATCGCGCCTCTTCGACGAGCGGACTGCCCCACGGCCGCCCGAGAATTCGCTTGACGGAGAAGACCGTGTTCTCCGGATCAATCGTGCGGCACGCCCTCGCTTTGTGCCCAACGAAGACATCGTCGGAGCGTGTGAACGAGACGACGGAGGGCAGAAGTCCGTCGTCAGGCGAGAGCGGAATCACGTGCGGAAGGCCGCCGTCGACGACCGCAAAAACCGTATTCGTGGTGCCAAGGTCGATGCCGACTGCGATAGCCATAGGCCCTCAACGATAGCGATGGAACCGATGGTGGCGCAGGAAAACCGCACCTTTGTTCGGTTTTGACGCACCGCGTGCAGAGAGGCCAGAACTGCGCTTTACTGCGAGCCGATGAAGCACTTTCGCTGGATGACCGCAGGCGAGTCGCATGGCCCCGAATTGACCGCTGTCGTCGACGGCATCCCCGCCGGCCTTCCGCTCTTGGTCGAGCACGTGAACGACCATCTGGCGCGCCGTCAGCAGGGGTACGGGCGCGGCGGTCGGATGAAGATTGAAACGGACCGGGTGCGCCTCGTGGGCGGCGTGCGCGGGGGCGAAACCATCGGTGGTCCCTTGGCTCTCGTCGTTGAGAACAAAGACTTTTCAAATTGGACCGGGCGCATGGGCCCCGAGCCCTTTTCAGAGGTGCCCGAGGCGGTGACGCGCCCACGTCCGGGTCACGCCGATTTGGCCGGCGGGCAGAAGTACAATCGCCACGACCTTCGCGATATTTTGGAGCGGGCGAGCGCGCGGGAGACGACCATGCGCGTGGCCGTGGGCTCCGTCGCAAGGCGCCTCCTCGAGGAGATTGGAATCAGCATTTTTGCTCACGTGACGCGTATTGGTCCTGTATGCGCACCCCCGTTTACGGGCTCCCACGAAGAGCTTCGCGCCAAGGCTCGCGCGTCGGATTTGGCGTGTCCCGACGAAGACGCGGCGCAGCGGATGAAAGACGCGATCAAAGAGGCGTCGCATGCGGGCGATACACTGGGAGGCCATTTTGAGGTCGTCGCGATCGGTCTCTTTCCGGGCCTCGGTTCGCATGTGCAGTGGGATCGCAAGCTCGACGGACGCTTGGCGCAGGCGGTGATGAGCATCCAGGCGATTAAAGCCGTGGCCATCGGCGACGGCTTTGAGGCGGGGTCGCTGCGCGGCTCTCTGGTGCACGACGCCATCACGCACGCCCCGGCGACGAACAAATTTCCGCGCACGTCGAATCACGCGGGCGGCCTCGAGGGCGGCATTACGAGCGGCGAACCGTTGATTGTGCGGGCCTCGATGAAGCCCATCGCGACGTTGCGAAAAGCGCTTCCATCGGTGGATATTCTCACGAAAGAAGTATTTGAAGCCGCGCACGAACGCAGCGACATTTGCGCCGTCGCCGCGGCCAGCGTCATTGGCGAAGCGATGGTGGCGATCGTCTTGGCCGACGCCGTTTTGGAAAAGTTCGGCGGCGATTCGCTGCGAGAGCTTCAGCGCAATGTTGCAGGATACAAAGACCAGCTGGCAGGTTTTTAGACCCCCTGAAAACGCCAGCGCGAACGAGGCAAACGATGGATCGAAGTCTTCTTCTCTCCGGCATGATGGCGTCGGGCAAGAGCACGGTGGGTCGGCACGCGGCGGCCAAGGCTGGCGTTCCGTTTGTGGACCTCGACGCCGCAGTGGAGGCGCGCGCGGGCCAGTCGGTGGCAGAGCTTTTTGAGGCGCGGGGCGAGGGCGCTTTTCGTGAGCTCGAGGCGTTGGTCCTTCGCGAACTTCTCCACGACGGGGTCGTTCGTGTGGTCGCTCTTGGCGGCGGCGCGATGGTGGCGCGGGCTTTGCGTCACGAATGTTTGGAGCACGCCACGGTCGTCACGCTTGGAGCGAGCGTGGAGACCATCTTGGCGCGCGCCCAGCCATTTTCCACGCGTCCGCTGCTCGCCTCCGGTGACCCCCGCGCGACAATTTTGCGCTTGACGCAGGCCCGCGCTGATGCATACGCGGAGACCCACGCGACGCTGTCTACGAACGATCGCGACGTCGACACCCTTGCGGACGAGGCCCTGGCCGTGGCGCACCGGGCCCCGCTCTCCATGCCCATCGGTCAGCGGAGCTATGCCATCGATGTGGTCGTTGATGCGCCCGAGCGTCTCGTCGATGTTCTCGCGGGCCTCGTGCCGTCGAGTCTCATCTTCGTCTCGGATTCCAACGTCGACCGCTGCCGCGGAACGGCCCTGCGCCCGGTGCGTCGCGCGTTATCTGTAGACTGCATTGATGTGGTTTTGCCCGCCGGGGAGGAGCACAAGACGCTCACTTCCGTGTCGACGATCTGGGAGGCCGCCCTTGGTCACGGCATCGATCGCGACGCAGTGGTGGTCGCGTTTGGCGGCGGCGTCGTGGGCGACATGGCCGGATTTGCGGCGGCTACTTTGCTGCGCGGAATTCGCTTCGTGCAAGTGCCGACAACGCTCCTTTCGATGGTCGATAGTTCCGTCGGCGGGAAGACGGGCTTCGACGCACCATCAGGAAAAAACCTGATAGGCGCGTTTCATCAGCCGTCTGCGGTGGTGGCCGATATGGCCCACCTTCAGACCCTGCCCGCGCGGCAGCGGATCTCGGGTTTGGCCGAGGTTGTGAAGGTTGCAGTCTGCACAGATCTCTCGCTGTTTGAGTTCTGCGAGCGGCATGCTCACGCCATCGCTCGGGGCGAGGGTGGGGTCTTGCGCGAGATGGTGCGCCGCGCGGTTGCGGCGAAGGCGCGGGTCGTGCGCGACGACGAACACGAAGATGGCCTGCGCGCGCTCCTAAACGCGGGGCATACGGCGGGCCACGCGCTCGAGACCGCGGGCGGGTACCGCACGTGGCTTCACGGTGAAGCGGTTGCGGCGGGGCTGGTGTTCGAGCTGCAGTGGCTCGCGGCCCGCGGTTTGGCGTCGCGAATCATCGCCGACCGGACCGAGGCGCTTTTACGCGAACTGGGGCTCCCCACGGGCGCAACGCCGCGCGAGTGGGCGGCGGCGGCGGGGTATGTGGCGGCGGACAAGAAGCGGCGCGGAAGGCACATTCTCGTGCCAACGGTGACAGCGCTCGGTGGCGGTGAACTTGTGCGTGTGCGGATCGCGGAGCTCGAAGCGAGTCTTCGCGCCGGGTCGCCGGCCGCCCCTTAACTCCGTGCGAAATGCATCAATTCCGGACTTTGCCGCCCACAATGCCGCGGGTGTTTGCCCCGCCCCGCGTGTTCCGATAGGATCCAAACCATGTCGTTGTTCGTAAAGGCCAAGGCCGTGCAGGTTGGTGGTTTTTTGCTGGTGGCAGCTGCCGCGGCTGCGTCCTTCGCGGGCGCGCCGGGCTGCGCCGACAACGAGACCATGCTCTTCATTCGGTCGATCGTGCCGCCCACAAAGGGCTGCGGCTACGACGGCACCATCGACAACAACGCGCCGACCATCACCTGGGGCACCCTCGATTGGAGCTGCAAAAAAGAATACAGCGC
Organism: Polyangium aurulentum; assembly: GCA_945875545.1. Taxonomy (GTDB): domain Bacteria; phylum Myxococcota_A; class Polyangia; order Polyangiales; family Polyangiaceae; genus CAIQDA01. Next base: position 671 of record CAMCKZ010000106.1, on the reverse strand, counting down.
GAACATCGTCGTCGCGAACCAGCTGCAAAAAAACGCCTCGAACGAGATACGCCGCACCGAGGCCGGGCGCGTGCTCATTGACACCGTGCAGGTCTCCGCGGTGCTTCCGGGCGGCGCCACGGTGGCCTACGATTTGCCGGCCACGGCGATCGTTGAGCCGAGCGACGGCACCACGCCCGGTTACGCGGTCGTAAGCGTGCCGCTTTTGCCCCTCGGAAAGCTCGACTTCGCACGCATTCCCGGCGCGGGCCTCGTCAAGCAAGTCAACTTTGAAATCCGCGTTTCCGGCAAGACCCTCGGCGGTTCTGCCGTGACGTCCGCGCCGTTTCTTTTCCCCGTGCGCATCGGCGAGGGCATCTTGGTGGCCCGCGGAGATGCGGGCACGCCAGGCACCTGCATCGGCCAAGACACCGCCTACACCGAGCCCGGCGGCTGCCCCAATCCGTAAAACGGGCCGTGAAACCGCCCATAAAACGGCCATAAACCGCCCATAAAACGGCCCATAAAGAGGCTGGAAAAAAAGCCTGTTACAGGCGCCACACCTTGAATCCGGCCGCCTCAAATCGCGGGCGGTCGTAGGCACCTTTCACGTCGACGAGAAGGGGCTTCGACCAGCAGAGGAGCGCCATGTCTTTCGGCGTAAGACGCTTGTATTCTGCATGTGAAACCGC
>CAMCKZ010000105.1 GCA_945875545.1 Polyangium aurulentum | reverse complement strand
AGCCAGCCCCAATGCCGCTGCGCGTCCGTAAGACCCGTTGCAAGAATATCGTGTGGATCCACCGTTCCCGGAAACTTCACCGGGCCAAGATTCAGCGCAACTGGCCACACAGGATTTCCAAAACGAACCATGTTGTCCACGTACACTTTCGCCCCCACGGCCGCCGCCAACAGCCCGATGCGCCCGTGCCCGAGGACCGCGGTCAGCAGCGGAGCGCGCGCGATCACCCGCACACACAACGAAACCCCAAGGCCCAAAACGAGGGCCAACGGCGCGCTCGGTTTCGTCGCGAGAGCGAGGCCTAAAAACGTTCCCGCGAGGATTTCGCCTGCGCGCGACCTGGCATCGACGAGGTACACAAGCCCCGCGAAGAGCAGCGCGGCATAGGCCACGTCGACGTAATTGCTGGCGCATTGCAGGTACACCACGGGCAAGGCGAGGGGCGCGGCGGCGCACGCCAGGGCGTCGGAAGACGATGCCCCGAAACGCCTTGACACACGAAATGTAGTAGCGCACAGCAGCGGCAAAAACGCCATTTGGCCGAGTTCGATAAAGCGCTCGTCGCCGAGCAACAGCCGAAATCCCGCGAAAAAAAGCTCGACGAAGCGTGGGTAGGTCTCAATGAACGCGGGGCGTCCAGGCACCTCGGCGAGCCCCCCCGTCTGTAGCACGTTATGCGCGAGTGGCAGGTGGTAACCGAGGGAGTCCCATGCCCACGTTTCGAGGAGCGCGGCAGAAGCCACCGAGCCGGCCATGCACACAAGTGCCGCCCCAACCACGGCCCAGACGAAGGGACTCGCCCGGGCCGAACGCGCGGCAGCGAGGCCCCGCGACCAATCAGTGTCCAGAGCGAGCCGGTCCGCCGGCGATGCGGTCGCGAAAACCAGCGCGACAACCGCGGCCAGGGCGCAGACCAAGACCTCCCGCGTCAGAAACCCCGCTCGGCCGACGGACTGGACTGCCAGCACCACGGCGACAACGGGGAACACCGCCGCGCAGACCAGGCGATCGACGGCCGCATCGACCCGCACCCGCACCGCGAGGAGCCAGCCCGCGCGGAAAAGCAGGAGGAAAACGAGCAGCGGAACAAACAGACTCAACGGAGCGAAGGGCACAAGAGCGTTCAAGCACGAATCCCGTGGAAGCGTAAGTCACTGGTGCGGGTATCTCGGACGGTGCGCGGCCCGCCCGGAGGCGGAGACAGACGAAGAGCTCGCGGTAGCACCGGGTTTTGTAAGGTTACCGCAACCGAACCGCATACACGCTATAGCCCATACGCGGACACGCTACTTACGAGCCCCCAATAAGCCCGATACACACCGGTATCGGTGCAGCTCGTGCATGTCTTGCTCGTAGATATCCCCTTGAAAGCCTACCTGCCACGCAGCGCCGGCGATCTTCGAGGGCGTGGAGGACCACGACCACCATGCGTCGAAGGCGCAGTGCGCGTGGTTTGGGCCGGCGACGGTGGCGAGTTCCTCGAGGGTGGCCAAGTGCTCGCCGCGGCGCAGGCACCCCTCGCGCGCGCCCTCGAAGTTGCACCGCGCCCAGTTGTGCTGAGCGGATTGGCAGCAATAAGGCCCGGAACGGAGAGCCTGTCCCATTTCTTCTTCGTTGTCGAGGCACGTCGGCAGACTCTCGTCGTGCATGCGGCCGCGCGTCCACACAAGGTTCGTGCTCGCGTCAGTCACCGTGTCGTCCCACGCGCCCACGCCAGACACACGATAACGCCCTGATGTACCACACGTACCGGGGGCCACTTTGTGCTTGGGACACGGCAGGCAGCGCACGTGTTCGACGCCGCCCACACCGTCGGGGACATCGATCTCGCCGCACCGCACGGCGCACACCGCCGCGTGGTCGATCTTGCCCGACTGCTTCGGACCCAGTGTGCGCGACACCGTGGGAGCCGCCACGCGCCACGCCCGCTCGTCCGGGGCCTTGGGATTCGAAACCGCGGTTCCGGACACGGCCGCGGCAGACGGTTCGCTCGCCGGCGAGGGCCGCTCGGGCGCAGAACGGCGCCCGGTCAGCCATCGCGAGGCACCGAAGGCGAAAACCCCGCAAAGCACGGCACCAACCCACACAATAGAGACAAGCTTCACCGGGACGCGGCCTGGGGCAGTTGGGCCGTTTTGTGTGTACGTGATGGGGGCGGCCGGGGCGGGCCGCACGGATGGGAGGGCTGGGGGGTCGGCACCGGGGTACGCAGCGACTGTGACGGCACCCCCAAATTCAGGGGAGGACAAGGCCCTTTGCGCGGAAAACGTCAGTTCAAGGCGTTCGAGATCGGCCTGGAGCGCGCTCATACTGGCGTAACGCTGGTCGGGTCGTTTTTCGAGGCAGCGAAAAATGATGGACGCGAGCGCGGGAGGGACATCGGCCCGGAGTGTTCTCAGCGGCGCGGGACTGGCCGTCACGATCATGATGTGGAGCGCCGCCAGCGTATCTGCGCCGAACGCGGGGACGCCCGTCAGTGCTTCGTACATCGTCGCGCCGAGGCTCCAAACATCGGCGCGATGGTCGACATTTTTGGTGTCGGTGAGCTGCTCCGGTGACATGTATTGCGGCGACCCAATGGTGGCCGTCGTGCGCGTCAGAGCCGGGTTTGTGCTGCTCATAACGGCTTTTGCGATGCCGAAGTCAAGCACCTTCAAGACGACCCGGCCGCTGCTGCGTTGGGCCAAGAAAAGGTTCGCAGGTTTGACGTCGCGGTGGACAATGCCGTGGCTATGCGCATCGCCGAGACCCATGGTCGCCTGAATAAAAAGGCGCACCACTTCGACAATGGGGATCGGCTTTTTCCTCGCGATGCGCTCGTCGAGGTCTTCGCCTTCGAGGAACTCCATGACCATGTACGGCGTGCCGTCTTCGAAGCGGCCGACGTCTGTGACCCGCGCCGCGTGCTCGCTGGAAATGCCCGCGGCTGCCCGGGCCTCGCGCTCAAAACGCGCGGCCATCTCGACGTCGCTTGCCACGCCCGGCTGCATCATTTTGATGGCCACGCGGTGCCCCAATTCGACGTGGGTTGCGGCCACCACGAGCCCCATGCCGCCCTCGCCGAGCACGCGTTCCACGAGGTACTTTCCCCCGAGCACCGTTCCCGCCGCTATCGCCATAGACACCTTTCACGCCTTCAATCAGGGCCACTTACCGCCCCCATCATCACCCGTTTTCGGGGTCCGCATCAACTGTATTCGCCGCCCGGTGCGAGGCCCTTTTGCCAGCCGGACCCTCGTCGCGAGCGCCGCCGGGGCCAAGAGAATTCGCTCGAGTCACGCACTTTGACTGGCGTCGGTGACACGCCCATGATTGACGTAGTGCGATGCCCAAGAAAAACGCCAAATTTGCGATGATGGAAAAACTTGCCCGCGAGAAGGGCAATACCACGATGGGCGAGTATTTCATCAAAGACGGCCTCGACTACAAGGGTCAAGAGCAGCACGCGTGGAGCGTGAACGGCTACGGCGCGGGCTTCGACGTAAAGATCGATCCGGGCAAACTCATTGGGCTCACGGCCGCCATCGGCGTCACCGCCGACATCACGCGCTCGAAAGAGGTCATGCTCGTGGCCCAAGTGGGCCCGGCCCTCGTTCGCTACACTGGCGTAGACGGCCGCCTTTGGGAAGAAACGATGGGGCGACCCATTACACTCACCTGCATGGAAGGCGTCATGTGGGAGGGCAAAGCGGGCGCCAGCTTTGATATTGGGGTCGGGTTTTCCGCGGCGGCGGGCGTCGCGGTCGCGAGCGGCGCATCGGCCTCGACCGAAAGTACCCTTGACGCGGAAGAAGAAGGAGGAGAAGAAGAAGAAGCGCCCGTGTGCGACCCGGAGGTCGTCGGCGCAAGCTTCGAAGCCTTCGCCGGATTCAAAGCGAGTGCAAGCTACACGTACACCAACATCGCCCTCGAAGACGTGTGGCCAAGCTTCTTCGGCGTGGATTACGAGGGCGCCGAGAAAAGCGACCTAAAAGTTGAGTGCGAGCAGATCTTCACGGTCGGCAGCCGAAAAGACGCCATCCGCGAGAGGGCCGTCGCCTTCATGAACCGGCACCAAGGCGTTTTCGGGGCACAAAAGACCTCATCTTTTTTGTTCTGGGACCGCAGCGCCGCGAGCATCACCGAGGCCCTGATGGCCGGTGCGAAGGTGGGCAGAACCGCCACGCGCGACCAGCGAAGGGTGCGCGCGAATGCGCAAAATTGGGCGTCCAAGCTCCGTCCCTACACGGGTGGTGTGCGTCAACGCGGACTGAATACCCTCGTACTGACCTCGCACGCGCCGGAAGGCCAAGCGGGTTTTGAGGCGAGTATCAAGGCTTCGGCGTCGCTCGGGCCCATCGCCGGTGCCGATGTCAGTGCCACGCTGCGCGGACCAACAGTCAAGGGACAAGGCAAGTGGTCTTCGTACCGGTTCCAAACCTTTTGGCCCATCGACGACGGCGATCAGTTGCTCATGTACACACAAGAGACCAAGATCTCGTACTGGGCGGTTGATCTCACCTTGATCAGCGTCGAGGCGAAGGCCGAAGCCAGCGCCATAGATGTGCGAACCCTCGGAGACACCGCGAGGAGCATCAAGACCATGGCGCAAACCGGCGACATCCGTGCCTTCGAGGCGCCCAAGAAGCTCAAGTTCTCGACGGAGGACATCCGAGGCAAAGAGGAGGGAAACGTAGGGTTTTCGGGCGTTTCCAGCGCCAGGGCTCTCGCGCTCAAGAAGCTCGCGAAGGACGGCCTCGGCATCAAAAAGCAGTGGAACTCCATGTCGTACCAGTCCGCGTGCATCTACTGGGCTCGCCCCGAGGCCGAGAGAAACTGCGTCGGAGCGAAGGCCGTCGAGTTGCCGGGAACGGGCTTCTCCCTTGGGCGGTCAACCACGTTGAGCTCCCTCCAGACCCTTCGCTTGGCCTTTTGGGACGAAAGCGAAAGCGCCTTTATGGAGGGGTCGTCCCCCGCAGGCATCAAACTTATGAAGGTTATTTGCTCGGCCCTGCACATTCACCCCAAGCGTCTGAGCGAGGCCCTCTGGGACTCCAACATTGGGTCGCTCATCGCCGACCTCGCGTCGAGCGAGGCGAACGTCGATGCCGAAGAGGGCGAAGACAACGACAGCCTAGCTCTCCTCATTGAGGTCGCTTTTGCCGTGCCGATGCCGGAGTTCGATATTGAAGTCCGGAACAAAAAGTACTGGGGACACGGCGAAACCCTGCCCGAATCTGAGTGGGTCGCCAAGTTCGACGGCGAATTCATGTCGAAAGCGGCCGGTAATTTCAACCACAAGACCCTTACCCAGCTCGATGGCTGCCTCCAGTCGCTCCGCATTCGGTTGCGCATGGCGGATGTCGAAAACAGCGATTCAAACTTCCAACTGGGTTTCAAGATTGGCGGCCAAGACCTCGCCATCCGCTTGAACAAGGTCGACCGCGCAGGCTGTGCCGGCGTCATCGACCTCGCAACGTATTGGTTTCCCCGGGGCATGCGCACGGGTGGTGCGGTCGCGTACGAGCAAGCCGTCCCAAAAGTGGCGCTATTCGATCAGTAATCGCTCACCCGCACCGTGCGATAAACCGCCTCCAACTTCGGGGGCGGTTTTATTTGCGGCTAGCGCGCCGGAACACCGCAATGCGAGAAAAAACGGCAGAAGCCCTGGCGCGGGCGCCTATTCCGCGTGGACAAAGTTGACCGTGGTCTTGTAAAACTCCCGCGGCGACAACGGGGCGTGTCCATCGGTTGTAAGCTCGATGGCCACCACTTTCGTTCCCGTGGGACCGCCCTTGCAGAGATTCAAGTCCATCTGTTGCGGCTCGGTCGTCTTGGCGGAAATGTTGTATGCCTTACCCGCCGCGATGTTGTTGCAGTCGGTGCCATCAATTGTAATGTGCGCATGCCCACAGTCTGCCATTCCTCGGCATTCACCCGCGGTTTTGATGGTGTAGCCCGAGACGGCAAAGGTAAGAAACGCAATGTTCGTCGCGGGCATGACGACAATCTGCTCGTCCAAAGGGTCGAGAATGCGTACGCGCCCGCGGACAAAGCTAACACGAATTGTATTTGTCACCGGGGGCGACAACGGTGCGCGGTCGGCGGTGACGAGTTCGACGCGGATCGTCTTCACGCCGACTGGCCCGAGTTTGCAATAGCCCATATTAAGCTTAACTGGCTCAGCGGAGGTAATATTGATATTATTCGCCTTCCCGCCGGCCTTATCGTCGCAGTCGTCCCCGTCTATCTTCACGTGCGCCTGACCACAGTTTGGCGCGCCGCCGCACTCGCTCGCGGGTTTTAGCGTGAATCCGGTCGTCTCAAACTTCATGGTGACGAGCCCGTTATCGGTAACGTTGGCGATTCCGTCGTCGACGGGTTCGACAATGCGGATGCTTGGCCCCGTTCCAGCGTCGCCCCGCGCATCGGGATCGGCCGCGGCGTCGCGCGCCGGAGCCGTGCCGGCATCGGGTGGAACAATCGCTTCGTAGTCGTACAGCGAGAGGGTTTGCGCGCAACCGGAAAGGGACAGCGCCGCCGCACAAAGCAAGGAAACAGATGTGGTCGAATTGCCGTTATTCATATTCCGCTTAACCATGGCTTAAAGACTTTACTAAATCTGCGTGAGCATCGCAACGAATCGGCTGGCTAAAAACTGCCCGTAACGTACGCCCCCTGGGGACCGACCACGGGGGAAAGGCGCAGGCCCGATGCGGACTTGGAAGCCGGCGATTCGCTGAAAAAGAGGTACGCGCCGAGCCCGAGTGAGAGCCCGCCAACGATCCAACCCGTGGTCGACGCCGCAGCCCACGCACGAGCCGTGTTGATGTCTCCCTGGGCCGTTGTCGGGCAGACTCCGCCGGTGCACTGGGCATCAAGCCCTTGTTTTGACGATACCGCCATAAGGCCGAAACCTGTGCCGGCCCCTACCCCAAGCGCCCCTACCGCGAGACTGGCGTATGCCCAGGTGCGCCGCTCCGACCGCTCCGGCGGTGCCTCCGGCGCTACGGGAACGCCTGGCGAGGCTGCCGAGAGGGCCAGGGGCACGATGGGGGCCAGGGACACCTCGAGCGCGAACGGTTTGGCCTGTTTAACCTCTACGGTGCGCTCATCGGTACGAAAACCCTCGTGTTCGATCCGAACCTGGTGCGGACCAATATCGAGGTAATGCACGACACCCTCGGTAATAACGCCCAAAGGATTTGAGTCGATCGTAAAGGTCGCGTCTTTCGGATGGCTCGTCAGCGTTACCGCGGCCACCAGCGAATAGAGTGTGGCGCGCACGTCTTCGGCCCGCTTGGACTGCTCGGTCGTGATCTCGCCGCGACCATCTTCAAGAAACCGGGTCAGCTCGGTGATAGCCCGGGCGTAGTGCCGCGCGGACTTCGAACACGCCGCCATGTTCCACAAAAGTCGACTGTTTTTTGACAACTCGTACGCCTCGAGCAGCTTGGCGTGCCCCGTCACGACGTCACCGGCCTCGAAAAGCTCGCGGCCGCGTTCGTAGGATTGGAGCGCCGGACCGCTCAAAATCTCCCCCAACGGCTTCTGCCCTGTTTCTGCAGCGGAGGCCGGGGTGAGCGCCAAAACGGACGAAACGAACACGTACGAAAGTCTTTTCATAAACTTGCAACCTGCCAAACGGATTGATATCTGTAGTTATTCGGTATCCATTAGTCGAACGACATTTCCAATGCCGATTTTCGCTTTTGCACCGGGGGTACCACAGGAGCCACCGCGGCGGGACTCGCCTGTACCGCCCCTATGGCCCGCACGGCCCTCGCAGCGGGCGGGGAGGCCGTCGAAGTGGCTCTGGCCTTGTTGACCGCGGCGTCGACCCCGGCGCTCGGCTTTGGAGCCGCGGCGTCCGCGACAGCACCAATGGCCGCGCTGGCCTGGGCTGGGGCAGCCTCGCCAATTCGTGCCCCTGGGACGTCCGCGACGACTGGCGTTGGTGGGAACGGCGGGACCACGGGCGCAGCCGTTGATGCGGGTATTGGCGCGGGAATTGACGCGGCAACAACCGGTGCCAGCCTGTCGGTCGAGCGCGCGAGGACGGCTGCGAGCGCAACCGCTGCGACGAGCGCTGCCCCGGCTGCGACCCACCGTACGCGGCTCTTGAACGCCGTCGCCAGGCCCATCGCCAGGCCCGGGCTGACCCCGGTCTGAGACGTTGCAGCGCCCGTGACCTGCGCCGAGTCCTCGGTGCCGGCGACCGCCGTGGCGTCGAACACGCTCGGGCCGCGCGGCTCGGAAATGGTGGTGTCGGAGCCAGACGGTATGGCAAAACTTGGGGTTACGGCGGAAGAGCCCATATTGATTTGGGTGAGCGCCGCGTGAAGCTGCCGCATCGATTCAAAACGATTTGCCGGTACCTTTTCTAGGCAACGCGAAAGAATCTGCTCGAGCGCCATCGGTGCCTCGGGACGGACCGACCTCAACAGAGGCGGGTTGCCGTTCAAGATCTCCGAGTGCAAAACGGCCATCGAATCCGAAGCGAACGGCGGCCCGCCGGTGAGGAGTTCGAAAAGAGTGACCCCAAGGGACCAGATATCGGTGCGGGCATCCACGTGGCGCGCCTCGCGCAACTGCTCCGGTGACATGTACTTGGGCGAGCCAATGACCGAGGAGGCTTGGGTGAGGTTTGCGTCTTGGGTTACGCCGGACTTTGCGATGCCGAAATCGAGGACTTTGACTACGACGCGGCCATCTTTTCGGGTCTGAAGAAAAATATTGGACGGCTTAATATCGCGGTGGACAACACCGGCATCGTGTGCGTCGGCGAGGCCCAGCGCCGCCTGCAGGATGTACGTGATGCATTCGGAAATCGGCAGCGGGCCTTCCGCGTTCTCCAAGCCCTGTGAAAGATCGCAGCCCTGCAAATACTCCATGACCATGTACGGCGAGCCGTCGTCGAAGCGACCGACGTCGAGAACTTTCACGGCGTGGTCGCTTTGGAGCGAGGCCGTTGCGCGCGCCTCGCGCTCAAATCGCGCGACAACGCCGGGATTTTCGAGGGCCTGCGGCAGGAGGAACTTGATGGCCACGAGCGTGCCGAGTTCAAGGTGAGTGGCAGCCACAACGCGCCCCATGCCCCCTTCGCCCAGTACGCGCTCAACCCGGTATTTTCCGCCCAGGAGCGTTCCAGCGGTCGTCGCGCCTCGACCCGTTACGTCTGTCATGGAGACCCCAAATTGTGTACGGTCTAGCGTACCCGAGCTTGGCGGCAAGGCAAGCTAATCACGTCAGCACGTCACCACTCTGCAGCCGGGCCAGTGATCGAGAATAAACCTTCGCAATATGAACTAAACTCGGCAGCGCGGCGTTTGGAGTGCTGTTATCCCGGATCTGCACGCGGGCAGCGAGCTCGCATTGGCTGGCGCTCAACGGGCCCTCAACGGGCGCTCAACGCTGGGGACGATTGGATCGGGGAGTCGACGGCGGAAGCGGGCCATCGGCACGAACACGGTACGCCAGCACCGCCGCGCGCCGGCCCTTTACGGGCAAGAGCCCAACTTCGGTGACGGCGAATCCGGCAGGCAGTTGCTTTGCGACAGCCTCGCTGACAAACACTTCGTCGACGCCGGCGCTCGTTTGCAGCCGCGCCGCCACGTTGACGTGGTCGCCGATCGCCGTGAAGTCGCGGCGATGGTGAGCGCTGCCGATGTCCCCGAGGACCACGGCACCGGCGTTGATTCCGACGCGCACGTGGACGTCGATGCCCGTGCGTGTGCGCAGCTCGGGGAGGTGCTCGATGATCGCGAGGGCGGCGGTCACCGCGCTCTGGGGGCCCAAAAGCTCTCGGGGGAAAAGCGCCATCACGCAGTCGCCGATGAACTTGTCGATCGACGCGCCGTGCTTCGTCAAAATCGGAACGATCCCGTCGAAAAAACCGTTGAGAAATCGAACGGCGTCGAGGGGGGCAAGGGATTCGCAGAGGCTCGTGAAGCCGACGATGTCAAGAAAGAAGATCGTGCGAAAGGTGTATTCTGCACGGGGCTCGACGTCGGCATCGGCGGTGCGACGCTCGATGGCATCTATCGCGCCATCCGAAAGGTAGCCGCGCATGGCTGAAATTTGACGCCGATGCCGTGCGTTCGCGAGGGTGCGCTCGACCTCGGCAAGGAGGCGGTCCTGCGAGAAGGGTTTGACCACGAAAGACTCCGGCCCGACGGAACGAACGCGCACCTGCTCGCCGAGCGAATCGCACCCGCTCGTCATGATAACGGGGATATCGCGTGTGCGCGGAGCGCCGCGAATTCGCCGAACCAAAGTCACGCCGTCGACAACGGGCAACTTGCACTCGACGACGGCGATGGCGTAGCGCCCCTCTTCGAGCAGCGCGCTCGCTTCGTCCGCATTTTGCGCGAAATCGCAGTGGAGGCCGTGGGTTGCGAGACATCGTTCGATGGCGTGGGCGATGGTGGCGTCGGGTTCGACGACCAGCACGCGCTCCTCGCGCTGGGCCGCCTTTTGCCCGAGAAATCGCTGCACGCGCGCGAGCATTTCGGGCACGACGACGGGCTTCATCAGGTAGTCGTCGGCGCCCGCCGCAAACCCCTCTTGCACCGCATCTTCGCCGTCGCGCGCCGTCAGCAGCACGAAGGGAATATCGCGAAATCGCGGGTCTGATTTTGCGGCCTTGCACAGACCAAGGCCGTCCATCTCGGGCATGTCGACGTCCGAAAGGATGAGGTCGATCCGTCGGCCGCTTTCAAGCAGCGCAAGGCCTTGGCGACCATCAAATGCTTCGAGCACCGAATAGCCATCTTCAAGGAGCGGCGGGACCACGAGCCGGTGCATCACCTTGCTGTCTTCAACATACAGAATCGTGTCCGAGTGGTGAACGACGCGGAGCACCGTGTCGCGGAGGTGGGGCGGGCTGAATGGAATGGAAACGAAGGCCGCGGCGCCAGCAGCAAGGTACGAATCGCCGTTCTCGCCAGCGTTCGAGAGGACGACGAAGCGGGAGGCCGACAGTCTTGAATCGACGAGCAAGTTGATCATGGCGTCGAGCGCCGAGCCCATCACGAGAAGGTCGCGGAGGACGATGACCGCGGGGCAAAACTCGCCGATCACCGTAGCCCAATTGGGCGCAGCCGACTGAAAACTGCGCACTTCAAATTCGTCGACGAGCGCACGACTCGCGAGCATCGAAACGATGCGATCGTCGGTCATGAGCGCGACCTTGAGGCGCAACGCGGGAGGCAACGGTGACACGCTCGTGCGCATCGTCCATTGAAACCACGTATTCGCGCCGGGCGCCACGCGCCGTTTG
>CAMCKZ010000104.1 GCA_945875545.1 Polyangium aurulentum | reverse complement strand
GCGGTATTCACGGCACCGCGCGCGACGGCTTCGGGAATCGCGGTGGCGCGCGAGGCATGTTGCGGAGCCTCGGTGTACGGTGACGACTCGGCCTGCAAGCAGATGCGACTCATCATGGAAGCTGCAAGAAATGGGTAGTCGCCGCTGGCGGTTTCGCCGGAAAGCATGACCGCGTCGGTGCCGGAAAACACGGCATTTGCCACGTCGCTGGACTCGGCGCGCGTCGGCCTCGTGGAGGTCGTCATCGACTGCAGCATCTCGGTTGCAACGATGGCTTGCTTGCGGAGACGGCGTGCCACTCCGAGAATCTGCCGCTGAATAATTGGCACGCGCTCCGGCGGAAATTCAACGCCGAGGTCGCCGCGGGCCACCATCACCGCGTCGCTCGCGGCAACGACCGATTCGAGTCGGTCGACGGCGTCGGGGGTTTCAATTTTCGCGACGACAGGGGTGGGCTGGCCCCACGCTTCGCAGATTTCACGAATGTGCCGAATGTCGTCCGGGTGGCGCACGAAGCTCATGGCCACGTAGTCGATGCCGTGCGAAAGCCCGAACGCGAGGTCGAGTTTGTCTTTCTCGGTGAGCGCAGAAATACGAAGAGTTTTGCTGGGTAGATGCACGCCGATGGAACTGCGAACGCTGCCGCCTTGCTCCACGTGGCACAGCACGCGCTCGCCGTTGATGGCGTTCACGCGAACCACGATGCGCCCGTCGTCGAACAGGATGGCGTCACCGACGCGGACATCCGCCGCCAAGCCTTCGTACTGAATCGGAAATACGCGCTCACTATCGGATGCATCTCCCTCGACGAGCTCGATGTCGACGCCCGCGGGAACGTCAAAGCGCGACGGAAATTTGCCCGTGCGAATTTTGGGCCCGCAGAGGTCTTGCAGTACCGCGACATGCCGCTTTTTCTCTGCGCAGGCAGCGCGGAGTCTCACGAGCCGCGAGGCATGCTCCTCGTGCGTGCCGTGCGAAAAATTGAATCGAGCTACGTCCATGCCCGCGTCGATGAGCTGCTTGAGTCCCTCAAGCGAATCACACGCGGGACCAAGGGTGCATACGAGCTTCGTGCGACGAATAGTCATGGGCGAATCATGCCACCAGCAATGGCAACGCGTCCATGCGCGACGACTGAATCGACCGTGACCGGCCCTTGCCCGACACAATGCAGTGCGTTAGTTCAGGGGCATGGATGACGATCGTGCCTGGGGGTGGTCTTGTGCTGATCTCGTGGAAATATCCAGGGGACGGGACACTCCATTTTACGCCCACGACCTCGATGGGATGAAGCACGCGGCCAAGGCTCTCGTCGCAAGCTTCAGCGGCGCGTCGCATTTGGTTGCTTACGCGGTGAAGGCGAATTCGTCGGGCACTGTGCTGCGAACCCTGTTCGAAGCGGGGACGGGCGCCGATGTCGTGAGCGGTTCGGAAATGGAATTGGCGCTTCGCTGCGGGGCGCGCCCGAGCGACGTGGTGTTCAGCGGCGTGGGCAAAACAGATGCCGAGATCGATGCGGCGATTGGGGCAGGCGTCGCGTCTATTCACGTGGAATCCATCGAAGAAATCGCCCGTGTCGCGGCGCGCGCCAACGCCCTTGGAACGCGGGCCAACGTGAGTGTTCGCGTCAACCCGTCGCTCGCCAAAGAGGCCATCGCGACGCACGCGCACGTGGCCACAGGGCACGACGAAGCCAAGTTTGGGGTGCTCGCCGACGACATGCCTCACGCCTTCGCTTCGCTGCGCCGTCATCGGGAGTGGGTCGTTCCCGTTGGCGTGTCGGCGCACGTCGGTTCGCAGCTCACGGAGCTCGAACCGTACCTGGCTTCTACGCGAGCCATCGTGCCTATTGCTTTGGAATTTCGCAGGCAATTCGCGTCCACCATGGGCATGATTGACACGGGTGGCGGCTTCGGAATCGACTATGGAAAAGGCTGTATTCTGCAGCCATCTGATTTCGTTCGCGCCGTGCGGCCATTGCTCGAGAGCGCGGGTCTCGGCGATCTGCGCCACGCGATTGAGCCGGGCCGGTGCCTGGTGGGTTCATTCGTCGTCCTCGTTTCGCGGGTGCTGCAGACGAAGACATCGCCCTCGCGGCCCGAGCTTCGGTGGCTCTTGGTCGACGCGGGAATGAACGATCTTTTGCGGCCCGCGCTGTACCAAGCCAATCACCGCGTGGCTGCAATTGCTGGGGGTTCGGGTGCCCTCGTGCCATGGCGCGTGGTCGGTCCGGTGTGCGAATCAAGCGACGATTTTGGCCTCCACGAGCTGCCTGCGGAGGCTCCAAGCCTCGTGTGTTTTCGCGATGCGGGGGCCTACGGTTTTACGATGGCGAGCCGCTACAACGGTCGCGCGCTGCCGGGCGAAGTCTTCGTGAGCGGCGGCATCGTCGTCGGGGACGTGCGTCGTGAACCTTGCGAAACATGGGTTTCGGACCGGCTGCGGGCGTAGCCGCACCGAGGAAAAGCTGGCGTTTTCCGCTGTTTCCCAGCGTCGAACTAGCGGCGAACTAGCGGCGGCGCGGGGGTGCGAGGGCGTCCAGCTGCGGAATTCCGTAGCTCATACTCAGGCCAAACCACGGCCCGAGAAGACTCAAACCACCGCCGACGCGGGCCTGAAATTCCGGAACCGGATTCACGCGAAGACCGAGCTGCGGCATCGACAGCCACGGGATGATGCTGGGCTTTTGGCCGCCGTCAAACCAGCTCGGCTCTTTGTAACTGCCCACGCGAGCGGGGTCCTTGTTCGTGTCATGCAGTGCCACGTTGCACCCCTGGTCGTTGATTGGGCGATCGGAGCCACTTGCTGTTGTTTCGCAGGAAATATAATTGCCGCTGGCGTCTTTGTAGACCCAGTTGACGCCCACATTTCCGAACATAAACGCCAAGCCAACGCCGAGGCCGTATTCGAGAAAAACCGTGCGATCGAGGGGCGTCGACCACTGCATGTCGAGGCCGAGCATGATGCCCTTGAGCTCGCTCGTGATGCGGCTCCAGTTGCGGGCCTGATCCTCCGGCTTGGACTTGTCTGCAAACAGGATGGGGTCTGTGCCCATGCCTAGAAACGAAATGCTCGGGGTGAGCGAGAAGCCATCGCGACGCACGTCGAGTTCAATGCCCACATTGTTGAAATATTGAGATTGGGCCTGGCGAGAAAAGAGGCCCGTCACGAAGCCCGGCAAGAGGATGCCGCGGTAACGAGGCCCAAGAGTATAGTAGGTCTTGGTCGGGTCTTCCACCGAGAGCGATTCCAGGGAAATCCCTCGCTTTGAAGGCGCTCTTAGGGGCTGGCTCTGGGCCGCCGCCGGGGCCGGCTCGGGCGCCGCGAACGTGTTCGCGACGGGGCTCGGGCCTGCCGCCGGAATTGCGCTCGGCACCGGCGCCGGAGCGGGCAGGGGTGCAACCACGGGTACCGGTGCGGCGGTGACGGTGGTCGCTGTAACCTTCGTCGCGGTGCGCGGGGGAGCGGCGTGCGCGGTCTGCAAGGCCAAGAGAGCGAGCGAAGAAGTCACGAGGGGGGCAAAGCGCATGGATGTCACCGGGTCGCGCGATACGCCACTGGCAGGGCGGCGTCCACGGCTTCTTCGGCTGCCTACCGCGCGTGCCCTCGCCGTGCGGCGCGAACGGAAAAAGCGCAGTCCTACGCCATATTTGCGCGGCTCCTTGGCGCGCTGCTGCGAGAGGGGCAGGCGGCAAAAAATCCCGGTGTTTGCGGGGTCGTCGAGTCCTTTCCGTGGGGGCAAAAAGCGCGCTAGGTCCGGGCCCATGGTCACCTATGCATCGCCTGCCGAAGACCTTCGGGCCGAGCTTTCGCGCGTCGAAGGAGGCCGTAAGTGGGTCCAACGAGGCGCCTTCGCGGTCGTCCTCGTGGCCCTGAGCGCGGGTTCTATTTTGTGGCGCGAGAAGCATAGACCCGCCGTCCCGTCGCGTTTCATGACGAGCGCCGTCCTGCGCGGCGACCTCGTGGAAAAGGTGCAAGCTACAGGTACCGTCCAACCGCTTCTTCAGGTCAACATCGGGGCCCAGGTCAGTGGCCGCGTCGTGGGCGTCTACGTTGACTTCAACTCCCCGGTGAAAAAGGGCGACGTGCTCGCGGAAATCGACGCCTCCGTTTACGGCGCGCAAGCGTCGCAGCAAGAGGCCAATTTGGCCGGCCAACGCGCGCAAATTGAGAGCGCCATCGGGGCGCACGACGCGGCAAAAGCCAACTACGAACGCCTTCAGCGGCTGGTGGCGCAAAAGCTCGCGAGCCGGGCCGAACTCGATGCCGCCAAGGGCCAATTCGACACCACCAAAGCCTCCATCGACTTGGCCCGAGCCGCCCTCCGGGCCATCGAAGCGCAGCTTAAGCAATCGCTAACGAATGTAAGTTACACCAAAATAATTTCACCCATCGACGGCGTCGTTGTGAACCGCGCGATCGATCCCGGTGCAACCGTCGCGGCAAGTTTTCAGTCGCCCACGCTCTTCGTCGTGGCCCAAGATTTGAAGCGCATGCGCGTCGTCGCCGATGTCGATGAGGCCGACGTGGGCAAGCTCAAAGAGGGCATGGTCGTCGAAACCGTCGTAGACGCCTTTCCCGGTGAAACGTTCAAGGGCGTGCTCTCGCAGCTTCGTTTTAGCGCCAACACGGTGCAGGGTGTCGTCACGTACCCGGCCATCGTTGAGGTGGAAAATCCCGATGAAAAGCTCCGTCCGGGCATGACCTCCACCATCGCCGTACGAACCCACGAAGCCCTCGGCGTGCGGCGCATACCCAATGCAGCCATGCGCTACAAACCCTCGCCGCCCGAGGGCGAAAAGCGAGGCCGCAGCGAGGCCAAGGGCGAAACAAAAGACCGAACGGGAACGCCCGATGTTCCGTTGGCCAAGGGTGAGGCGCGCATTTTTCTTTTGCAAAAGAGCGCCGTGAGCGGTCGCCGATCCGGCGAGATGAAAGAAGAAGCGATCGCAAAACGCGTCCACATCGGCATCACCGATGGCCTCTTCACCGAGCTCGTCGATGAAGAAGAACTGCTAGGCGAATCGCTCCTCATCACCGATGAAACCGACGAAAAAGACGACAAGAAAAAACGGGTATTTTGAGCTTTTCGTCACCGATGACCGCCGAGAGCAACGCCGAACATTTTATCGAACCGCCTCTCGTGTGCCTCCACGACGTCACGAAAGTTTACGAGTCCGAGGGCGCGACGGTGGTCGCATTGCGCGGGGTCAATCTCACGATCTCCGCGGGTGAACTTGTCGCCATTGTCGGTGCAAGCGGCTCGGGCAAGTCCACGCTGATGAACATGCTCGGCTGCCTCGATAGGCCGACGAGCGGCACCTATGAACTCGCGGGCGTGGAGCTCGGGCGCCGGGGCCTTGATGCGCGAGCCCTCGCGCGCAATCGCCTGATCGGCTTTGTTTTCCAGGGTTTTCACCTGCTAACCCGCACGACGGCTCTCGAAAATGTCGAGCTGCCACTGCTTTACCGCGGCCTCGGTCGACGCCAGCGCCGCGATGAAGCCCTTGCCGCACTCGCGGCCGTCGGGCTCAGCGATCGCGTGCATCATACACCTAATCAGCTTTCGGGCGGTCAGCAACAACGCGTCGCGATTGCGCGCGCGCTCGTCACGAAGCCCCCGCTGATTCTCGCCGACGAACCCACCGGCAACCTCGATACGCGCACGAGTCTCGAGGTGCTCGCGTTGCTCCAACAGCTGCGGGAGACCCGCGGAATCACCATCGTCCTCGTGACCCACGAGCCCGACGTCGCCGCCTGCGCCGATCGCGTTGTCACCGTGCGCGACGGGCGAATTCTCTCAGATTTGCGTCACGAGGCCAAAGACGCGCGCGCCCTGTTGGCGGGCCTAGGCGCGAGCGACGCGGGGGCTTCTCGCGACGCCTTTTCCGGGTCCCACGTGCGGAGCCTTCCACCGCTTCCCACCGTCGCGGCACACTTGGGCGCGCTGCTCGCCTTCGTCTTGGGCACTGCCCTCGCCGCCGCGTGGGGGCTTTACACATTCCAAAATGCCGCGTGGCCACTGCCCCTTGTCGGCGGGGCCGTCCTAGAAGTGCTTGCATTGCGCAAGCATCTTCCGCCGCGCAGTGTGCCTGGGTCCACGGGGTTTTGCACCGACGTGGCCCTTCGTCAAACCCTCGCGACCCTGCTGGTCCTCTTGCCCGTGCTGTGGTGGAGGAGCACCACGATTCTCCCCGGGTCGTGGGGCGAGCGTTTGCGCGAGGCGATTCACGGGCCGGCGCCCGCTGCGGTGGCCGTTTTGTCGGTGCACGTTGCGCTGTTCGTGGCCGCTCGCCATGCCCTCTTGGAGCTTGCGCGCGACGGCCGTTGACTGGGCGTAACGCGTGGGTCTTTTGCCCCGGGCCGTGCTAACCGCGCCCCATGGATCAGGCTCTTCTGCGCGCCTACCTGTCGGCGGTCTACGAGCTTCCGAGCTCGAACGGCCCGGTGCGCGCTTCTCTCGACGGCGACGCCACGACCGACACGGCTCTTCTCCCCGACCTTCTTCGGTCCGAGTTTGCCGTCGTGACGGCCTACAACCCGCGATCCATGGTGTTGCCGCGCAAGACCAACGAGGGTCGCCATTTCGTCATGCGCGATCTGCTGATCATCGGCTGTTACCGCGTGGAGCCATGCATTAGTTACGAGGAAAATGGCGAGGGAACGTGGCGTGAACCCTCGTGGCTCGTGCACCACATGAACCGCGACGAGGCCATCGCGTACGGGCGCGTCTTCCACCAAAATATGGTCCTCGTGAACCGCGGTGCGCGGCCCGAACTGGTCGTCACCGACTACACCTTCGACGACGTAGGCACGACGGTCGTCGGGCACTGGCGCGTGCGCACGTAGATGGCCCTGGGCGTGGGTTTGAGAACGACCGCAGCCGCCGTATTTCCTCGTATGCCTTCGTAGTCCTGCATAATACGCGAAATATACTGCGTATGGCATTGTATGTTTATACGCTGTGTCCGGGACTACGCGCGCTGGCGCAAAAGGGCCATTCGTGGGCGATTCGGTTCTTCCTTGCGCTTCGGTGCCGGAATTCCTGCGCACGGTGTAGGATTTCGACGTGTTGCTCGGCGCCCACGATCTCCCCTTGCGGTACGAGCCCTTGGCCCTCTTGGGTTCGGGAGCTTCGGGGCTGGTTTTTTCCGTGCGGGACATCCTCACCGGCGAGACGCTGGCCCTCAAACTCTTGGCCCCGGAAGGCGGCCGCGACGAGTTCGCGTCGATCCTCCGAGAGGCCAGTTTTTTAGCGGACGCCGAGGGCTTGGGTCTTCCCGAAATGCGCGCGTTCGGGCGCACGCGCGAGGGCCGCGGATTCCTGGTGCGCACGATGATCGAGGGCGTTTCGCTCGAAAAGTGGGCACGCGGACGCAACGCCGCGGACGTCGTTGGGGCAGTGACCAGCGCGATGGCCGCCGTCGCCGTGCTGCACCGTTTCGGGCTGCTGCACGGAGACTTGAAGCCTGCCAATATCGTCGTCGACGGCGCCGGACGGGGGCACTTGGTGGACCTCGGGTTGGCCGTTCCGTGGAGCGGCGATTCAACCTTGGCCTTCGGTTTTACGCCCAACTACGCGGCGCCGGAGGTCCTGTCGGGCGCGTGCCTTGACGGACGAACGGAGGTGTTTGCGCTGGCCTGCACGCTGCGGGATGCCCTCGCCGTTGCGCGGCCGTCGGTGGAGATTGACCAGGAAATGTCCTCGGTAATCGCCGAGGGAACCGACCCCCAGCCATCGAGGCGGTCTGCCAGCGTCGACGAATTTCTTCATCGCATTCGAAGGGCGCTCTGCGCGTCCGCGCCGGGTTGTGTTTTCGACAGCCAGCGACTGGATCGCTGGGGCCTCGTCGGCCTCGATCGCGAATGCGTTTTGCTCGCGGCTCAAACCGACGCGTGGCGCCCAGATGCCATTTTTCGCATCGGTGGGCCGCCTGGATCCGGCGTCAGCACGCTGCTGCGACGCTGGGCGTGGACGTCGGGCGCGCGAGGAATTTCTGTCGAACTTTTGGCGGGTAGGCAGCTCCTTCGCGCCCACGACACCGCGTGCGAAGAGGCCCTCGCCCTCGTGGCCGATGGCGGATTTTTGGCGCTGGATGGCTGCGTCCTAAGTGATGAATATCTTGAAAATATGCGCAGTTCGGGTGCCCGTCGGGGCGTGCGAATCGTCGTCGGCGGTGATGGGCGAGGGCCCGTCCACGCGACTCCAGCGCCCCTAACTGCGGCCGAATGTGCGGCCCTCGTTCATCGCGTGCATCCCGAGCTCGGGGCTCAGGCCACCGCGGCGCTCATCGCGCGTGCCCACGGAAGTCCAGGAAGTTTGCGGGCCTCGCTTGCGGCGCTGGTCGGGCGCGTGGTGGTGTCTGTCGACGACCTCGATGGCCGAATCGCGGACGCCGAGGCCCCCGTGTCTCTCCTCCGCGTCTCGGCGCTGCTCGCGCGCGGGCGCGTTGCGGACGCCGAAACACTGCTTGTAGAGTGCACAGATCGTTCAACGGACGAGGGCATACATCTGTCCGCGCGAATCTTGCTCGGACGCGGAGCGGCTGAAGAAGCGCTGCTCCTCACCGAGTCCGGGCGCGACGCTGCAGGCGGCCCTGTGGCCATCGTGCGGGCAAGGGCTTTGTTGCGTCTGGGGCGACTTCCGGAGGCCCTTGAAGTGACCTCCGTGGCTCTCCAATCGGCCGACACGGTCACCCGTGCCGAGGCCTTGGCGCTGCGAGCGGTCACCTTTTCTTTTCGCGGTGCCCTCGACGAAGCGTTGGCCGCGGCGGAAGGCGCGCTCGGGACGACCCCCATGATTGACGATCGTTTGCGATCGATCGTCCACGGGAGTTACGGAATTGTGTTGCATCGGCGAGGCGACAGGTTCGGCGCAATGGAGGCCCAGGAGCGAGCACTGGCGTGCGCAGAGGCGAGCGGAGATGCGTCGCTGTTGGCTGTCGCGCGTCTCAATCTCGCGGCCCTCGCGCAAGAATCCGGAGACCTCGGGCGCGCGATTCAGTCCCTCGAGCCGGTGGCCGCCATGGCCGATCAAGCAGGACAATTGCTGGTCGTGCAACAGGCTCTCGCCAATCTCGCGAGTCTCTATCTTACCCTCGGGCGCATTGAGCAAGCCCGGAGCACCCTCGATGCTTTGGGGCGCGAAGCCCATCGAACGCTAAGTGTGGAGGCTCACCGTCTCGCCCTTGACGGCGAGTGGAATGAGCTCACGAACAACGCCACGTTGGCGCTCCGTTATTACGCGGAGGCGGCGGATGCTTGGGAGGGTTTGGGGCGTCGAGACGAGGCAGCCTTCATCCGTCTGGAAGCGGCGGTCCTGGCGCTGCGAACCCAGGTGATGACCATCGATGACGTCGAGTCTTTGCTTGCCTCCGAGGTGCCGCACTTGGCAACGCGGGGAGCGCATCCGCTGCCCGAGCTGCTCCGAGCCGCGGTGGCCGAGGGTAGGGGATTTCCAGGACAAGCGAACGCAGCGATCGACCGAGCGTGGCTCGCGGCGAAGGAAGCCGGGCTCGACGATTGGCTCGTACGCGTGCAGATTACACGTGCTCGCCAGGCGGCAGCGCAAGGCGATCATTTACGCGCAGCCCGCGAGCAGGAAGGGGCTCGCGCGATGGTGGAAGAGAGTGCCGCACGACTTCCTCCAGACTTGCGCGAGGTATTTTGGAACGATCCGCGCCGGCGTCATCTGCGCACCCGAGGCAGCGTGACGGTCCCCCGCGTATCCAATCGGCCCGGTCCCGAATCGGTGGTCGTCGGTGGCACGAGCGACCGCCTTGCGCGCATTTTGGCGCTCACCGCGAGCCTGCTGGCAGTGGCTACTACCGAGGGAATTCTCGAGGGAATATTGGATCACGCCATGGCGCTCGTGCACGGGCATCGGGGCCTGCTGCTCCTTCGAAATGGTAATGAGCCGCCGCTGGTCAAGACGGTGCGCGCCATGGGCGGAGACGTGAACAGCGATCGCCATCAGTTCTCAAGGTCCGTCGCGGAGCGTGTTCTCACGACCGGCGAGCGGGTCGTCACGAGGTCTGCTCGAAGCGACGCGAGACTGTCGGGTGCCGAGAGTATTCATCGCATGCAGCTCGATGCTCTGGTGTGCGTTCCCATCCACTCAGAAGGACGCCGCGGCGTGGCGATGGGTGCAATCTACATTGAAATGTCGTACGCGGCCGCGCAGTCGATTGACCAGGAATTATCCGTGCTGGAGGCCTTCGCAGACCTCGCGGCCGTGGCTCTTTCTCGCGCAAAGCTGTCGGATGAAAACGAGGCCCAAAGTCGCGCGCTCGTGGAAGCCAATCGCGAGTTGCTCAAGGCCCGCGAGGAGCTGGCTGCGCACCTGGCGCAGCGAACCGCGGAGCTGCAATCGACACGACTCGAACTCGAGGTGGCCAAGGCCGACATTCGAGGCGGCGAGGGCGTCGGGCAGTTGATCGGGGCGAGCGAGCCGATGCGAGGTCTTTACGCGCGCATCGAACGCGTTCGCGATCTCGACATCGTCGCCCTGGTGGTCGGCGAGAGTGGCACCGGCAAGGAGCTTGTGGCGCGCGCCATTCACGACACGGGGGCGCGATCGAAGAAGCCGTTCGTGGCAATCAACTGCGGCGCAATCGCAGCAAATTTACTGGAATCTGAGCTATTTGGCCACGAGCGCGGGGCCTTTACGGGTGCCGATCGCGCGCGCCTTGGTGTCTTTCGAGAGGCCCAAGGGGGCACAGTGTTTCTCGATGAAATCGGAGAGCTTCCCCTCCCGATGCAGGCCGCATTTCTCCGCGTGCTCCAAGAGCGTCGAGCACGTCCTCTGGGTGGGCGCGATGAATTTGCCGTCGAGGCGCGCATCGTGGTGGCCACGAACCGCGAGCTAAAACAGCGCGTAGCCGATGGCTTGTTTAGGGAAGACCTTTACTACCGGCTGAATGTTGTCGAACTCGTCGTGCCACCACTGCGCACCCGCCAGGGCGACATTCCGATGCTCGTCGACCACTTTCTAAGGCGCTTTGCTCGCGCGCATAGCCGCCCAAGGGCCATGGTGGACCGCGACGCGCTGGCCTATCTCACGGGGCACCCTTGGCCCGGAAACGTCCGGCAACTGGAGCACGAACTGCTGCAGGCGTGGATATTGTCGGACCGTTCGGTTTTGTCGCGGACCGACTTCCCGGAGGCGAATCTGCCCGCCGCACCCTTGCCGGCGCGCGAGCTGCCGCCGATCAAGACGGAGGAGGCGCGCAAAAATCGGGAGCACGACGCCATTTTGGCCGCGCTGAACAAGACCGGCTGGAACCGCCAAGCGGCCGCTGCACTCCTTGGAATTCCTCGACGAACCTTCTACCGGCGTCTCGAGGCGTACGGCATTCTGACCCCGCGCGAACACAGCGACGCCTGACACGCGACGCTTGACGCTTGACACCGGGGCGCGAGGCCGTTACACGGGGGGGTTCCTCGATCCACGGGATTCGTGTATCAAAGACATCCTTAAAATGACGCACGCGGAATAAAAACCGTACGCGCCGCCCGCTTATGAACGGCACCAGCCAAGTCAACCAGGTCAGTCAGCCAGGTCAGACGAGCTCAACCGGCAATTCCAGTGGCCCGACTGCTGGCGTGGCTCAATGGTAGAGCACCTGTTTTGTAAACAGGCGGTTAGGGGTTCGATTCCCCTCGCTAGCTCCACCGGTTGGGTAACAATCTTATACCGGCCTTAGCCCACGCTCTTATTTTTGGTAGTACCCTGAAAATCCGTTTTCGCTCAGGAGGGTTG
>CAMCKZ010000103.1 GCA_945875545.1 Polyangium aurulentum | reverse complement strand
GACGAGCTGCGAGCCGGTAATGCCGCCGAGGGCCGCGGGGTTGAAATAAACCGAGTAAGCATTCGCGATGGCCGGGGAGCCGTGATCGGCGCCGAAGCGTGCGGTGAGGTAACCGGTGGCCCCCGCCGTGGATGCGAAGAGCGCGGCGGAAGTGCCGAGCAGGGCTGCTAGGCGGATGCGGCGTTGAACCATGAGAACGCTCTCCTTGAACGGTTTTTCTCTAGAGTGCAGACAATGTTTGTAGCGAGCATGCGGTAATAACTTGCCACCACCAACCATCCCAATGAATCATGAGCGCATGCGGAATGGAAACTCCTCGATCAACTTCTTTACGATTGCCGTCGCCGGGTCGGCCCTCTCGGTGTTCGCGTGCGCGAACGCGGTGAAGGACTACGACACCTTTCGCGAGAAGACCGCCGACCTTCGCGATGCCAGCAGCAAGTTCGTTGTTGACTCCGGGCCGCCACCCGAGGCCTCGATCCCCACCGAGGAATTCAAGGGAACTTTCATCGCCCTGTGCCACATCAAGTCGCTGTATCCAACCGACTTTTCGAAAACGCTGCGCTTCAAGACCGGCGTCGTTTTCACGCCCGCGTCGGGCGGCGCAGGGGGCAACATGGCTCTCGTATTGGAGCCGATCCAGGCCAAGCAGGCGAGCGGAGAGCTCAACTTCGACATCGCCCTCGTCTCCGTCGCATCGGGTCAGTACAAGGGCACATCGGCTGTTGGCGCCGCCGATGGTGCCTTCGAAATCACGACCGATGCGGCCGGCAAGAAACTGGCGAGCGACACGAACACCCTCGGCGCAGAAGCTGCGATCACCGAGATTTCAATCAGGGGCTACGCCACCGACCTAAAAAAAGGCTTCTGCGCGCTCATCAACGCCGACACGTCGTTCTTGAAACTGCCCTACGCCGACAACAACGTGTGCCTGTTTTTGCCAGCCACCCCGGGCACCCAGTTCACGCCCGTACCGGGCGCTGCTGGCGATTTTCACTGCCCCTGATGGCTGGCTTTTTCACCACGCTGCATCGAACGCAGGGCCTCGGCTCTGCGTTTTTTTCTGCGTTTTTTTACGTGCCGATGCGGCGCACGGGCAGCTTCGACAGCGCCTCGAAGCGCGTGGCGAGCAAAACCGCCGCCGTAAAGAGCCCGAGTGAGAGCCCGTACCAAAGTCCGCGTACGCCCAAGTGCATGTATTGTGCAAAGAACCACGCGCTGGGCAGGCCCACGACCCAGTGAGCGAAAAGGTTTGCAAGTAGGGGAAAACGCACATCTCCGATGCCGCGAAGGGCCCCCGCCGACACGACCTGCATGCCGTCGAAGAATTGAAAGAGCGCCGCGATGCGAAGGAGCGATACCGCAAGCTCGATGACCACCCGGTCGGCGGTGAAGAGGCGCGCGAGGAACATCGGAGCACCGGCAAAAAGAAGCGAGCCGACCAGCATCAAGCTCGATCCGATGACGATGGCCACGCGCCCCCGATGGCGGGCATCGGCACGTTCGCCGACGGCATGGCCCACGCGAACAGCCGCTCCGCCCGAAATTCCCAACGCGCCCATGAACGTGAAGGACGCAAGCCCGAGGCAGATTTGGTTCGCCGCCGTGGCCTGCGCCCCGAAGCGAGCCGCAAGCACGGATGCCAGCGAAAATGCTCCCATTTCGGCGAATAGTTGGAGGCCCAAAGGCAGCCCAAGACTCGCGACAAGGCGAAGTTCTATGCGTTCGTCCGGCGCTACGGGCGAGCGATGTGTGTATGCTGCAACCATCATCCATGCGGCGAGAAACACGGTGCCGATGCTCGCGGCGAGGCCCGCGCCAAAGGCCCCGAGCGGAGCGAACCCCATACGCGGCAGGTGCATCGCGGCCAGCCCGTCGTCGCCGAGAACAAGGCACACGCACGCGACTGCATTCACGACGTTGCCCGCGAGGGCGGCCATCAGTCCGTGCTTCACCGCTCCATGCGCTTGAAGAAATGCCCGCGAGGCCGAAAAGATTCCGAACGCGATTTGCGAGGGCAGAAATCCCCAAACAAACGCCCGCGCTTCCCGCACAATCTCAGGCGAAACGCCCGCCGCAGGCAGCGACGCCAAGATGCCAAATGTGATCGCAATGGAGAGCGGAGCCGCGAGGAGCGAGAGCCGCACCGCCGCCACATAAGACGACCACGCCTCTCCCGGGCGCTTGGCCCCGAGCGCCTGCGAGGCCAAGGTCTCGGGCACGATCGCGATACCAATGGCCAAAGCCTGCGCAGGCCACGCGATATTTCGCCCGAGCGACGCGCCCGCCAAGGCCTCCACCGAGTGCCGCCCCACGACCGCCGTGTCGACGAGATTCAAGAACATCAGCGCGAGTTGCGCGGCACTTATTGGCCATGCAAGCAGCAGCAGTGTTCGCGCCTCTGACGGGGTTTTCGCAGGGTTGGTTGTGGTCATATGGACGTTCTCTATACGCTTTAAGATATTGATTTTGTTTAGCAATATGGAGACGCAGCCCGTCTCGCTCGGGATAGTCGGGCCCCGTCGCGGAAGGCACTCAGAGCAGCTGAATGGGGTCGACATCGACGATGATGCGCACCGTGCTCACGAGCTCCGGCCGCAGCGCGTCGAGGCGGCGCAGGGCTTGGCGAAGGGGCTGACGCGACGCTGCACGCAGGAGAACGCGCCAGCGAAAAACATTTCGGATGCGTAGAATCGGCGCGGGAGAGGGGCCCAGCACGCCGACCTCCGCGCATGCCAGCGCCGACGAAACACGCCGCGCGACGTCGACTGTTTTCGCCTCGTCGCGGCCCTCGATCCGAAGGTTGATAAGGTGCGAAAACGGGGGAAATCGCAACTCTTCACGCGCTTTGAGTTCCTCGTCTAGAAAACCATCGACGTCGTGTTTCGCCGCGTAGCGAATGGCCGGATGTTGGGGATCGTAGGCCTGCACCAGAACGCGCCCGGGCAGATTCGCGCGGCCCGCCCGCCCCGCGACTTGCACGAGAAGATGAAACACTCTCTCGCTCGCACGAAAGTCGGGCATCGACAGACTCGCATCTCCGGCAATGACCCCAACGAGGGTGACGCGCGGCAGGTCGTGTCCCTTCGTGACCATCTGGGTTCCCACCAAAATGTCGATCTCGCCGTCGCGCATTCTCTGGAGAATTGCTGCACTTTTGATTCCGCTGGCCACGTCGCGATCGAGCCTCGCGACGCGCGCCTTTGGAAAGTTCACGGCCAACAGTTCCTCCAATTTCTCCGTGCCGACGCCCTCCAACATCAAGTCCGGCGAGCGGCACTGAGGGCACTGCGCGGGCATGACTTGCGCCGCGTCGCAGAGGTGGCACCGGAGCTCCGACGAGCGTTTGTGAAACGTCATCGCGATGGAGCACGCGCCGCACTCCACGGGCTTGCCGCAACCTCCGCATCGAACCGCAGGAGCGAAGCCGCGCCGGTTCAAAAATAGAATGGTTTGCTCGCCTTTTTCCAGGGTTTTCTCAATCGCGCGATGAAGAGGCAGCGACAGTCGTTTGTCGCCGCTCGGCCCTGCGCCGGTGGTTCGAAGGTTGATGATTTCAACCTTCGGCAACGCACTTTCTGTCGCTCGCTTCGTCAGGCGAAGGCGGGTCACGCGCCCCGTGCGCACGAGATGTTCCGTCTCGATGGACGGCGTAGCGGTACCAAGAATGCATAGTGCACCGGCCCGGTGCGCCCTCAGCATCGCCATGTCGCGGCCATGGTAACGCACGCCCTCTTCTTGCTTGTAGGAGGGGTCGTGTTCCTCGTCGACGACGATGAGACCCAGTCGCTCAATCGGGGCGAAAAGCACGCTACGCGCCCCAATGGCGACCCGCACGGAGCCGTTTCGCATGCGCTGCCACATGCCGCCACGCTCGGTCAACGTGAGGCCCGAATGCACCACCGCCACGTCGTCGCCGAAGCGCGCCCGGTAACGGGAAACAAGCTGTGGGGTAAGGGCTATTTCTGGTACAATTACAATAACGCCTTTGTCTGCCCTACGTACTTCTGCAACCATACGAAGGTATACTTCCGTCTTACCCGACCCCGTGACGCCATGAAGGAGCACCGTCCCCGGCGTGCCCAACGCGACTTTTTCGTGCATGGCGGTGAGCGCCGCGGCCTGCTCGTCGACGAGCGCCGGCGGAACGTCTCGCGCCACAATATCAAGGAAAGTTGCTAGCGGAATCGCTCTCTCCTCGACGCGCACGAGCC
Organism: Polyangium aurulentum; assembly: GCA_945875545.1. GTDB lineage: Bacteria > Myxococcota_A > Polyangia > Polyangiales > Polyangiaceae > CAIQDA01. The sequence continues at coordinate 7,665 of CAMCKZ010000103.1, read as the reverse complement.
CTTCCAGACCCTTGCGGCGGAGCACCGCAAGCGCTCCCGAAAATTCGACCTCGAGCTCCGCGACGGGCATCGCGCCGGCCGCCCGCAGACGCACCGCGACGGCCTGAGCCTTCAACGCTTTCGGAAGCGCGGGCGCGTCTCCGCCGGTCCACACGGCCCACTTTCGCGTCCGTTGCGCATTGGTGGCGCGCAGCTCGGGCACGTCGGCGTCATCGAAAATGCCGCGCGTGGCCTTCGCGTCAGCGGGCGGCAGCGCGAGCTTCAGCGCCTCACCGAGGGGCGAATCGTAGTACCGCGCGAGGGCCAACACGAAGGCGAGGAGCTCCGGCGGGATCGCAGGATCTTCAGCAAACGCCGCGGAAATTGAGCACACGCGCTTCGGCATGAGGCCCTCGTGGGGCCCCACAACGACGCCCCGCACTTTGCGCGAACGCACGGGAACGAGCACCTGGGCACCGGGCAAAACAGCGGCGCGAAGCCTCTCGGGAACGGCGTATGTCAGCGTGTGCCGCACGGGCAACGACACCGCCACAGCGACAAGAACCTGCGCTGCGTCGCCAACGTCAGTCATCGCGGCGCCTCACGCTTGGCGCGCTCGAAACACGTGCCTGGCAGGCCCGTGCGCCCCCGCGACAAACGCGTGGCGTCCACAAACTTCGCCGTCTTTGGATCGTGGTAACCGCTGACGCGCTCAAGGCCCGGCACAAGTTTTTGGTGATGACGCACGATGCGATCCATCAGCAAATCCCTTACCCATTTGCCCACGAGCGACGCCAGTCCGACGAGAGCATCGGTGCCATCGGCGTCGCGAATGAAGCTCACGTGGGCGCGGTCACCAAAGCGGTAAACGCTCTCGGCGCGGCCCTCGGAAAAGAAGACCACCTCGCCCGCGAGAAGAACGCGAAACACATCGAGGTACCTGTCGCGCCCCCCAACCTTGCCGCACACGGCCTCCACCCGCGACGCCCGTTTCATGCATTCTGCAACAAGTTCTTCCATCGCGTGGAGGTCCACATCGAAGCGCGAAAGCCCCTGCGCCAAGGCCTCGTTCAGTCTCGCAGTGCACCTCACAACGACCCGCGGAGTCAGGAGCTGGACGCCGGCGTTTTCAAGGTACGAAGCGGCATCGGCGACGCGCGCCAGCAAGGCTTCATTCGCGGAAAAAACCTCATCTTCGTGCCCCCAACACTGAACGCTATGCAGCTCGGGGCAGAGCGCCCGAAGCCACGCGCGATCGTCGTGGAGCAGGGCTTCGAGAACCGCGTTCGGAGTGCCCGGGACGAGGCCGTTTCTCGTCACCAGAACGCGCGCCCAAGCCTCGCCAAGCGCGTTGTTGCGGTAAGACACGAGGCCCTTCGAGTCACCCAAGAGACCTTCGCTGACGGCCCGCGCGAGGGCGCCGTTGCCCGGGGCCCGGTCGTCCTCCACGTGGGCAGACGCCGCCGTCACCACGAGGGGCCCGAGGCGAGGCCCGAGGCCGTTTTCGTCGACGCCGACGCGAAGAGTGGCTCCCATGATCAGCCGCACCTAGCGCGCTTTGCCTAAGCTTTGGCACCATCGCGCGCCGCGCCCATTGCCGGTCGATCTGTAAAAAGCGGCCCGACGCCTTGCAACTTTCGTTGACGGGCAGCGTGGCAATGGTACTGTTTTTGGCCTTACGCGGTAGCCGCTCGCCAGAAGCAAGCGGGCGGACTGGCGTAGGTCGAGGCTTTGACACATGAACACCGAGTCCCTGCAGAAGTTCAAAGTCGTTCTCTCCGAGAAGCGTGACGAGATCCTCAAGCGCGCCAAAGAGACGCTTAAGGACGACATGACCCTCGACACCGACGACCTCCCCGACGAGATGGACCTCGCTTCGAGCGAGTACATTCAGTCGTTCACCTTTCGTTTGCGCGGCCGCGAGCGCGGTCTCCTCGACAAAGTTGAGAAGGCCCTCGCGCGCATCGAAGACCAGTCTTTCGGCCTGTGCGAGTCGTGCGGCGAAGAAATCTCGCTCAAACGCCTTGAGGCCCGCCCCGAGGCCACGCTCTGCATCCAGTGCAAAGAAGAGCAAGAGCGCCAAGAGCGCGATTACTCCTGACGACCGGTCGGCTTTAGCGCCCTTTTCAGCGGCATAGACGCCGCTGCGGCTCACGCCGCCTCGCCTTCGGCTTCGGAAAAAGGGCGCTACCTAGTCCCCGGGGCTTCGCCCCGACGCCGCTGCGCGGCTCCCCAAAATCGGCTCCCGCCGATTTTCTAGAGCGGTCTTCGTCGGTCGAATACCCCGATGGGGTCTATCTGAACGAAAACCGCTCTAGAAGCCCGTAACGCCGGCACCGCCAGCACCGAAGGCGCCTTTTCTCTGGCAACGGTGCTAGGCGGTCGGGCCATGCAGCGGGCGACAGTTTACTTGAAACCGGGTCACGTGAGGCCCGTGTGGGCCGGCCATCCGTGGATATTCGCGCAGGGCATCGACCGGGTCGATGGTGCGCCCGCCGATGGCGATGAAGTTCTCGTCATCGACCCGAAAAAAAATGCGCTTGGCGTGGGTTTTTACGCGCCGAAATCACCGATCGCGGTTCGCATGGCAACACGCGATCCGCGCACGGTCTTGGGCGATGCCTTCTTCGAGGATCGCGTAGCCCGGGCGCAGCGCCTGCGAACGGCCCTCGGCCTGCCGAGCGCTCAAACGAACGGTTATCGGGTCGTTCACGCGGAAGGAGATGGCCTTCCGGGGCTCATCGTCGACAGGTTTGGCGACGATCTTGTGGCCCAGTGGTTGGCCCCGGGCATCCTGCGTTTTCGCGTGCCGATTGAGAGAGCGCTGCTGGCGGTAACCGGCGCAAAACGCGTCCTCGACCGGTCGCCGCACAGCCCCGCGCTGACCGAGCCCCTCGCATTTCTCGAACGCGGTTTCGCCTACGAGCTGCCCCCCGAGGTCTCGCAAAAGACCGGCTACTATTTCGACCAACGCCCGCTGCGCGAGCGCATTGAGCGTCTCGCATCCGGGCGTCGCGTATTTGATGGTCACTGTTTCGTGGGCAGTGGAGCGCTCGCAGCCGCCCGGGGAGGCGCCACAGACGTGCTCGCCGTAGACGCCAGCGTTCCCGCCATGGCGGCAGCCCAGACCATCGCCGCGGCCTGCGAATTTGCAGGAAAGATTCGTTTCGAAAAGGGCGACATTCGCAAGGTTCTCGCCCGCCCCGAACACGAAGAAGCCTTCGATTTGGTGATCCTCGACCCGCCTCCCTACGCGCCGAAACGAGCCGATCGCCTCCGAGCCCTCGACGGCTACGCGAAGCTTGCGGAGCTCGGATCGGGCGCACTGGCGTCGGGCGGATTTCTTGTACTCTCCACATGTTCTGCGGCCATCGGCCTCGACGACCTCCAGCGATCGATCGCGATTGGAGCGGCCCGCGCCGGGCGAAAAGCAACGATCGTGGCGCGCGAATTTCAGGGCGCAGACCATCCGGTTCCCGCCGCTTTTCCCGAGGGCCTCTACCTTCGTACGCTCATCGCCATGATCGAGCCCGACGCCCGCCTCGATGCAGACGCTTCCTGAATCCTGGCCTTTTTCCAGGCCTCTGGCGCTTCTTACCGATCTCGACGACACCGTTCTCGACGGCGGCCAACTGCATTCGTCCGTACTCCAAGCCCTCGAATCCTTGCACCATGCAGGCATTGCCGTCGTCGCCATCACGGGGCGTCCGGCGGGGTGGGCCGAGGTCGCGGCACATCACTGGCCCATCTTTGGCGCGATTGGTGAAAACGGCTCGATGGCTTACCGCCGGGTAGGCAAAGTGGTTCAGACCCACGACTGCGTGCCACCCGATATACGTGCAGAGCGCATGCATCAACTGCGTGTACTACGCACGCAAGTTCAAGAGGCGTTTCCGTGGCTTCGCGACGCCGGAGACGTGCGCGGGCGCGTCACCGACCACGCGTGGGACATCGGGGAAACCGAGGATATTTCCGTCGCACATGTGTCGTTGGTGCGGGCTTTTTTGGAGGCGCACGGCGCACGCACCGCCACCTCGTCGATTCATTTGCACGCGACCTTTGACACCCACGACAAGGCCACCGGGGCCCTCGCTTTTCTTTATCGCGAGCTGCAAATCGATCCGGCCGTGGCGCTCGATTCGGTGCCGTTTATCGGCGATAGCGCGAACGACCGTCCGTGCTTTTCGGCCTTCGCGCAGACAGTGGGGGTTGCGAACATCGATGGTCAGCTTCACGCCCTGCCGAGGCCGCCGCTGTTCCGAACGAAGGGTGCGCGGGGTCACGGTTTTTGCGAACTGACGCGCTCACTGCTCGCTGCCCGCGGCTAGGCACAGCGATGCTAATATTTCCAGTGAATCCATAGGGTTACCTGCGCGAAACGCCGCGCATTTTGCCGCGTGAAAGCCCAAGGATTGACCCGGGGCGAGCACGATCAATGAAGCCTTTCGCGATGGCCGCGCTAGGGAATCCCACCATGGCACTGCCAACCGTCGAACTCCTCGCCCTCGCGCAAAAGCACCTTTACGGGAACTACAGGCCGGCCCCGTTCGTCTTGCATTCCGGTCGCGGGGCGGAGGTCTTTGACACGGACGGCAAGCGCTACGTGGACCTGTGCGCGGGCGTTGCCGTGTGCGCGGTGGGTCACGCCCATCCGAAACTGACCGCGCGAATTGCGGAACAAGCGGCGAAACTGCTTCACGTCTCGAACTACTTTTTCAACGACGAAAATATCCTTCTCGCGCAGGAACTCACCGCCGCATCCCGCATGGATCGCGCGCTTTTCTGCAATTCCGGGGCCGAGGCTAACGAGGCCCTGTTCAAGCTCGCGCGGCGCTCGGCTTGGCTCAAACGCGGAGATTCGGAGGGTGTCATCGTGGCCTTCCACAACGCGTTTCACGGCCGCACCATGGGCGCTCTGAGCATGGGCGGCACGCCAAAATACCGCGAGGGCTTTGGCTCGATCGGCGGCGTCGTCCACCTTGCTTTCGGCGATCTCGGCGGGGTTCGTGGCCTTCCCGCCGACGTTCCGGTCATCGGGGTGGTCGTGGAACCCGTGCAAGGTGAAGGCGGCGTATTTCCGGCACCCGAGGGCTTTCTACGAGGACTACGTGCATTCTGCACCGATCGCGGCGCGCTGCTTTTGGTCGACGAGGTGCAAACGGGCATTGGGCGCACGGGCGCTTTTCTCGCTTGTCACCATGAGGGAATTGAGGCCGATGCAGTGGCTCTTGCCAAAGGTTTGGGCGGCGGTTTTCCCATCGGCGCGATGCTCACGACCGAGGCGCACGCGCAGGTTTTGACCCCGGGAACCCATGGCTCCACCTACGGCGGCAACGCGCTTGCGAGCGCCGCCTCCCGAACGGTGCTTGAGATCATCGCCGAGGAGAACCTACTGGAACGGGCCGCAACCCTTGGAAATTCCCTGTCAGAAATGCTCAACGACGTAGCCCGCGCCTTTCCTGAACACTGCGAACTTGAGCGAGGGAGTGGCCTTCTTCGCGGCCTCGTTTTGCGCGAGGGCTTCGTGGCGCGCGACGTCCTGCCGAAGCTTCAGGCCAAGGGCATTCTCCTGACGGCCGCCGGAGACCGCGTGCTTCGCTTTTCTCCCCCCCTTGTGGTGACGGAGAGCTTGCTCGCCGAGGGCGTCGACGCAATTCGCCAAGTGCTTCCAACGCTTACGGCGGCGGCTTAGGGCGTTCTGCACGGTTTTTTTTTCGACTGCTCTCCCCTAACTCTATTCGGCCTCAACTGGGCAAGAGGGTATACGTAGCGCATACTCTGCCAACTCGTTGGCTGCCGACAGTAATACGGCCATCTCCAGCCCCGCGCACGAGGAAGGTGAAGCGTTTGGTGCACGTATTTCCTCGGCTTCGTGCGAAAGCAAACTGACTCGTGGTGTCGGTCACGCCGGCACCCCAGCCTTCGAGGTGGCCCACCAACCGCAACGCTGGGCCGTCGACAATCGCTCCATCTTGCGGCGGTTCAATGGCGGCGTGCAGCGGCTCGCACCACGCATGGCGCGCCGCGGTGGACGCCCCCGTCGTTGAAAAATAGCCACGGTTCTCGACAATCACTTCCACCGTGTGAAGTCCCGGTGCCAAGCATTTCACCGAGGCGACGCGCACCTGCAAGTCTGGCAACATCGCGGCCACGCGCAGGAATGCCGTGGTCTGGGCTGTGATGATTTCGTCGAGACGGTCCGCGGGTGGATTCCAGATTCCGAAGCGCGGGTCGAACCCTCCGATTTCGACGGGGCCGAACTGCGGGTGATCGAAAGCCGCCCACGGGCCGAAAACACGTGACTGATTGGAAGCCGCGTCCCACGCGACAATCTTGAGCAAATCATCTCGGGAAACCTTGTTGTAGGTATCGATGAAGGGCTTTTTTGTTTCGATTCCGACCTGCTTGGCTAGGTCCCACAGCTCGCACACATACGCAAACGCTCCCCTATGGTGGTAAGCCCAGTCGCTGAGATCTCCCTTCAGGGGTTTGTCTGGCTCGTAGAGAAATTCTTCGAAGCCGCTCACCATTGGGTACGAAGAAACCTTGGTGGCAAATTCACCGATCTCTTTGAAGATCGCGAGATCGCTTTGGTTCATTTTGCTGTCGGGCCCATCTCCGAGCGGCCTCAGGTACACACCTCCGAAGGTGTGCAAATTCAGCCACGCGTAGATGTTGGGATGGGCCTCGGCAAACGCCACGACAGCCCGCGATTCCGGCTCGCTGCCCGCGTGGGTGCCCGCCCCCACTTGGTCGGCCTCGGGCATCCACAGGTACGGGAAGTTGCGGTTCAAGTCCGTGCGGTTGTCCGACAGAAAGTGAGGCTCAGGTATCGTATAGCCATCGTAGTTCTCAATCACACCTTCTGGATAGATCGCGTAGTACGGGCCTGGATCTTCGAGCTTTCGCGGCACGAGCACGTGGGGGGCGTCCGCAAGGGCGACAAACTCCCCGCACGGGTCGATGCGGCGCATCAGCAGCGCGCGACCGTCGCCGTCGAGGTCTTGCGCAAGCCACCGCGCGGCCCTTCCTTGGGGGTCTGGATGGCGCGGCACCGAGCGCAAGTACCGGTGGGTCTGCAGGACCGCCTCGGCCCCATCCGGTGACATCCGCGGCATGATAAAGGCCGTCGCGGTGCGAAGCCGCGGCCCCAGCGTTTCGTCGAGGCCAAACACCGTGGGCGACGCCCCCGCTTTGAGGGCCAGAAAAGCTTCCGCCAGCCCGAGCGCGACCGCGGTGCCCGCAACCTCGGACGCGTGCATATTCGCGTCTATCCACACCGCCGGCCCGTCTTCGGGTCCGATGGCGAGAACGTAAAGAGGACGGTCTTCCACCGTGCGGCCAATTACGTGCAGTTTGCAGCTATCGGAATGGACCTCGGCCCAGTGCAACAGCTGGATCTCCATTTCCTGGAAGGAAATGTACGAACGTCGAAACGGCACAACACTCTCGGTCGTCATGGAAATGCCTTGGGTCATAGGCTGCGCGGCGTTCGGGGATCGTTGTTCAAACCACCCGAGAACACCCGTTGCCGCGCGCAATGCCAGCGCAACGTGGGCGCAACGTGGGCGCAAAAAAAGCGAAAGCCCGCGTGAAACGCGAGCCTTCGCTCTGGACTAGAAACCTAGTTGACCGGTGATTTACCAGTCGCCTCGGCTACCGCCGCCGCCGCCGCCGCCGCCGCCG
>CAMCKZ010000102.1 GCA_945875545.1 Polyangium aurulentum | reverse complement strand
CACCAAGTTTTTAACGTGGGCGCTGAACGTGCTGAGGTCGTTTTGAAGATTTTGTTGGTCGCCGATGTCGGTGAGAACGCGATCAAAAAGGCCCACTTCGCTTTCCGGATCGGCAGCAATCGGAAGCCCAGCGCGCACCATGAGTACCGCGAGGCCCATGGTCTTGAGGGCGACGGTTTTGCCTCCCGCGTTGGGCCCCGAGACCACGAGCGCCGAACCCGCCGAAATGACGAGATCGCTCGGCACGACGGCCCGTTGCCGAAGGACCAAAAGCGGATGCCGCGCGCGTTTTAGGTTAAGTTGTGCGGCCTCAGAAATGCAGGGAAATTCCAGCAAAAGATCCGCACTGAGGCGGGCTACGGCGGCGCGCAAATCAGCCTCGGCGAGGGCGCGCACAGCCCCGAGAAGGCTCGTCAGCACATCGCTCAAACGCTCGGTCAACGTTGCGAGGACGACCTGAATCTCGACCTCCACCTCGCCCTCGAGAACCTTGAGCCGGTTGCCCAAAGGCACCACCGATCGCGGCTCCACGAAGAGGGTGGCACCCGACGAACTCGTGCCGTGAACGATGCCCTGAAAACGCTCGTGAGCATCGGCACGCACGGGCACCACAAAGCGCCCCTCGCGCTCCGTCACGAACGAATCTTGAACGATGGCGCTGTGCTTCGCGATGGAGTCGTGGAGCCGGTTCAAGAGGCGCTCGCGGGACCCCTTGTAGTCTGCACGTAGTTGCGCCAACCGCGGACTGGCCCTGTCCGACAGGGTTCCGTCCGCGTCGAAGGCATCTGCCAAACCGTCGGCCACGCGGTCGAGGGTGGGGTCGGTGCCGTAGGCTTGAAGCAGAAGGGGGGCGGGGCCCGAATGGGCGCCCAAGAACCGCCGCAGCACCCGCGCATCGGCCAGCAATCGCCCGAAAGAACGCAGCTCTCCGCCATCGAGCACGGCACCCGCGCGAAGACGTTCGATGGCCGCATGCACGGGCGGAACGTCGCCTACGGGCAGTGGTGCCCCGCGTCGCAGGAGTTCGACGGCTTCGCGATGAAGCCCCTCGACGCGCGTGCGCTCGGTCGGGTGGGCCGCAAATTCAAGGTCACGCGCCAACATGGAACCGGCGACGGACGCGCATCGCTCCGCGAGGGCATTGAGCAGGCGGGGCCATTCGAGGTCGGCGGCGGCACCTTGGGCGAGGGGGTGAGAAAATGCGCGTTCGCTCATGGCACCTTCGCCTCTATCGCGCTTTTGCGTCGCGACGCGCGCCTCATCGACGCGCATCAGTGCCGATGGAAGGCCATTTGCCGTCAGCCGACGGGGCCCGGCTCCTTCTCCAAGTAGCGAAAAATGGTGCGCGGATCGACTCCGAGATCGCGGGCCGTTTGGGTGCGGTTACCTCCATTGCGCTCAAGGGCTTCGAGGACGTAACGGCGCTGAAAATCTTCTTTGGCTTTTTCGAGGGGCAGGACGGGGCCCTCTGTTTGGGCACCGAGGTCGAGGTCGTCGGGGCCCAAAAGATTGCGCTCGCACAGCACGAGGCCGCGGCGAATACGGTTCTCCAACTGCCGGATATTTCCTCGCCATTCGTTGCGGCGAATGGCGGCGAGGGCGGCCGGCGTGAAGCCCACGACCTTCGGATTCAGCTCCATCGCGTGCTTGCTGAGAAGCGCCTTGGTGATGATGAGCACGTCGTCGCCGCGGTCGCGAAGCGGAGGCAGGTAGAGGTTGACGACGTTGAGGCGGTAGTAGAGGTCTTCGCGAAATCGGCCGACTTTGATCTCGTCTTCGAGCACGCGATTGGTGGCCGCGACGATGCGAATATCGACGGGCTCTCCGCGTGATTCTCCAACGCGCGTGACGATGCGTTCTTGAAGCGCGCGCAAAAGTTTCACCTGCATGGCCACGGGCAACTCGCCAACTTCGTCGAGAAAAATCGTGCCTTTATCCGCGATTTGGAACTTTCCGGGTCGCGCCTGAACGGCCCCGGTGAAGGCCCCGCGGGCGTGACCGAAGAGCTCCGACTCGATGAGGTTTTCAGGAATGGCCCCGCAGTTGATGACCACAAAAGGGCCATTCACCCGGGCCGACCGCCGATGCACTTCGCGCGCGATGAGCTCTTTGCCCGTGCCCGTTTCGCCCGTGATGAGAACGGTGATGTCGGTTGTGGCGACGCGCTGAAGCTTGCGAAAGACCTCCATCATCGACGGGCAAGAACCGATAATGTCACCGAAGCGTGTATTCTGCAGGTCTGTGGAAAGCCGGGCCTTGTCGTCGCGGAGCGACTGCACCATCAAGGCATTTTGCACGAGAAGCGATGCCTGGGCCGCAAAGACAGAGAGCACGTCGATCTGCGCTTTTTGAAAAAGCCCTTTCACCCGATCGTTGCCCACGTAAATGACGCCGATGGTTTGCCCCTGGTATCTTAGCGGCGCGCACATGACGCTCGATAGCTTGAGGGCGACGACCGACTCGCTGCGCGCGAAGGCGGCGTCGGCCTGGGCGTCGGTGACAATGAGCGACTTTCCGGACTCGATCACCTGCGCCACGATGGTGTCGCTGAGGGCGGCTTCGGCCCCCGCCGTCCACTCGCCGCGCGCGTGATGCGACGCGCGAAGAACAGGCTTGGTGATGCCAAGTTGCCCTTCTTCGAGGACCATGACGAAGCCCTTTTCGGCGCTCGTCACTTCGAGCACGGCCTCGAGCATGGCTTCGAAGAGTTTTTCAGCGCTTTCGGTGCCCATCAACCGCTCGCTGAACTCTTGGAGTTTTGCGAGACTGCGCACGTGATCGAGGCTGTCGGGGTGCGTCGCCGCACGGCGCATTGGTTCGTCGAACATGCTGAAAAGAAGAGAGGCACCGCCGAGCTCGATGCGGTCACCGTGGACCAATCGTGCGCGCCGTTTTTTCTTCCCGTTGATGGCGATATCGCCGTTCTTATCGACCTCTTCCAACCCAAAATCGCGGCCATCAAAAATGACCTGCGCGTGGGCCGCCGTGACCCCGGCGAAGGGAAGCACGAGGTCGCAAGCGGGCCCGGAACCCAATATTGTCACGGGCTTAAAGACGGCAGTTATGCGCACGCCATCGGGCGCCAACACTTTAAGCAAGGCCATGGGCCGACCCTAGCGCGTTTCGCCGCGTCAACCTAGACCCTCGCCGATCACCTTCCTGCTGCGCGCCAAATCCCGTCGGGGACCCATCCCCCAGGCTCCGAAGGAACTGGGATAGGATGGGGTTCGGGGGACCCATGCCCCATTGTGCGCAGCAGAATGGGACAGCATGGGGTTTCGCTCAAGGCACAGAAAGTGCCTATCGCTCGCCACTTCCTAGGGATTCGTCGCTCGCGACGCTTTTGGGCGAGGGTCCCTCGTGTTGGAAATTTGCAAGAGCCGGAGAGGTTAGACCCTTTTCGGCGAAGGTCCAGCTGGGGCCAGGTGGCCATCGCTCGCAATTGACGCCCCAGAACATGCCGCTTGAGCATGCTCGGCGAAACCTTGAAGAGCAGCGGGTGCACCGGCGGCTGGCGCTTCTGGGTGGCCACGTGCACGGAATCGACGAGGGCGTTGAGTTCGTCGTCGGCGAGTTGCATCGCCTGAGGAGATGCCCATCGCGGGGAGGACGCAAGGAAAAAATGCGTAACGATTGCCGGCGTGCAGGCGGGAAAGCGTCAAAAGTCCCGGGGAGCGGTTGCAAGCGGCGGGGGATGTGCGCGAAAAGCCCGGAGCAGGGGCGGAAGCGTTGACGGGCGGTTTGACGCGATCCGGAAAAGCGGTTGCAAGCGGTTCCGTCGCCCGATCCTGATCCTGTCAAAGCGGTTGCAATAGCCGCATGCGCTCCTTCCCGATCCTGTCAAAGCGGTTGCAATAGCTGCATGCGCTCCTTCCCGATCCTGTCAAAGCGGTTGCAATGGCTGCAGGCGCTCCTTGCAGATCCTGTCAAAGCGGTTGCAATGGCTGCAGGCGCTCCTTGCCGATCCTGTCAAAGCCGTTGCAATGGCTGCATGCGCTCCTTGCCGATCCTGTCAAAGCCGTTGCAATAGCTGCATGCGCTCCTTCCCGATCCTGTCAAAGCGGCAACCCGCGCGGCTTCTCCCTTCCTGCGCCTTCCGGAAGCTCCAGCCGTACAAAAGCGACGCCGCCCTCTCCAGCCGTACAAAAGCGAAGCCGCCCTCCGTCGCGAGCGCCCGAGAGCTAGGACGGTTACCGCAGCCGTAGTCTCTCTACGGCGAGGACAACCCCATCCTATCCCAGTTCCTTCGGAGCCTGGGGGATGGGTCCCCCGGCCGACGATGTCGGGTGCGCAGCAGGAGGGCGGCGAAGCGTGCGGGGCCTACTGCACCACGACCGAGCCACGAAGCATGTTCATCCCACAGGTGAACGCGACGCTGCCGGATGCGGGCATCGTGAGGTCCACCGCGACAGCCTGGTTCAGCGGCAAGTCTTTCCGGATACCAAGCGTCGGAAAGACCAGTTGCTGCCCACACCCTTCGTCCGAGGTTCGGGTGAAGACCAGGCGCACCGGCTTTCCGGCCGGCGCGTGAACGCTCGCAGGATGGTAGCCGCTCGCATCGACACGGACGGCGATGGGCCCCGTCGATGGCGCCGGCGCGCCCGGAGGAGATGCCAATGTCTGGGCTTTGGCCACGGCGCTCGCAGGCTTCTCGCACGCGCTCGTTGCCAGAATAAGTCCGAAAAGTCCGAAGAGTCCGATCACTGTGAAACGGCTCATGATGCTTGTCCTTCTGCTTCCGTGGGGATGAATGAATCTTCAGAATCTGCGACGAGGCGCCGAGCCTGCTGCCGAAAAAAGATGTAGATCAGGAGCGCCGCCACTCCGATCACCCCCGCGACCATCGGCACGGCGATGACCGCCCGCGGCGGCGTGACGAGATAGAGCCGAGCCACCAGCGCGCCCACTCCCAGAAAGCCCGCTGCCTTGAACACCGTGGCGGCGACCCTCAGCACGCGGAGCCGCCCCTCCGAGACGCGATCGAGCTTCGTCCAAAGAAGCTGCTCGCTCCGCCAATACGTGTAAATAACCGGAATAATTTCGAGCGTGAGGAACGCGCTTGTGACGAGACCGCCCACCATCGGCGCGGCGATCCGCTTCATCACGTCCGCGCCACTGCCCTGTGCCCAGAGCAATGGGACAAGTCCAAAGAGCATCGTCGCCACGGTCATCAGTTTCGGTCGCACGCGCTGGATTGTCCCCTCGGCGTGGGCCTCGATGATGTCTTCGAGGGAGCGGATGCGGCCTTCGCGTAGCCGCCGCTCGTAGGCGTGATCGATGTACACGATCATGATGACGCCTGTTTGTGCAGCGAGGCCCACCAGCGCGATCACGCCTACCCACACCGCCGTCGAGAGATTGTAGTGCAAAAGCCAGAGCGCCCAAACGCTGCCTACCAGTGCAAACGGCACCGAGAGCAAGACGATCAGGACCTCCGTGAAGCTCTTGAACTGCAAGTACAGCAGGACGACAATGATCAGCAGAGCTGTCGGGATGAGCACCTTCATCCGCGCTTCCATGTCCGCGAGCAGTTCGTATTGGCCCGTCCACTTCATGTAGTAACCGGAAGGTATTCGCAGCTCGCCGCGAGCCCGCGCCTGGGCGACCGCAGCCTTGGCCAGGTCCACGTAAGTGCCAACGTCGCGGTCCGCTTCGATGTCGACGTACACGTAGCCGACGAGCTGCCCGGCCTCGTCGCGGATCATGGGAGGGCCGGATGTCACGCGAACGTCCGCAATCGCGCTGAGCGGGATCTGCGCAAGTGCCGCGCGCGGAGTGCTCCTGACTGCGCCCGCGTCGTCGCCCTCGGGCAGTTGCGTCATTCCTGGCGGGAGCGGCACCAGCACGTCTCGCACAGATTGTAGGCTTGTGCGGAAGTCTTGCGCGTAGCGAACGTTGACCGTGAAGCGATTGCGACCTTCAACCGTGGTCGTGACAGGAAGGCCCCCCAGCGCGGATTCAATCACCTCGTTGACGTCGGCGATTTGCAGACCGTACCGGGCAAGCAGCTCGCGATTTGGAACCACATCGACGTAGAGACCGCCCACCGAACGCTCGAAGAGCACGCTGCGCGTTCCCGGAACCTTGTGCATGATGCGTTCGAGCGACTCCCCGACGTTCTCGATCTGCTGAAGGTCGCTGCCGTAAACCTTGATCCCAATCGGCGTGCGAATGCCTGTCGAGAGCATGTCGACGCGGTTGCGAATCGGTTGGGTGAAGGCGTTCGTCCAGCCCGGCAGTTGAAGCCGAGCGTTCATCTCCTGCACGAGGTCCTCGCGCGACATGGGCTCGAACTCCGGCTGGAGCCAGTTGAGGACCGGCCGCAGAAATTGTGGTGTCGTCCCGACGTACCAACGGCGGGAGTACTTGGTGCGCCATTCGCCGTGGGGCTTTAGCTGGACCACAGTCTCCACCATTGACATTGGCGCTGGATCGGTCGGCGTGTCCGCCCGTCCGATCTTGCCGAGCACGGAAATGACCTCGGGGAATCCGCGCAGGATCTGGTCTTGATGTTTGAGCTGCGTGCGCGCTTCCTCGATGGAGATGTTCGGAAACGTCGTCGGCATGTACAGGATGTCGCCCTCGTCGAGGGGCGGCATGAACTCCGAGCCAAGACGCTGCGCAATGGGCAGCGCGGAGAGCAGCGCCATCAGCCCGATGAGCACCGTCGTCTTGGGGTTGTGCAGCGCCACGTGAACGAACGGCTCATAGACGCTTCGTATGAGCCTCGAAATAGGATGGCGGTCCTCGGAGTAGATTTTGCCGCGAATGAGGTAGTCGCGCAGGGCCGGCGCCACGGTGATGGAGAGGATGGCGGCCGAAAGCATTACGAAGGTTTTCGTGTATGCGAGGGGGCGAAAGAGCCGCCCGGCCTGGCCCGTGAGCCCAAAAACAGGCAAGAACGACACGGCGATGATCAAGAGCGAGAAAAAGATCGCGGGCGTGACCTCGCGAGCTGCTTCAGCCAGTAGGCGTTCACGCTCGGCGGCGGTCATGTTCGGCGGCGCGTGCTCGAGCTTTTTGTGCGCGGCCTCGACCATCACGATCTCCGCGTCGACCGTCGCGCCAATCGCGATGGCGATTCCTCCGAGGGACATGATCGTCGCAGGCAGCCCGAGAAAGTACATCGGGATGAACGCCGTCACGACCGCCAGCGGCAAGGAGATGATGGGCAAAAGCGCACTGCGCACGTGAAGCAAGAACAAGAGGATGACGCACGCGACGACGATCATCTCCTCGGTGAGCGCGTGTTTGAGGGTTTCGATGGCGCGCTCGATCAACCTCGCGCGGTTGTAGACCGGCACGATCTCAACACCCTCGGGCAGCGTTGGACGCAGTTCGTCTAGCTTACGCTCCACACGCGAGATCACCTCGAGGGCATTCTCGCCGTAGCGCATGACGATGATGCCCGACACGGTCTCGCCTTTCCCGTCGAAGTCGGCTGCACCGCGCCGGATGTCCCCACCCATGGTCACATGCCCAATGTCTCGAACCAGGACGGGTGTGCCGCGTTCGGCGCGGATGACGATGCTCTCGATGTCTTCGGTTTTCGTGAGATACCCGCGCCCACGAATGAAGTACTCGCGCTCGGACATTTCAAGTACGCGCGCGCCGACGTCACTGTTTGACCTCCGCACCGCGCTGACGACGTCAGACACTGTGAGACCGAAGTTTCGCAGTCGCACCGGGTCCACGGTGACTTGGTACTGCTGCTCGTAGCCGCCGACGGAAGGGACTTCTGCAACCCCAGGCACGCTCGTCAGCGCGTAGCGAAGGGAAAAGTCTTGCAGCGTGCGCAGCTGCCCGAGGTCGTGACGCCCGGTTCGATCGACGAGCGCGTACTGGTAGACCCAGCCAATGCCCGTCGCGTCGGGGCCGATGCGCGTATTCGCCTCGGCGGGCAAGCGATTTCGCACGGTGTTGAGGTACTCGAGCACGCGGGAGCGCGCCCAGTAGACGTCGGTTCCTTCCTCGAAGATGACGTACACGAAGCTCATGCCGAACATGGTCTGACCGCGCACATCCACGACGTGAGGCGCGCCGAGGAGGGCCGTCACGAGCGGGTACGTGACCTGGTCTTCGACGAGCGTTGGGGAGCGCCCCATCCATTCGGTGAAGACGATGACCTGCGGGTCCGAGAGGTCGGGAGTCGCGTCCAACTTGATGTGGCGCATGGACGTGATGCCGGCGATGGCGAGCGCCACTGCGGCGAATAGAACGAGGGCGCGGTTTCTCGCAGAAGCTTCGATGAGCCATTCGATCACGGCATCACCTCCAGGGCCTTGCGATGATACTCTTGCAGTCGTCGACCATGCTTGCCATGCCGGCGTGCTGCCGTTCGCATGCGAGGCACTGGGTGTATTTATCAGGAAAGCGTTGGCGATCGAACGCGTCGCTGCAGCGTGCGCCTCGCATCTCCGAGGAAGCGCCGGGCCCAGGTGCGCCTTGTCCCTCCGAGGAAGCGCCGGGCCCAGGTGCGCCGGGCCCAGGTGCGTCCGGCGCTGCCGGCGCTGCGGCAAAAGACGCTTGCAGGCGACTCTCGGAATCGAGCATGAAGCTGCCGCGCGTGACCACGCGATCCCCCGCAGCCAAGCCTTCGATGACCTGGACTCGCGCGCCCACTTCTGTGCCGGTGCGCACGAGCCGTGGCTCGAAGCGGTCTGTCCCGCTCACGACGTAGACGTACGGGTGTTCGCCCGTGTTGATCACGGCATCGCGAGGGACAAAGAGTCCCTGGGCCGCAGGCAGCTCGAAGGTCACCTCACCGAACTGACCTGGTTTCAGCAAGAAGTGGAGGTTCTTCACGGCGAAGCGCACGCGGCTGGTGCGGGTGTTTTCGTCGATCTGCGGCTCGACAAGCTCGACACGGGCTTCGATGGGCGCGGTGGACTGGCCTGTGACGGCGAAGTGCGCTGGGGTGCCGGGGCGGATGCTCTTCATGTCGCGCTCGTGCACACTCGCCACGACCCAGACCGTCGAAAGATCGGCCAGCTCGTACAGCACGGTTTCGGGATCCGCGCGAAAGCCAAGAACGGCCTTGAAACGCGTCACGTAGCCGGGGCTTGGAGCGCGAACAGGGACAGCGCGCATGGGCCGTCCGCTGCGCACAAGCTCCTCGATGTCGGCGTTTTCGAGCCCCAGCAGTTCGAGGCCCCGCCGCGCGGCTAGCGCCATATCGGCCGCTGGCGAAGGCCCTGTTCCGCTCGGCGAAGGCACCGCATTCCAGCGTGTTGCCGCGAGAAACTCTTCTTGGGCGCGGTAAACCTCCGGACTGTAGATCCACGCGAGCGTCTGCCCACGGGTGACACGAACGCCGGTTTGGCTGACGGCCACCTTTTCAACGAAACCAGCGGCGCGTACGCGGACCTGCGCCACGCCCGTCTCTGGCGCTTGGACGACGCCCGGTACGCGAAGACTTCCGCCGAGCGATTCACTCATGACGGCGCGGCTCGTGAGTTCGATTGCCTGCTGCTTCTCTGGCGAAATCGAGACAGCAACGAGACCGTGCGGCGACTCTGCCAGGGATGCCTTCGCCGCCGCCAGTGACGCCAGTGACGCCGAAGCCTCGGAGCGTCGCTCTGCGGGAATCGGTTCGAGGTCCATGTGGCAGATTGGACACTGGCCGGGCTCGTTCGTGCGGATCTGCGGATGCATGGGACAGATGAACAGGTTATCTTGGGGCGATGCGTGATCCGCACCACTCGGCCCCCAAAACGTCCACATCGTGCGCGCCGCGAGGAGCGTGACGAGGGCCAGTAGAATCCAGCGCACCACCGCCATGACGCGAAGACCGCGGATGGGGTGCGATGGCGTCGCGGGCGCAGACTCGCGCGACGAAGCACTTGGCCTGGGGGATTCGTCGGCGGCATGGGGCGGCGTGCTCATGGATGTTCCTCGGTCAAGAGAGGGGTCAAGACGGCCACGCGCGGCAACTGCGATCCGACCGCGCGCTCGAGCGCAGCCACCGCGTGGGCGAGTTCGGCGGTTAGATCAGTCTCTTCCATTTGGAGGTCCACCACGGATCGGGCGGCGTCCACCCATTCGAGGAGCGACGCGTTGCCGGTCGTGTAGGCGGCGCGCACCGCATCAATCGAACGGCGCGCAGCGGGCACTGCCTCGCCGTGAACGACGGTTAGCTCTTGCTCAAACGCCGCGAGCTGGGCACGGGCAACGCTCACCTCCGACTGCAGATCGACGCCCGCGCCATCGTCTGAAGACCGTTCCGAGGCTTCGCGCTCTCTCGCCTCATCGAGCCGATGCTGCTGCGGTCCCCAGAGCCAGGGCAGGGACATCGATGCTGTGGCACCGACGCCTGGCCTACGCATGGGGTCTTGCCAGTAGCCGAGGCCCACTGTGAACTCGGGGACGTGAGCCTCGACCTCTGCGGCATCGCGTCGTGCCCGGGCGGCTCGAACGCGCGCGCCTGCGGCGAGGGTCGCGCCTCGGCTGTTCAGCGCGCGCGCCAAGAGATCGGCCACGGGGATGCGTACGGTTTCGGGGCCAACCTCACGCGGTGTTCCCAACGGAGCATCGGCGCCGCGGCGCAGCAGGGCATTGATGGTGGACCGTGCGCGCGCGATATCGCCGTCGATGCGCGCGATGGACCGCCGTGTTTTCGCAAGCTCAAGGTCGACACGGGCGGCGTCTGCGAGCCGCGCACCGGCGGTGGTGAAGCGCGCCTGGACGGCCCTCTGCATTTGCTCGAGCAACGCGATGTGCTGGTGGTGCAACGCGTGGTCTTGACGACCGTGAACGTAGTCCGCATAGGCGTCGGCCGCACGTTGGGCCGTAACGCGCTCTTCCGTCGCAACCTCCGCCAACACGGCCTGGGCGTCTTCGGCGGTGGCTCGCGCGCGAGCATCGAGAGACCCAGGGGCAGGAAATCGCTGCCGCAGTTCGACCATGTACATATCGGCGTCGCCGACGGCATACGGGCGGGTCAGCGGGAGGTTCCACGCCTGGAAGCCAAGTTCGCCAGCGGGCAGTGAGCCCTCGGCGCGGGCTGCGTGAACCATCGACCGCGCGCGGTGGGCGACTGCCGCAAGCGAGGGACTCCGCGCGACGGCCAGGGCAACGACGGCGTCTCGGTCCAGGGGTGCCTCCGCGTCAAGGTCTGCGGGCTTTTCAAGCGTGTGGGTCGGCTCGTGGAAACCGTGGGCAGCGGTCTCGTCCGTGCGATTCAAGTCTGGGCTGGTTTGAGCGGACACGCGCCCGACCGACGGCACCACAAGGATCGCGGCGAGCCAGGTTGCACGCCAGGTTCCACGCCAGGTTCCACCGAGGGGCTTTCGACGATCGGCGAACGGTTGCCGGATAAGTTGACGGATAGAGGAGAAGGGACCCACCGCATCCTAGGCGCGGCGAGCCGAAAGCGTGACAGAGATTCGAGGGTCTACGGGTCCCAACCCCATCGTATCCCAGTTGCTGCGCAGCCTGGGCGGGACCCATGCCCCAGAACGCGTAGCGGGCTGGGATAGCATGGGGTGTGGGTCCCCCGTCACTCCCGCGGCGGCGGGAGTGACGCAGATTCGCACGGTATTCGGGGTGACGCGAGGACTGCCCGGGCGTAGCCCCACCGCGAACGGGTCCAAGGAGAGGGGGTAAGCCGTCCGCCCCACCGCGAACGGGTCCAAACCCCATCGTATCCCAGTTGCTGCGCAGCCTGGGCGATGGGTCCCCCCATCGTATCCCAGTTGCTGCGCAGCCTGGGCGGGACCCATGCCCCAGAACGCGTAGCGGGCTGGGATAGCATGGGGTGTGGGTCCCAGGAGAGGGGGTAAGCCGTCCGCCCCACCGCGAATGCCGCGCCGCCCCACCGCGAATGCCGCGCCGCCCCCCGATTCGTCACGGCCCCGCCCGCGAAGCGCCACCGCGCGATTCGTCATTCCCGCGAATGCGGGAATCCAGCAGATTCGCTGGCTATTCGGCGTAAAGCGAGGACTGCCCGGGCGTA
>CAMCKZ010000101.1 GCA_945875545.1 Polyangium aurulentum | reverse complement strand
CGACGGGGTGCAAAGAAAAACGCGCAGAGAGTCCCCCCTCCGCGCGTCATTCTTTTTCGTGAACAGCGTTTCCCTAGCCGTGCTGGGAACGGCGCCAGATTTGGGCCGAAAGTCCGTCGCCGAGACTCTGCATGGAGCATCCAGCCTCGTAGTGAAACTTCACGCGAATGCGCTCGCCGGCGCTGACGTGAATGGGTTCGGCGAGGGGAATCGATAGGTAGTTCATGTGCCAGTCGCAGGTGCGGCCCGTCTCGGGAAAGATGCCGACGACATTTTTCGTGACGAAGCGCAACGCGTTCACGGTGCCCGCGGTGTCGATGGTCATGAGGCGATCAAAGACGAAATCGAGGGGCGTTTCGCGGGCGTATTCGACGATGGCGTAGACCTCGGGCGAGCCCAATTCCACGGTCTGTCCTGAGCCAATTCCCGGCGGCGAAAAGAGGGGGATTGGGGCAAAAAACCCATTAAAATCAAATGGTTGAAAGATTGGCTGCACCGCGAGAATGGTGGCCTCGGGAATGATCGTTGGAATCGCGCGGCCGAAGTGCGCTTCGTGCCTGGCTTTGAAGTCTTCGAGGACGGCGATTTGTTTGTCACGCACAAGCCCCGCGTGGAGCATGTCGCAGATGACAACGTCCGCGGGTTCATCGGGGACGAACGTGCGCGCGTCGCCTTCGAAGACACGAACTTTGTGACTCGCGCCGTTGATCGCAATGAGGGCCCGGGCTGCGGCGGCCACGTGCGGAATGCGTTCGATGCAGCTGACTTTGCGCGCGCGTTTCGAGGCGAAGAAGCTGAGTACGCCGGTGCCGGCGCCGAGCTCGACGACGTGGGAGCCTTCGGGCACAAGCCTGTCGATTGTCTCTTGGAACGCGCGCAGGCGGGGCTCGTCGGTGAGGAGCTGTCCGTGGTAATGAAGCGGGATAAACTGGCCGAGGTAGGCATCGTCATCAACGCGGTCCGGAGGTGCAATTTCACCGATGCGGCGCTTTGACGGAATGGCAATAACTGGGGCGAGAGCGGCTGCGCTCATGATTCCTCCGGGTGGGGTTCGAGCCCCATGGAGCAAGTGTCTTGCCAACGTCTGCGGCGAACCGCGTAATTCTGTTTGCCAGCATTTTTCCAGTCGGAACCCCGCCGCGCGCCATAGGTTTGACGCTCCGAAAGCCATGGACGCTCGTTCAGTGGCACCCTCTTGACGGTGACGCGCCATTGGCGGCTTTGCCGCTTCGCGACTTGGCCCTCGCCCGTGCTAGGGGCGGCGCGTGCAAGCGAACCCGTCCCTGTTGGAGATCATCGTCCTTGGCGTCATCCAGGGCATCACGGAATTTTTACCCATTTCGAGCGACGGCCATCTGGCGATCGCTCAGCGACTTTTTGGCCACGAGCCGTCGCTGCCGGTCACCGTGATTCTTCATGCGGGCACGCTGGCCGCCACGTTGGTCGTTCTTCGTGAACGCGTATTGTCGGCCCTACGTGAGGCCTTCGCGTCGCTTTCGGCGCCGAGCACACTGACTGCCAGCCAGGGGGGCCGCGACGCCGTGGCGGTCGTTGTAGCGACCATTCCGACGGGCATTGTGGGCTTGGGACTGAAACATTCCGTCGAGGCATGGAGCGACTCGCCGACCATCATCGGCCTGTGCCTTTTCGGCACCACCGCGGCGGTCCTCCTCGCCTCGCGCGCGCCCGAAGGAAAACGCACCGAGCCCACCCTGCCCGCCGGCGTTCTGATTGGCCTCGCCCAAGGCCTCGCGGTACTTCCGGGCCTATCGCGATCCGCCTGCACAATTGCAGCACTTTTGTGGGCGGGCGTCGCGCGTCAACGGGCCTTTGAACTGTCGTTTTTGTTGTCTCTTCCCGCGGTCTTCGGCGCCCTGCTCCTCGAGGGCCGTAAGGCGTTCACGGGGGGCGCAGACCCGCTCACGCTCGTCTTGGGGATGCTCGTAAGTTTTGCCTTCGGCGTTGTGGCGCTCCTCGCGCTGAGGAAACTTCTCGTCTCCGGGCGCCTCGCGTTTTTTGCCATCTACCTCGTGCCCCTCGCCCTCGCCTGCCTCGCCTGGGGCCATGCTTCACCGTAAACTGCACCGTAAACTGCACCGTAAACGAGACTGATATGCATACTGAAACACTACCAGTCGTTTACGCTGTCATTATGGCGGGTGGTGCGGGCACACGGTTCTGGCCTGCGTCGCGCGAGAAGCATCCAAAGCAGTTCCTCGCCCTCGGCGCGCACGACGACGAATCGCTACTGGAAGCGACGATCAATCGCATCGCGCCCCTCGTGCCCCACGAGCGCATTTTTGTCGCCACGGGACGCCATCTGGAGGCGAAGGCGAAAGCGCTCTTGCCCCACATTCCGGCTGAAAATATCCTCGCAGAACCCCTCGCGCGCAACACCGCCCCGTGCATCGGGTGGGCAACCGCAGTCATCCAGCGCCGATGCTCAAACGCCATCGTCATGGTCCTTCCGAGCGACCATGTGGTGACAGACGAAGACGAGTTTCGCCGCGTGCTCACCAAGGCCACCGAGGCCGCGGCGCGGGGCTTCATCACCACGATAGGCATCGTGCCGACGCGCCCTGAAACGGGTTACGGCTACATCGAGAGAGGCGCTGTGATTGCCGAGGGCATTCGCCGTGTCATTAAATTCACCGAGAAGCCTTCGCTCGCGGTCGCGCAGCACTACCTCTCCGCGGGCAGTCACCTGTGGAATGCAGGTATGTTTGTCTTTCGCGCCGACGTCATGCGCCACGAAATCACGACGCACATGCCGGAACTTGCGTCGGGTCTCGCGGTGCTCGATAGCTCCGCAAAAGAGGGCCACGAGCGAAGCGTCCTTGATCAGGTTTTTCGCAGGCTCCCAAGCGTCAGCATCGATCACGGGCTCATGGAGCACGCGGCCGAAATCGCGGTTGTCCCGGGCGACTTTGGCTGGTCCGATGTGGGCTCATGGCAGTCGGCCTGGGAGCTCGCGTCGAAAGACGAAGACGGCAACGCGCTGCCGCCCCACGCCATGGCATTTGATGCGCGGGGAAACCTTGTGCGCGATCTCCGCACGTCAACGAAGGGCAAGACGATCGCCCTCATCGGCGTCAACGATCTCATCATCGTCGAGACCGACGACGCCATTCTCGTGCTGCCCCGAGAGCGCGCCCAAGATGCGAAACTGGCCGTGCAAGCGCTGAAAGCTGGCGGCCGCACCGACCTCATTTGAGCGCGACGCGCAGCCGGAAGGTGATGGGAGAGATTACAAGCGCGGGAGGGTAACGCCGGTCTGCCCTTGGTACTTGCCTTCGCGATCTTTGTAGCTCGTCTCGCAGGCTTCGTCGGCCTCCAAGAAAATCATCTGCGCGACACCTTCACCTGCATAAATGCGGGCCGGGAGAGTCGTCGTGTTCGAGAATTCCAGGGTCACGTGGCCCTCCCACTCGGGCTCGAGAGGCGTCACGTTAACGATGATTCCGCACCGCGCATACGTAGACTTACCGAGGCATATGGTGAGTACTGTGCGTGGAATACGAAAATACTCCACGGTACGTGCAAGGGCAAAGCTGTTGGGGGGGATCGTGCACACGTCGCCGACGAAGTCAACAAAACTCGCGGCATCGAACGCCTTCGGGTCAACGATCGCGGAATTTACGTTCGTAAAAATCTTAAATTCCCGCGAACAACGGACATCGTACCCGTAGGACGATGTGCCGTAAGACACGATACGGCGTCCGTCGACGAACTTGATTTGGCCAGGTTCAAAGGGCTCAATCATCCCTTTTTCATCGGCCATTTTCCTAATCCAGCGGTCTGAGCGAATCGTCACGGCGGCGTTCCTTTGTTGCCAGTGGCCCCGCAAATCATCGCGAGACCCCATGATCTCTCTTCAGCCCAAAGAGAGCATCTTGTCGAGCGAGGCGTTGAGGCCTAAAGGTGGATGCATGGGCCGCCCAGTCCGAGTCCTCATCATCGACGACAGTGCAGCTGCGCTCGCAGCCATGAAGAAGGCGCTAGAAGCGTCAGGCTTCGCTGTGAAGACCGCCAAGAGCATCGACGAAGCCGTTCCGGCTATTGGCGGCGCCGAACTCATCATCGTCGACTTCCACATGCCGGGCCAAGACGGCGGCCCCGGGCTGCCGAAGCTGCGATCGGCGGCCGACGAAGCCGGCAACGCGCGCGCCAAGTTTTACCTGCACACCTCCGATCCGATCGAGGGGGCAAATTACGGCAAATACGGCTTCGATGGCCTGCTCCTTTACAAGGGCAATCTCCCGCGCCTCGTCGCTCAAATGGATGCCATTCGCCCGAAGTGAGGGCACGCACTTCTAGTGCCCGCGCTCGCCCGGGTGTTCGTTGTAATAGGCATCGACACTCTCGCGGCTCAAGGCCACGACCACGCGCCCTGGTCGTGCCAATTTAGCCTGGCAGCCAAGGCGCGAGTTCGCGCGGACATCGAAGGCTTTATCGAGCACGTCGTTTTCCTCGTCTTCGAGCTCCGACAGCAGGTGCGCGCCCTCCTTCACGTAGACGTGGCACGTGGAGCACGCGCACACGCCGCCGCATGCGGAGCCTTGCGGCGCGCGACCCAGTTGGGCCGCACCCAAAATCGAGAGGCCTACCCTGACGCGAACTTCGCCAAATCCCTCAAAGGAAACCACGCACTCTTCGCTCTCGCTCATCATCCGCGTCCTTGCACGAGGTCCGGCTTCGCGTCCACATCGTCGATCGTTCGGCCCGCGAGCGCCTCGCCGATGGCCCGGTTCATACGCCGCACCGCGAACGGTTTTGTGAGGGCATCCACGTCTTCCATCGCGCGTCGCATGGCATCCGGATCACCGCCCCCCGACGCCGCTGCGAGGCCGTCAAGCGCGGCCCCTATCGCCACCTCTTCGCCCGCTTCAAGAAGGCTGCCGTCGATGCGCAAGGCCCGCACCGCGGCCCGGTGAAGGCGCTCGCACTCGCTGCTAGCCTCGGCCACGCGGCGTTTCATAAGGTCGGATTCACCGCGATCGTAAGCCTCCAAAAGCAGCCTCTCGACGACGCTGTCGTCGAGGCCCGAAGACGGCTTTACCTCGACAATTTGCTCGATTCCTGTCGTTACTTCGAGCGCACGCACACTGAGAATGCCGTCCGCGTCGACACGAAAATAGACCTCGAGGCGCGCAAGCCCCGCGGCCATTGGCGGAATGCCCTTCAACGTGAAGTGCGCGAGGCTTCGGCAGTCGGCGGCGAGTTCGCGCTCGCCCTGAAGTACGTGCAGAGTGAAGCCAGTTTGGCCATCTTCTTGCGTCGTGTAGCTCGCCCGCGCGCCCGCCGGAATGGTTGTATTCCGCGGCAATATTTTGTCGACCACACCGCCGCCCACCTCGATACCGAGAGACAGGGGAAGTACGTCCAAGAGAAGCACCTCGGGTACATTGCCGGTGCCCGCGAGGAGGTCGGCCTGGATCGCCGCACCGAACGCGACGGCCAAGTCCGGATCGATGCCGGTGAACGGCGCGCGCCCGAATATTTGCTCCACAAAACGGCGCACCTCGGGCACGCGCGTCGAGCCGCCAACCAAAATAATTCCGTCGAGGTCTGCGGCGGTCACGCCCGCATCGCGAAGGGCACGCTTGCACGCGCGGCCCGTTCGTTCGAGGAGAGGCCCCACGAGAGCATCAAATCGCACGCGTGTAATCTGCACGCATGTTCCCGCGAGAACCGAACCCTCTTCGACCACGAACGTCGCGCTCTCGGCGTCCGTCAGGGAGTGTTTGAGGGCCCTCGCTGCCGTCAAAAGTGCGCGCGCGACAAGCGGCGTGCGCATCAATTCGGCCGTCAAGGAGAGGTCGTCCGCGAGGGTTTCTGCGACCAAGCGGTCCATGTCGTCGCCGCCGAGCTGACTATCGCCGCCCGTGGATTTTACCTGGAAAACACCATCTTCGAGCTGCAAAACCGTGATGTCAAACGTGCCGCCGCCGAGGTCGTAAACCGCGAAGAGACCGTTTTGTTTTTGGTCAAGGCCGTACGCCAACGCCGCCGCGGTGGGCTCGTTGATCAGGCGCAAGACCTCGATGCCCGCCATCTTTGCGGCCTCTTTGGTCGCCTGGCGCTGCGTGTCGTCGAAGTACGCGGGAACCGTGATGACAGCGCCGCCGATGCGCCCAAGTTCTTCTTCCGCGCGCCCACGAAGCTCCGCCAAAATATACGCGCTGACCTCTATGGGGGTCACCGCGTGCTCACGGCCCACATCGAAGCGCACGAGATTCGCCTCTCCCGGGGCGGGCGCCACGAAGGTGTACGGCCCGAGGCGCCGTGTTTCCGAGTCGTCGTGGGCCCGGCCGATGAATCGCTTGACGCTAACCACGGTACTTTTTGGCTGCAACGCGGCCCGCATTCGCGCGCGCGTTCCCACGATCACGTCTCCGCCGTCGTCGAAACACACCACACTCGGAACAAGCACCTCGCCCGTGCAGTCGGCAATGGGCCCAGGGCGCTCGTTGGATATGCACGCCACGATGGAGTTCGTGGTGCCAAGATCGATGCCGATGGCGCGAGGTGGGGCTTTGGGGTCGTGTATTTCTAAAAACATACCGAATCAGTCTGATATAAGGCTAGTAACTTCATCAAGTAAGCGCTGGTGGAAACGGACTTCAGCGAGGAGGCGTCGCGCCGGGGCGTGCTCGGCACTCGCGCTGTCCAGCGCTTGGGCGAGCTCCTCCAAGGTCTCGGTCAGGTCGCGGGCGACAGCGCCTTCGATGGCCTGAAGTGCCGTGATTCCCTGGTGTTTGGCGGCCTCGAGGTCTTCGCGACGCTCCATCATGGCCATCAGAAAACCCGGCGACGGCGTTGCGTGCGGCGACGGCGCGCCGCTGCCACGAAGCTCCAAGATGGCCTCCGCGCGGCGAATGGGGTCGCGAAGCGTGCGCCACGCCTCGTTCACCGAGACGGCCTCGTCGAGGGCCCGCACACGCTCGGAAGGCAAACCCCGCACGTGGCGATCAGGATGAAGAGCCCGCGAGAGCTCGCGATGCACGCGCTCAACTTGCACGAGGTCGATAGAAAATTTCGGCTCCAGGCCAAGACGCTCAAACGGATTCATGCATACTACACGGTAAACGAGTGACCGCAGCCGCAGTTCGTCTTCTCGTTTGGGTTGAGGAACTTGAACCCTTGTTGCATCAAGGTCTTCTCCCAATGAAGCTCGCCGCCGGCCAGGTACACGAGACTTTTGGGGTCGATCAGCACACGCACACCCTCGGCTTCGATGACCCGATCGCGCTCGTGGGCCGGGCCGTCTTCGAACTCGATAACGTAGGAAAAACCCGAGCAGCCACCCCCGCGAATGCCCACGCGAAGGCTCGCCTCGGGCGTGCCCCGTTTGTCGATCTGGCGCCGAATCGCGCGCGCTGCTTCGGCCGAGACGCCGAACGACAACCGCGACACATCAAGCGCCGCGGCGTCGCCAGTGGAGGCCGGAACCAACATCGTCATGCCTATGGTTTCCATCGCTGAATCCTTGCTTCGTTGCCCCGTTGCCTAGCTGGCGACGGCCTCGTTACGCGCTCTCGCGCGCGGCCTTGACGGACTGCTTCGCGCGGTAGTCGGCGATGGCCGCCTTGATGGCGTCTTCGGCGAGCACCGAGCAGTGAATCTTGACGGGCGGAAGATTGAGCTCTTCGACGATGGACGTATTTTTGATCGTCGAGGCCTCTGCGAGACTCTTGCCCTTAAGCCACTCGGTCGCGAGGGACGACGAGGCAATGGCGCTTCCGCACCCGAAAGTTTTGAAGCGCGCGTCTTCGATGAGGCCTCCCTCGCCCACCCGAATTTGGAGGCGCATGACGTCTCCGCAGGCGGGAGCGCCCACTAGGCCCGTTCCGACGTTTGGGTCGTCTTTATCGAGAGTGCCCACATTGCGAGGGTTTTCTGCGTGTTCGAGGACTTTTTCGCTGTATGCCATAATGAGTTCTCCGTAATACTTGTACTGCTTTATGAATGGTTTGCGAATGCCGTCGCGCTTATGCAGGCTGTGCCACGGCTTCGGGACGGCTTAGTGCGGTTTTCACGGTCATGGATTCCGGACTGGATTGCGTGCGGCTTGGAAATCCGGCTGGGGGGCATCTGGGGAGCGGCAGCAGGCGCTCCCCCGATCAAAAACTGCTCTAGTGCGCGACCCACTGGACGGATTTGAGATCGATGCCCTCTTTGAACATCTCGTAGAGGGGCGACAACTCGCGCAGTTTGAGAACCTTCTGCACGACAAGCTCGGCGACGTAATCAACCTCTTCGTCGGTGGTGAATCGCCCGAGGCCAAACCGAATGCTGGAGTGCGCCAGCTCTTCGCCGACGCCGAGCGCGCGAAGCACGTAAGATGGCTCGAGGCTCGCGGAGGTGCACGCGGACCCGGACGACACCGCGACATCTTTGATGGCCATCATGAGGCCTTCGCCTTCAACGAACGCGAAGCTGAGGTTCAAGTTGCCCGGCAGTCGATGATCGCGCGAGCCGTTCAAATACGTTTCTTCGATGCGGCTCGCGATCTTGGCGTGCAGGCGTTCGCGCTGCGCGAAGATGCGGGCAGACTCGGCTACGCCCTCTTCGGTCAGTATTTTTGCAGCCTTTCCGAAGCCGACAATGCCTGGCACATTCAGCGTGCCGCTGCGCATTCCGCGCTCGTGACCGCCGCCGTCCATTTGCGCCACGAGCCGAACGCGGGGCTTCGATCGGCGAACGTAGAGGGCTCCGACGCCCTTGGGCCCGTACATTTTATGCGCCGTGATCGACGCGAGATCGATGTGCATGGTGTCGACGTCGAAGGGCACCTTGCCGATGCCTTGCACGCCGTCGGTGTGAAAAAGAACGCCGCGCGCGCGGCACAGTTTTCCGATTTCGGCCATGGGCTGCACGGTGCCGATTTCGTTGTTCGCGAACATCACCGAGACAAGAATGGTGTCGGGGCGAAAGGCTGCTTCGAGGCGATTCAGGTCCACGAGGCCGTCGGTATCGACGGGCAAATACGTGACCTCGAAGCCCTCTTTTTCGAGGCGCTTGCACGTATCAAGAACCGCCTTGTGCTCAATCACCGTGGTGATGATGTGCCGGCCTTTATCGCGACAAAAGTCTGCAATTCCCTTGATGGCGAGGTTGTTCGACTCGGTAGCTCCCGAGGTCAAAACGATCTCTTTTTCGCTCGACGCACCAATGAGCTTTGCGATGCGCTCGCGGGCGACATCGACGGCCGACTCGGCGTGCCAACCAAACGCGTGATTGCGCGACGCCGCATTGCCAAAGTGCTGCGTGAAGAAGGGAATCATCTCCTCAAGCACGCGCGGATCCACTGGAGTTGTGGAGTGGTAATCCATAAAAATAGGGAACTGGATAGGCATGGCTAGCTCGCGTGAAGGCCGGCGACGAGCTCCGGCATGGGGTCGTGGCAGTCGTGGTGGTCGCAGTTGGTGCACGCGCGCCGCACCGTCTCGGGCGCGCACACATCGCAGGTGTCGAGGTAGGCCAAACTCTTTTGAAGGTCGGACTCCAGCTGCTTCAAGCGGGCCATGTGCTCGCGTGTGGCCAGCAGCTTGTTTGCGTATTGTTTGCGGATGTGCTGCATGGCCGCCGGGGCCACCGGGGAGTTCTCAAAGTCTCGGGCAAGGGTCTGCACGTCGCTGAGGCTGAGGCCCATCTCCTGCATGCGGCCAATCCAGCGAATGCGAAGGACGGCGTCTTGGCCGTAAAGGCGAAATCCGCCCTTGGTGCGCTCGTGGGGCCGGAGAAGTCCCATCTCTTCGTAGAGGTGCAGCGCGCGAATGGTTTTGCCCGTTTCGCGAGCCAAATCACCAACTTGCATCACACCGTGCCCCAATTCTGGGACCACGGCTTGAGGCTCAATCGGCAGTACCGATGGCGGGGCGATGGGAAGGTGGATGATCATGACTCGTACCCTCACGTAAGGGTATGATTGGTCTAGGCCCCGACCGGCCGAACGTCAAGCCAAACAGCCGCGATTATTTTGCGTCCGCCCCTGCCTTTGACCTGGCTTTGACCGGCCTTTGACCTGGCTTTGACCTGGCTGACCTGGCGAAAGAAAAAAACCGCCCCCTTTCGGGAGCGGTCTTGACAGGCCACTGAAAGTGTGCCGTCGGCTCAGGGGGCGGCGATGTGAACACCGCACAAATAGTACGTGCCGAGATTGGTCGTCGATCGCCCTGCGGCGGCGAGCTTCACGACCGCGGTGCCTGCAGTGCCAGTGATGCCGGGCTTGGAAGCCGCAGTCGAGGTCGAACCGGCAGCCGGTGTAGCCCACAAGATGTCTTTGGTGGCAACTTCGGTTTCCGACTGCTTGCTCGTGCCGTCGATGAAGACCTCGACGCTGAAGTCCGTGAGGCCGGAACCGTTGCGGAGCGCGCTGCACGACAAGGAGACCTTGTCGGTCGCGATCACGGGGAACGAGAAGTGATCGGCAACGTCGCCGGCGGGCAGGTAAGCCAGGATGTAGCCGTCGCGGAGTTTTGCGTTCGCCGCGTCGACCTTCATCGTCAAGGCCTGCGCGGTGGCGATGCTGTCGTTGCTGTTCGCGCCGAGGACTTCGGCCTCAACGGGGTTCGAGCCGCCGAAGGTCAGCGTCGTCGCGTAAAAGTCGTTTGCGCCCGCTGCAACGCCGTCTGGACGGCGGATAGTCACGAGATAGTCGCCGGCTGCTACAGGTGCGGTGAGGCCGTCCGTCGTCTTCTCGGCGTCGCCGACGGGTGGGCTTATTTCGGCGATGATCGTGCCATCAAGCTTCTTCACGGTCACGGCAAAACGGGCGATCGTGGAGCCGTAGCTCGACTTGCCTTGGGCCACCGGAGCGCCAACGGGGGGCACGCTCAGACCGATGCTCGTCGCGCCTGGTGGCACTGTGAACTTGAAGGTGTCGATGTCGCCGGCGGCGCCAAGAACGCCCATCACGTAAGAGAAGGCGCCCGGCGGCGTGGCGAAGGCCTTGAGCTTGCCCAATTGCGGCGCGGCGTTGGTGTCGTTTGGTTCCGTGTCGAAGGTGACAACCGCCGAGGCCGGGTCGATTTTCGCCGCCAAGAATTTGTAAGCCGTATCGGTTGCCACGACACTCGCCGCACCAGACCACGTCGCGAAATCGGAGACGCGCGCGCAGAGTTTGGCGTCGGCCGTTGCGCGGTAATAAAATTCTGCGTCGGTGGTGTAACGGGGAAATGCGTCGTCGAGGTTCGCCAGAAGCTTGCTGCCATCGGCGCTGTAAAGCGAAATCGCGGTGTCGACGATCTCTTCGCCGGTGTCGGCGGTGGCCGCCGTGGATGCGCTGAGGAGCAGAAAATCCCCTGCTTTGACGTCGAACGCGTAGAACACTTTTTTGCCTGGCAGGTCGAGGTCGCCCGCCTGCTCTGCCCCAAGGTCTGCCGCGATGGCGAGGGCGCACGACGAACCCTCAACGGGCCCCGCATCCACCGCCGCTGTGGCTCCGTCCTTCGCGGTCGCTGCATCTTTTGTCCCCGCATCGGCGGTGGCCACTGCCGCAACGGGAGTGGCGGCGCTGCACGCGAATCCGCCAACGGAACTCGCGGCGACCAGGCCTGCGAAGGCGAAGAGACTGACATATTGATTGCGCATTTTGACTTTCGTAGTTGGTGAGCTGTTCACGTGCTCGCCACAGAGGGGCCCCTCATGCCTGACGCGTGGGCCGGACGCAAGTCATTCCGCGAAAGAAACGCGCCCCTGCTGCTCCACAAATTCGGCCAGGCTTTTTCCTCGTAAAACGCGTTCGTCTTCCGTGCGCAGGGCCCGCAATTCGAGGGACCCGCGCGCGCAGCGAACGAAGGCCCGCTCGCCCTCAACCCATGCTTCGCCCGGGGCCAACGCGCGGGAGTCGTTCGCGTGGACGGCCCCCTCGACGACGGTCACGAGTTCCGCGCCGATCTGCGTCCACGCTCCGGGCCACGGGGATGCAGCGCGTATGCGCCTAAGAATACGCTCAGCATCCCACGACCATACAATGGCTAGGTCTTCGTCTGCAAGCGCGGGGGCTTCTGTCGCGAGGGTCTCATCTTGCGGAAGCGCGGCCAAAACCTCGCCCGCCCGCACGCGCCCCAAGAGTTCTCGCAACAGGGCCAAACTCGGTCGATCCAGTCGCTTCGCCAGCGCCCACCCGTTTACGGCGTCGTCGATGGGTACCGAGCGCTGCCCGAGCACGCCTCCGACATCGTAGATTTCTTCGAGGCGATGCGCACTCACGCCCGTGACCGAATCGCCCGCATCAATTGCCCAAAAAATCGGATCGGGGCCGCGATGCCGTGGAAGCAGCGACGGGTGCACGCCCATCGTCTGAC